>JBILKZ010000075.1:0-19315 GCA_044376405.1 Pirellulales bacterium
CGGGCTCGAATGGCCCGACTCCGGCCGCATCGAGGAGGACGGCGCCGACATCACCGACCGCCACGCCCGGCAGCGGGAGGTGGGCTTCGTGTTTCAGCACTATGCGCTCTTTCGCCATATGAGCGTGTTCGAGAACATCGCCTTCGGACTGCGGGTTCGCAAGGCCCCGAGGCATGAGATCGAGGCGAAGGTCAACGAGCTGCTGCACCTCGTGCGGCTCGACGGCCTCGGCGGTCGCAAGCCCGCGCAGCTCTCCGGTGGCCAGCGGCAACGGGTCGCCCTCGCCAGGGCGCTCGCCATCCGGCCGAAGATCCTCCTGCTCGACGAGCCCTTCGGCGCGCTCGACGCCAAGGTACGGGTGGAACTGCGGCAATGGCTGCGGCGGCTCCACGACGAGATCGGCATGACCAGCGTGTTCGTGACCCACGATCAGGAGGAGGCCTTCGAACTCGCCGACGAGGTGGTGGTGATGAACCACGGAAAAATCGAACAGCGAGGCACGCCCGATGAGGTCTTCGAACATCCGGCCACGCCCTTCGTGATGGACTTCCTCGGCAATGTGAATGTCTTCCACGGCCGAGTCGAGAAGGGGCAGGCGTTCTGGCACGGCATCCCGATCGACTATCCCGACTACCCGCATGCGCAGGCCAGGCCGGCGCGGGTCTACCTCCGCCCGCACGAGCTCGATATCGCCCGTACGAGCACACATGCCCCGAATGAGTCCGCCATACGTGATCCCTCGGGCAATGGCAGCCTGCCGGCGAGCGTGCTGAGGATCGCCCGCAGCGGCGCGATCTCGCGGATCTCATGCCGGCCCGATGACTCAGACAGTGTGCTTCATGTCGACCTGCCCGCCGATACGGCCCGCGATCTGGCCCTTCAGCCAGGAGAGCGGGTGACCATCACTCCCCGCAAGGTCCGCGTGTTTCTCCCCGACCCCGAATACGTGATCTGAAAACCCTCTTCATCTGTCCTCTTCCCCAATCCCCAGCATCGCCCCGAGCATCACATGAGCAACAAACCAACCGACGGCCAGCGGCATGGCGCCGATGCCACCGCCTCGCCCGAGCCCACTGCAACGACGAACGATGCCGCCCTGGCCCGCATTGAAGACGCACTGCGGGGACTCCGTTACGGGTCGGTCCTGGCGATCGTGCAGGACGGCGTCGTCGTGCAGATCGAGCGGACCGAGAAGACCCGGCTCGATAAGTCGGCACGATGATTTTTTGCCACCCAGATAAATCATTACTATATTGGTAGTGATTGATCAATTAATCCTCAACCCAGACATCCTGCTTTCTCTGATTTTTCTAAAATATGGCCAAAAATTGGCCAATAAAAATTTTTAGTCAACTGCTTGACAAACTTTATCGATTTAATAACATATCGAAAAGACGGTCGTTTTCGCAGGGCTCACTGAGGACTCACGAGAACGATCTGGAAAGTGGTCTTCGATCGCTGATCCGACGAGACGGACAGCAGCCCCCGCGGGCGCCTTCAAGCACCATCCGCACCACACAGACGCGACGCCGACCGGAATGACCGGAGGACCGCGATGGCTCGACAAAGGAGCCCTCGACATGTCCTCCGCAGCACTCTCCTACACCTCCGGCCAACCCCGCCGACTCTCGAGCAAGCGACGTGGCAGCACTGCGTCGTCCGCCTCGTCGCTCGCCGCCGACGCCGCCATCCGCGACTTCAAGGACGACCGTCGCCGCCGCAGCCGTGGCGGAGACGAGCAGGGCGGTGACTCGGCACTCGGCCGTGGTGTCGACGAATTCGCGTCGAACGTCTCGGCCACGGTCGAGTCGCTCGGCATGCCGCGGTGGATTGTTCGGGCCGCGGTCCTTGCAGGCGTCGGCATCGTGCTCGCGGTTGCCGTCGTCAATACCCTGCCGATGCTGGCCAGGCACACCGTCTCGGGCACCGCCACGTTCAACGGCAAGCCGCTCGGCCGCGTCACCTTGAACTTCCAACGCATTGCAGGCTCTGGCGATTTGGAGACACGAGCCATCATCGCGGCAGCGGATGGTTCGTTCACGATCGCCGCTGACGAGGGCCTCCCCTCCGGCCTCTACGCGGTCTCAGTCCGCCCCGGCGAATCCGGCCAGCCCATCCCAAAGAACTACCTCTCACCCGAGGCAAGCCCGCTGCGTTTCGATATCCGTGAAGACCTGAGCGGGATGCAGATCTCCGTCAGTGATGGCAAGCAGCCTGTTCGCAAGAACCGCAGATGATCCCCATGCCCGTATGTCCCTGAGTCCTCGCTCACGTTGATCGAGGCCTGATCCGTTCGATTCGTTGCATTCCCTCCCCTGGAGATTCCCATGTCCGTTCTCACACCAGCCCGGCTCCGCCGGGGTTTTACGCTGGTCGAACTGTTGGTGGTGATTGCCATCATCGGCACGCTCGTCGGCCTCCTGTTGCCGGCCGTGCAATCCGCCCGTGAATCAGCCCGCCGGAACAATTGCGCCAACAACCTCAAACAACTCGGCGTCGCCACCCAGGCCTACGCCGACGGCACTGGTGGCAATCTGCCAAACAGCATCCGCACCGGGTTGCGACTTTCGTGGCATACGCGGCTGCTGCCCTACGTCGAGCAGACCGCGCTCTTCGATCGGTATGACCCGTCACAGAGTTGGTCGAAGAACACGGCCGGCACTGGCTTCACGATCCCAAACTACGTGCTGGCGGCGACACGGATCCCCACGTTCGAATGCCCGTCGGCACCGAACCCCGACCTGCGGTTCGACTACGACCCGCAGTCGAGCAGCCAGCCGTATGCCGTGCCTGCCACCTACGCGAAGGCGACGACCAACGCGGCGGCCAACGATTTCTCAAACGTCTCGGCCTCGCCTGGCTTCGCAGCGCCGTCCGACTACGGTCCGACGATCTACGTTGACAACGCTCTGGCCAACACGACGTCGCCGCAGGTGCCCAACGATAATCAGGCCGACCAAGCTGCCGCCGCGGCCCCCGTGGCCAACAAGGGCAACAACACGCCGAGCACCGGCGACGGCCTGCTGCCCAAGGATTACGGCGATGGCTACAAGCCGAAGTTAAGTGACGCGTCCGATGGCCTCTCGACGACGATCCTCGCCGCCGAGAGTGCTGGCCGGCCCTTCCTCTACAGAAAGCGGAGCCGTGCCGACGATGCGACCAATAAGTTCCCGACGCTGCGGGTCAACGCTGGTGGCTGGGTGCGGCCGGCATCCGACATCTCGATCGACGGTTCCAACGCCACCGGCACTGCATTCCGATCGAGCCCGACGGCCGTGATCAATGCCACCAACGGCGAGAGCATGCTCACCGCGGCGTTTGGCTCGGGCTACTATGGATCCGACGGCGGCAGCGAGGTTTACGCCTTTCATCCGGGCGGCGCCCAAGTCGTGTTTGGCGACGCCAGCGTGAAGATCATCGCCAGCGACGTCACGATCCGCGTCTTCTCGTCGCTCGTGACACGGGCCGGCAACGAGCACCTCGGCGACAAGTTGAAGTATTGATCTGAGTTCGTGCTCGCGAAGACAACGCGGCTGCACACCCTCGCCGACTCCACCCAGCGGCGCAGCCTCGAAGAAAGCCCCGGCCAGGATGGCCGGGGCTTTCTCTTTTTCACACTCAAGCGGATTCGGCAGCATTGGAATGACGCATCCCCCGGCTTGCGCCGGGGGCTTGGATGGGGGCTTGTCTGGGAAACCCGATCGCCCGGGCACCGCCGGCCCCTGGTTTTCCCTTATACTGGTGGTCCGACCCGTCCCCCCCCGGGACCTCCAAACGGATGCCCCGCATCCGGGCCCTCGTCCCCGAGGTCGGGCAGGACCGCCGGCATGAGCGACATTCTCTTCCACTACTACCGGGTCAACCCCACGACCTGGTTCTACCTGTCGTCGCTGCTTTCGATCGCGGTGTTTTTCAAATTCAACCGCGTCTGGAGCATGCGGAATCTCGACCTGGTCGGGCTCATTCTTCTGGCTCCGGGACTGCTTGCGGTCGAATATGGTGGCTACAAGGCGAGCGCCGCCGCCCAGCAGCTTGGCTACATCTGGATCTTTGCCGTGTCGGGCATCTTCCTCGTGCGGATGCTCTTCGACTCGTTGATGGTCCGTCGCCCGCTGCTCGACCCAAACCTCACGGTGGGCGGACTCGTGTTTCTGGGAATCTCGCTGCTCGTCTTCCTGCTAGCCAACGTGATCACCTCGCGGCCGCAACGGGACGACCTCGCGGGTGCCGCCGCGGCGGCACGCCTCAATGCCCGCGAGGCGGAGGTCGACGCTGACCAACTCTCCCGGCTTGGCCCAGGCTACCCCCTGCTCTTCGTGCTGCCGCAGATCTCGACGCAACGCCTCTTCTCGGCCGACCCCGACGCCGTCGACGCGGGCGAGAACCGTGATGCCAACAGCCGCGTCGTCTACGAGACGACGGCCCGCGTGATGGCCATTCTGTCGCAACTGGCGATCGTGGCGGGCATGGTACTCATCGGCTGGCGGCACTTCGACGCCATCCGGCTGGGGATCGCTGCGGCTGTGCTCTATCTGCTGCTCCCCTACACGGCAATCATGACCGGCCGGGTGGACCACGCGCTGCCCGGGGCCCTGATCGTGTGGGCCATCGCAGCCTACCGCCGGCCGTTCATCTCGGGCGCACTCATCGGCTTGGCGACCGGCACGATCTACTACCCCGTCTTCCTGCTGCCCCTGTGGTGCGGTTTCTACTGGCAGCGAGGCATCCGCCGGTTCGCGCTCGGGATCGGCGCCGCGATCCTGGCGCTCGTCTTCGGCCTCTGGTTCACATCCCCCGACTCCACCGTTTTCATGGGCCAACTCCGGCAGATGTTCGGCTGGATCTTCCCCAACGAAGTCTCATTGGAAGGATTCTGGGCGCTGCCTTTCAACGACTCGGTCTTCAGACTGCCCGTGCTGGCCGCATTCGTCGCCATGATCTCCACGCTCGCCATCTGGCCGGCCCCCAAGAACCTCGGCACGCTGATGAGCTGCACCGCAGCCGTGCTGCTCGGTAGCCAGTTCTGGAAGGCGCACAACGGCGGCCTGTTCATGGCCTGGTTCCTGCCGGTGCTGTTGCTCGTGATCTTCCGCCCCAACCTTGAAAACCGAGTGGCCACGCTCGTGCTCGACGCGGAGTGGTTCCCGAAGCGACGTCGCCCCTCGCCGCCACTGGCCACCGACCGCGCCGCCTGACGATCACCCGCGCCTGTCACCCGCGTCTGGGGTCGAAGTCGGTGGGCAGCTGGCGATTGGCCTGCCACGCCCGCCAGGCTGCGGTGTTCCAGTCGAAGTTTTCGCCGGTGATCTTCACGAGCGCCTCGAGCACCCGCTGGTTCTGCACGCGGGTCTTCTGCCGTTTTGGCCCTCCTCCCATCGAGAGCCCGCCTCCGGAGGGTGTGAACGTGGCGGTCGTCGAGCCTTCGGGGGCTCCCCCTCCGGCCACCAGCATGTGCTCCGTTTCGAGCGCGCCGATGAGCGGTCCCACGGCCGATGCCGAGCCGAGCCGGCCGAGGGCCTCGGCGGCGCGGTTGATCCGAGCGTTGTCGGCACCGCCCAGTGCTCCCGCGATCGCCTGCGCGGCCATCTCGGGGCCGATGTCTACCAGCCGCTCGGCCGCGAGGATCCTCGTCTCCGGGTCGGCGTGGTCGACGGCCACGAAGACCAGCGCCGTCATGGCGTCCGGCCCCCGAATGTGAGACAGCGCCTCGACGTAGTCTGCCCGCACTCGGGGCATTCGTTCCTTACCGAGCGCCGCGGCCAGCGCCGGCACGGCGAACGGGTCGGCGATCTCGCGGATCTCCTCCGTGGCAGCCTCGGCCTGCCTGGGATCGTCGAGCCGCTTCCGCAGCCGTTCGAGCCGGATCGTCCATTCCTTCTGCGCGAGGTTCACGCGGTCGGCCCGCTCGATCAGTTCGATCTCCTGCACCGTCCGCCACATGCCACGGTAGCGCACGAAGCCGCGGGCAGTCATCAGCTCCTGCGGGCTCGGCGGTTTCTCGGCCGTTGTCTCGGCCGCAGCCTCTGCAACCGAGGCAGGCTCGTCGCCCCTGACGGCCCCCGGCAGCGACGCCGTCATCATCAGCACCGCGGCGACGATCGGGGGACGAAATCGCATGGCATGCCCTGCTGACGGATCGGTCTCAGGAAAGTCTATCGGCAGGGCAGGTCGCGAGAAAAAAGCCGATAGCCACCTTTTTCCAATCCGCAAGCATCACAGCCTGCCGGCGGCGTTCTGGATCGCCCCGACGTAGGACGAAAAAATGCGAAACACGATCACAACGATCAGGCCCGCCACGGCGGCCCAGACGAGAAAACCGGCTCCCTTGGCTGCGGCCTCGAAGCCAGCCCGAGCCTCTTCGTCGAACTGGCCCGCCAGCCGGTCGAGCACTTCGGACGTGTTGCCGGTGGCCTCGCCGACGGCGATGGTCTCGAGCACCTGCAGGGGAAACCGCCGCGTCTGGTCGAGCGCCAGCGCCAGCGTGGCACCCGCCCGCAGCCGCTCCTCGACGAATCCCGTGTCGACGGCAAGCCCTGGCGCCACGCTCGATGCCAGCGTGAGCAGTCGGCCGATGTCGAGGCCCACGCCGCTTGCCAGCGAGGCGGCACGACACCATGCCGCCGCTTCGGCGGCGCGGGATGCCGGCCCGATCACCGGGATGCGATCGACGACCAACCGCATGATGCCATGCCGCCGCCAGTTGGCCACCGCCTGCCCAAAGAGCAGCCTGCCGACAAGGGCCACGCCGGCGACAGACGCGAGGTACACGATCAGGCCGCGCGTGCCGCGGAGACCGATCCGCAGGATGTCGTGCGACATCATGCCCGCCATGAAGATGAGAAACCCGACGACCACGATCGCCACGGCGAGTTGGAACGCCGGACCCGCCAGACTGCGGCGGAGCTCACGGGTCGTGCGCACGCCCCGCTCGAGCACGCTCGCGAGTTCGCGGAGCGTCTCCGCCTCGTGGCCGGTGCGGTCTCCGACCGCGACCATGCCGCGGACGAGCGGCGAAAATGTGTCGCCAGCGGCGGCGAGTGCCTCGGCCAATGGATTCCCATCCGCGAGCGCCTTCGCAACCTGCTCCATCCGCGGCCGCCACGCGGCGGGAATGCGGGCCATCTCCATCTGCCACGCCCGCCGCATGTCGATCCCCGCCCCGAGCGCGACGGCGAGTCGACCGAGCATGCCGGCCACCATCGCCCGCGGCATCTCACGGCGTGTGAACATGCGGAGGATTCTAGCGTGACAGGGCTTCTTGTCGTGGGTGACGCGACCGTTTGATGCATCGTGTCGCTGCAATAAAAGCCCCCGGCGCAAGCCGGGGGACTACGAGCACAAACACCACCCCGCGTGCCATGCCGATCCGGGATCGCCCAACGACCCGGTGTCCCCGGACTTCCGTCCGGGGCTTCTCAGAACGCATAAAAGCCCCCGGCGGAAGCCGGGGGATCGGTCCCGTCTCCCGCATCTGCTAAAAAGTCGGCGATCATCCGTCCGCCCCCTCCGCCACCGTCGCCCCCATGAAAGCCCCGAAAGCACACTGGCCGACCGTCGCCATCGTGGGCGTGGGCATGATCGGGGGCTCGATCGGGCTGGCACTGAAGGCGAGGAAACTCGTTCGACGTGTGATCGGCGTGGGCCGCTCGGCCGCTTCACTCGCCGATGCGAAAAGGCTCCACGCGATCGACGAGGCTGCCACCGACATCGCCGCGGCCGTCGCTGCGGCCGATCTGGTCGTGGTCGCGACCGGCGTGGCATCGATCCCTTGGATTCTCGACGAGGTCGATGCCGCCGTGCAGCCTGGCACCCTGCTGACCGACGCGGGCAGCACGAAGGCCCGCATCGTCGCCACTTGGGAGAAGCGTCGCCGTTCACGCCGCGGCCGCTTTGTCGGAGCCCACCCCGTGGCAGGCAGCCACCGCCGCGGGCCAACCGCCGCCGATCCGAACCTCTTCACCGGAAGGGTCACGGTCGTCACGCCCGCTGCGGCCACGCCAGCCGCCGATCTGGAAGAAATCTGCGGCTTCTGGTCGGCCCTCGGCTCCACCGTCTCCACGATGCCCCCTCGTGACCACGACCGGGTCCTCGCGATGACGAGCCACGCGCCGCATGTCATGGCCGCCGCCATCGCCGCGGCCACGCCGGCCGAGGCGCGGCAGTTCACGGCCGGCGGCTGGCGCGACACCACGCGGATCGCCGCGGGTGATCCCGAACTCTGGGCCGACATCCTCCTCGATAACGCATCGCCGGTGGCCAAGGCGCTGTCGCGGATCGCCGGTGTCACTGAAAAGATTCTCGACGCGCTTCAATCGAGCGACCGTCGCCGACTCGTGTCTTTGCTCACGCGTGCCAAGGAAGACCGCGATGCTGTGGGAAGTTGACGTCCATCTCCGTGACGCCGCCGGCGATCATGCCGCGCGGGCGCTCGTCGCCGGTGCCACCGAACTGGGCATCCCAGGCTGCACGCGTGCCAAGACCGCCACAGCCTGGCTGATCGAGGGCGATCTGTCGCGGGCCGATGTGGAACGTCTCGCCGCCGCGGTGCTCACCGACCCGGTCACCGAAACTTTCACGGTGGCGGAGGCTGGCGACGCAGCGCTCGTGGCACCCGCCACGCTCGGCTTGTCGCCGGCCGACGCCGACAGCCTGCCGACCGTGCTCCATGTGCTGCCCCGTGCGGGCGTCACCGATCCGGCGGCCGAGACCGCCCTCGAAGCCTGCGGCCTGCTGGGCCTGCGGCCGTCGGCCATCCGCAGCGTACGGAAATACTGGCTGCCCGCGCTCGGCGCGGCGGATGCTGATCGCCTCGCTTGGAAGCTCCTGGCCAGCGAGGCGATCCATGATGTCGTGGTCGGCTCGCTGCCGCACCGCACGCTGGCCGGCGGGCGACCGTGGACGTTCTCCCAGGAGACGGTCCGCCTCGCGGGACTCGACGACGCGGCGCTCGACAGGCTCAGCCGCGAACGCTGCCTCGCCCTCTCAGCCGCCGAACTCCACGCGGTTCGCGATCACTTCCAGAGCCTTGGTCGCGATCCCCTCGAAATCGAGCTGGAGACGATCGCGCAGACCTGGAGCGAGCACTGCTGCCACAAGACGCTCGGCAGTCCGATCGACCATGTCGGCCCGGCCGGCAGCGTGCGGTACGACAATCTCCTCAAGGAGACGGTGTTTGCATCCACGCGGAAGGTGCGGGAGCAACTCGGCTCCAATGATTGGTGCGTGAGCGTGTTCCGCGACAACTCGGGCGTGGTGCGGTTCGACGGCGACCACGACATCTGCGTGAAGGTGGAGACCCACAACCATCCCTCGGCAATCGAGCCCTACGGCGGCGCGGCCACCGGGCTCGGTGGCGTGATCCGTGACGTGCTCGGCACGGGCCTCGGCGCCAAGCCGATCGCCAACCTCGATGTCTTCTGCGTAGGCCGGCCCGACACGCCCACCGCCGATCTGCCGCCGGGAGTGATTCATCCCCGTCGGCTCCTGGCGGGTGTTGTGGCGGGCGTCCGCGACTACGGCAACCGCATGGGAATCCCCACGATCGCCGGCGCCGTCGCTTACGATCCCGGCTACATCGGCAACCCGCTGGTGTTCTGCGGCACGGTGGGCATCATGCCCCGCAACTCGGCCGACGCCGCCGTGCAGGTGGGCGATCTGGTGGTCGTGGCTGGCGGCCGGACCGGCCGCGACGGCATCCACGGCGCCACCTTTTCAAGCGTCGAGCTGTCGAGCGACAGCGAGAGCCAGTCGGGCGGCTCGGTGCAGATCGGCCATGCCATTCATGAGAAGATGCTCGCCGACTTCGTGCTCGAGGCGTCGCGGCAGAGGCTCTTCAATGCCATCACCGACTGCGGCGCCGGCGGGCTCTCGAGCGCCGTGGGCGAGATGGCCGCCACACTCGGCGCGGAGGTCGACCTCGACCGTGTCCCGCTCAAGTATGACGGCCTCTCCGCCACCGAGGCCTGGATCTCGGAGGCACAGGAGCGAATGGTGCTCGCCGTGGCGCCGGCCGACTGGGAGAAGCTCTCCAAGATCGCGGCCGACGAGGGAGTGGAGGCCACGGCCATCGGCACCTTCACCGGAGCGGGCAGACTCGTGCTCCGCTGGCAGGGCCGGACGGCCGGGGAACTCGACTGCCACTTTCTCCACGAGGGCAGGCCGCGGCGGAGGCTCGCGTCGCGCTACGTGCCACCGGCCGTGGAACCGACTGCGTGGACGCTCCGCGCCAACGACTCGCTCACCGCCAGCCTGCTCGACGTGCTCGCGGCGCCCGACGTGGCGAGCAAGGAATGGATCATCCGACAGTACGACCACGAAGTGCAGGGCTGCAGCATCGTCAAGCCGCTGCTCGGGCCGGGCGCCGGTCCCGCTGATGGCACCGTCGTTCGCGGCGTGCTCGGTCGCGACCGCGGCATCGTGCTTGGTGTCGGCCTGCGTCATCGACTGGGCACGCTCGACCCCTACCAGATGGCCGCTGGCGGCATCGTCGAAGCGATGGCCAACGCGATCGCCGTCGGCGCCGATCCCGCGAGGATCGCCCTGCTCGACAACTTCTGCTGGGGTGACTGTCGCCGCGAGGAATCACTCGGCACGCTTGTGGAGGCCTGCCGTGCCTGCCACGACATGGCGGTCGCATTCGCCGCCCCCTTCGTGAGCGGCAAGGACAGCCTCAACAACGTGTTTGCCTGGACCGATGCGGCCGGCACGCACCATGAGCGGTCGATCCCGCCCACACTGCTCGCGACGGCCATGGGGCAGGTGGAGAATGTGCACCGTGCGGTCACCCCCGACCTCAAGCAGGTGGGCAATCGGCTGGCGATCGTGGGCCTTTCGCGGGGAGAACTGGCCGGCAGTCAACTCGAACTCGTGGGCCGTGTCCACGGCGGGCGGGTGCCGCAGGTCGATGCAGCAGCCTGCCGTGAGGTGTTTGCGGCCGTGGCGGCCGCCCAACGGGCGGGGCTCGTGGCCGCCTGCCACGACTGCTCCGACGGCGGGCTTCTGGCCGCGGTGGCTGAAATGGCGATCGCCGGCGGCTCAGCCGCGCGGATCACCCTCGCCGACGTGCCGATGGAGGCCGACGGCTCCGCCGGGAATGGCTCCGCCCTGCATAGCGATCTGGCGATCGCCTTCACCGAGACGCCGGGTCGCTTCGTCTGCGAAGTGCCTGCCGCGGTCGCCGACCGGTTTGCGGTCGAGATGAGCAAGAGCAAAACAGTCCCGTGGGCCTGGATCGGTACTGTCGTTGCAGGCGACCGGTTGGAGATCGTCTCCACCGCCGGGTCGGCCACGACGGTGCCGGTGGCGAGCCTCGCCCGGGCCTGGCGGGGAGGAGCATGAGCATGCTGTCACCACGGGCGATGATCCTGCGGGCACCGGGCACCAACTGCGACCACGAAACGGCGCACGCCTTCGAGCGAGCTGGCGCAATCGCCCGCCGCGTGCACGTGCATGCCTTGGCACACAAGCCGGCGCTTGCCGACGACTTTCAGATCCTCTGCATCCCGGGCGGATTCTCCTACGGCGACGACATCGCCAGTGGACGGATCTTCGCGCTCGAACTGAAGTCGCGGCTCGCCGAGAGCCTGGCAAAGTTCCGCGACCGCGGCGGGCTCATCCTCGGCATCTGCAACGGCTTTCAGGTGCTCTTGCAGACCGGTCTGTTGCTCGCCGACCCGACCTCAGGTGCAGCCCGCGCGAGCCTCGCTCACAACACATCCGGCATGTTCGTCGACCGCTGGGTGCATTTGCGGGCGGTGCCGGGCCGCTGTGTGTTTCTGCAGGGCATGGATCGGTTCGAGCTGCCTATCGCGCACGGCGAGGGCCGGTTCGTGACGCGATCGCCTGAAGAATTTGCGGCATTCGACGCCGCTGGCCAGTTGGTGCTGCGGTATGAGGTCGATGCGTCGGGCACGTCGTCCAATCCCAACGGCGCGATGGGGAATGTGGCGGGCGTCTGCGACGAGACAGGCCGCATCCTCGGACTGATGCCCCACCCCGAGCGGTTCATCGACGCCGTGCAGCATCCGGCGTGGAACGGCCATCTCGATCCCGCCGCGGCGGGCGCCGGCCTGCCCTTCTTTACCAACGCCGTCAAAGCGGTGTCGTAAGAGATCGCAACCCGCACGCTCCCTTCAAACCCCCCGGGGAATGCCTTCCCGACCCGGCGTTGACGCCCGCGGCCGGTCTCCCTATCTTCCCCCGCTCGCCAGCCCCCTTTGCGTCACCGGCGTCATGCTCGACCGCGCGATACAGAACGCCGCCGCCGTCTGTCTCGCCCTGCTCGCTGCGGGCGGGTGCCGTAGCGGACTGTGGTCCGATCCATCGGCAGAGCCGGTGGTGGCGGTGGCAGCTGACCGACCGCGGGCCGCGCCCAAGACGATTCCACTGGAACTCATCTTTGTCCGTCACGAGGCGCACGATCCGGTGCTGCGGGACGAACTTTGGAATCTGGCCGATGAGCAGGTCTTTGACGAACCGTTGCGGCGGCGTCTGCAGGCCAATGGCCTCCGGGTCGGCGTGGTTACGGCCCAACTGCCCCCCCATCTCGCCGACCGTTTTCTCCCGCCCGCCTTTTCCCCCGGCGAAACCCTGCCGGCGGCGCTGCCGGACAATCCGGCGCTCGTGCGGCACGTGCTCCGCCTGCTGCCCGGTCGTTCAAGCGACGTGATGGCCGCAACGGGCCTCGAGGAACTGGTGCTGCTGGAACAGGAAGGCGACAGTGTTCGCGGGAGGACCTACCACGATGCCAGCACGCTGTTCGATCTGCGGTCTTGGCCCGCGGCAGACGGCAGGGTGCGGCTGAATATGTCGCCGACGATCAAACATGGTCCTGTGGAACGATCCTGGGTTGGCGAAGAAGGCATGTTTCGACTGGAGGCCGGTCAGCGCCGCGATGTGTTGGCGGGGCTCTCGTTCGAGGCCACCATTCCAGTCGGCTCGATGATCATCGTGGGCTGCGTCGGTGAGCCGGCCTCGACTGCGGGTGACGCCTTCTTCCGCGACCGGGCCGGCGCCCGATCCGGGCAGCGACTGCTGGCGATCCGCCCGATGGTGCACGAGCAGAGCCTCGATCCGATGTTCGCCCCGACCGCTTCGGTCGAACCCGAAGATCAATAGCCCGTCCTGCCCGCATCAACGCTCCGCGCCAGGCCCGGGGTGGCCGTCTCGGCGTGAAGACAGGCAATCTGCGAAAGCCGGCGAGACGGCACCAACCTGTCTCGGTCGCGAGTCTGCGGTGTTCTGGCAAGCAACAATTCCTCCGCGCCGCAGGCTTTACGCACCCTGCCGGTGGTGTCGATGCCACCTGTTGGAAACGCGGCGTTATTCCGACGCCACAGCGATAGGCATCGACGAAAGAAGACATCATGCGTTCCGCACAGACCAAAAGCACTGCTCCGACACGGTCTCACAGGCCGCGGGCCATCACCGTCTTCGCAGCAGCGTTCGTAGCCGGCGCGGCAGCGGCGGTGGGTGTCAATCGTGCTCTCGATGTCAGAATGGCCCAGTCGAAGCCACGTGTGGAGAGCGAGGCGATCTTCGTGGCGCTGCGGTCGCTCCCCCAAGGGGCACCCGTGACGGTTTGGGACGTGGCCCTGCGTGATTGGCCGAAGGCGATGATGCCCGCCTCCGCTCTTCGGGCGAGCGACACGTTCAGCGGCCACGTCCTGAAGCATCCGCTCCGAGAAGGGCAGCCCCTGCTGTCGATTCAGCTCGCACCGACCGGGCAGGGAGCCCAGCCGGCCGCTGAACCGACGACGTTTCCGCCGCCAGCAGCCTACACCAATGCCAGCACGCCGCAGGTGCCTCTTGCAGAAAGGGATATCTGGTCGCCGGCAGAACCGGTCACGGCTCAGGCGACTCCTGCCACGCAACAACCGGCTCCCCAAGCCGTCGCGCCAGTGGCAGTGCAGCCAGTGGCAGTACAGCCAGTGGCAGTACAGCCAACTCCGACGACGACATCCCTCGCCATCGCACCATCCATCGCAGCGGCACCAGCGGCCGCACCAGTACAACTCCCGGCGCAGGATACCTTTTCGCAGCAGGAGCCATCTGCCCCGACGGCACCAGCGGCCGTCGAACCGACCGCAACCGTTGCCGCTGCTGACGGACCTGCGATGGCCACCGATACGACCGAGCCCGCCTCGACGAGCACGTCCCCGACCAGCTCATCCCCGACCAGTTCGTTGTCCTCGGACAATAGCGCTGCCGTCCCGGCGGAAGCCGAAGTCAGGGCAGACGCCGAAGTCGCGGCGAAGTCCGAGGTCGCTGACTCGCCCACACCGGCAGCAGAGCCCGTCCCCGCGTCAGCCACCGTACCTCAGCCGCAGGCTGGGCCCGAGGCCACCGCAGCAGCCGATGTCGCTCCTCCGGCGGCGCCAGTTGCAGCAAGCGACATGCTCGAAACGGTCGTCGCCCAGCCGGCCCGGCCCGCGGCGCCGGCCCCGCTCGCAGTGGCGCCCCCGACACCAGCCGCTCCGGTGAACATCCCGCGGCCCACGCACCTGCGGTATCTCGTGGTTCCGGAGAGCATCGCCATCCAGGCAGATGCCTCCTTTGCGGCCCGTCCCGCGGCCCCAGAACAGCCTGCCGCAGAGCCAACGCAGGCCGCTTCACAGACCGCTTCACGATCGGGATCGAACGCCGTTCGCCCCCTGCCGTCGACCACGTCGGCTGATCGCAGCGGTCAGGTCAGGTCGTCGCAGAGTGGACCGCAGGGCAAGACGCCCCAGCGCCAAGGACGCCAGGCACAGCCCGCCAGTCCTGGAACGCCCGGCAATGCGACACCACAGCCGCGACTGGGAAAAGTGATGTTTCCGAACCTCTCCGCCGGGATCAGCGGCATCGACGGACAGATCCGTGGCGGCCAACCGGCACCGGCTCAGGGGCCGATCGCTGCCCAGCCACGGCCGCTCACGGCTCGATGACGATTTTGCCCGACAGACTGCCCGTCCCGTGAATCGTGGCGGACTCCTGCACCGCATGGGCTTCAGCGACACGATCCAACGGCAAGACCCTGTCGATCAGAGGCTTGAAACGGCCAGCCGCCATCCAGCGGTTGATGTCCGCTGCAGCTGCAGCCTGCCTCGGGGCGGTGGCCTTGAACATCACAAAGCCGAAGAGCCGGCAGCCCTTCACGTAGAACGGCCCCACCGGAAAGGCCGGCCGCGCGTCCCTGCCGGCCATGATCACCATCCGACCCTCTTCGCCGAGCATCGCCACGGCCTGATCGAAAGCCGGGTCCCGCCGCGTTTCCCAGTAGACATGCACCCCATCGGGCACAGCTGACCGCACCGCATCGACGAGGTCGCTGCGGTGGTAGTCGACCACGACATCCGCACCGAGATCGCGGACCCGCTCGCACTTTGCAGCCGAGCCTGCCGAGGCGATCACGCGTGCCCCGAGGGCCTTGGCGATTTGCACGACCGCCGAACCGACACCACCGGAACCACCGTTGACGAAGATCGTCTCGCCGGGGGCGAGCATGCAGTTGCCGACGAGTCCCAGGTGGGCGGTGATCGCCACGAGCGCCGCCGCGGCGGCATCGCGATCGGAGACGGCATCGGGAGTGCGGTAGAGCCAGCGTTCATCGACCGCTGCCAACTCGGCACAGGTTCCCTGACGGCCGAGAAGTCCCTGGTTCGATCCCCACACCCGCATGCCGGGCCGCAGGGTCTCCACTTCTGGCCCCACTGCCACCACCTCGCCAGCCAGGTCGCAGCCGACCACGAAGGGAACTGGGAGCGGCATGGCCACGGTGCCCGCCCGCACGTAGGTATCGATCGGATTGACGGCAGACGCCCCGATCCGTACGAGCGCATCCCTCGGCCCGGGCACAGGATCGGCAAGCGGGCCAACGTGGATCACGTCGGGGCCACCGGTCTGCGTAATGTATGCGGCCTTCATGCTGTCGTCAGCTGCGTTTGCCGGAGGCAAGGACCAAAACTCCGGCGACCGCAGCGGCCAGCGCACCCAGGCCTCCAATGGCGTAGAGCGCCCTGCTCATGCCTTGAGCGAAGAGGGCACGCCGCTGAACGTCGACCTCGCCACGCATTGGCGGACGATCCACGGTCGACTGGGCGTATGCATTGAGGGAGCGGTAGAGCACTGCGTCGTCTCCGGCCTCAACGCTGGCGCGGATCAGCGAGACATCGAATGCCGCCTTCGGCGTCGATCCCACCAACGCGGCGGTTCCCCATGCTAAAGCAGCGCATACCAAGCCTGTAAGGGCCACGGCATGAGGCAGTCCCCACCGGGTGGACCGCCCGCCAGCCGGCTGGGATTTGAGCTGGAGTTCATTTAAATCCCGGAACTTTGGCACCTCGTTGTGCCGGCCACAGGATGGACATTCCACCAGTCCACCGGCCTGCCCCGAGACGACGTCGATCTCGCAAGCACAGCCCGCGCAGGGCAACAGAAAGACTTTCTTCGCACTGTTCATGATCTGGTTTCCGCAGCGGGCTCTACTCCACCCATGCACGCCATGCACGCAGAGCTTCTCCCGCCGATTTCTTTTACCATTTCAAGCCGCAGGCTCGAATCGTCGGCGATTTTCCTCGAAAAATTTACTGGCTTTTCTCATCCGACAGGGGCATAATCTTTAGCCCTCTGGAGACCCCACCCATGCAACAGCACCCTGCCACAGGCCCAGGAATTTCTCCCCAGATATCCCATCTTACCGGGGGGTGTGCTGGTGGGAACACTGGTGCCTCGGTTCACGTCCCTGGCCGAAATGGAGAGCCTGGGTTTTGGGGCCGGGTTGACCTTGGAAATGTGGGTGGAGTGCGCAGCCCGGCTGAATGGTCGGCCACGGAATTCCCGACGCTGGATTTCCGTGGCACTTGAATCACACTCGCGACACTCCGAATGATGCCTCGGGTGGTTTGTCTGACTCGTTTCCTCTGACTCGTTCCTGAATGCTGCTTGCCTGACGATTGACGCCTGACGACTGACGATTGAAGACCGAAGATCGATCCACGAAGGAGCTTTGCCTTGTACGACTCGCTACTGGATGAACTCGAGGACGATGTTGTCTCCAATCCCCAAGAGGTTGAGGAACTCGCCGACAAGGTCGTCGACGCCGAAGAGGCCGATGCCGACCTGCTTGTCGATGATGCCGACGCAGCCGTGATTCCCGACGCCGAGATCGAGGCGGAAGCGGAGTCGGAGGTCGAGGCGAGTGGCGAAGGAGAGGATGTTCTCATCGAGCAGGTCGAGAACTGGTCGGATGATCCCGTGCGGATGTACCTGACGCAGATGGGCGAGATCCCGCTGCTGACCCGCGCCCAAGAGATCTACCTCGCCCGCCAGATCGAAACCACTCGGGCTCAGTTCCGCGCCAAACTGCTCGAGTGTGAATACGTCTGCCAGCAGGCGTTCAAGGTTCTCTCCCGCGTGCATCGGGGCGAACTCCCCTTCGACCGCACGGTGCAGGTATCGGTCACCGACCGTCTGGAGAAGGAGCAGATCCTTGGCCGGTTGCCGCACAACCTGCGGACCCTCGAGGTGCTCCTGCGGCAGAACCGCGCCGACTATCGCATCTCGCTCTCCAAGAAGCGGAAGATGGCGGAACGCCGCGAGGCATGGGGTCGGCTGGGCCACCGCCGTCGCCGGTGCGTGCGTCTGATCGAGGAGTTGGGCCTGCGGACCCAGCGGATCGAGACCATGATCCCCACGCTCGACAACTTCGTCCTGCGGCTGAAGGAACTGCGCAGCAAGATCGAGGCCCACCGTCGAACGAAGCAGCCGCCGACTGGTCGGCAGAAACTCGTCGACGAATACCGTGCCATTCTCAAGGCCTGCCAGGAGACGCCCCGCAGCCTCAAGCGGCGGATGGACGAGATCCGCGAGATCTACGCCCGCTACCAGAAGGCGAAGCGTGGACTGTCTGAAGGGAACCTGCGGCTCGTCGTGTCGATCGCCAAGAAATACCGCAACCGAGGCCTGTCGTTCCTCGACCTCATCCAGGAAGGCAATGCCGGCCTGATGCGTGCCGTGGATAAGTTCGAATACCGCCGCGGCTTCAAGTTCTGCACCTATGCCACCTGGTGGATTCGGCAGGCGATCACCCGTGCGGTGGCCGACCAGAGCCGCACGATCCGCATCCCGGTGCACATGGTGGAGACGATGTCCCGCGTGCGAAACGTCGCCCGTCAGTTGCTTCAGGAGTACGGCCGCGAGCCGACGATCGAGGAGATCGCCGCCCGGGCCGGCACACCGGTGGACGAGACGCGTCGCGTGACGGCGATGAGCCGCTACCCGATCAGCCTCGATCGTCCGGTGGGCAACAGCGAGGACAGCCACTTCGGCGACCTGCTGCCCGATACCGGTGCCGAGAATCCGGCCGTGGGTGCCGCTCAGGAGATGCTCCGCAACCGGATCGCGAAGGTGCTCAAGTCGCTCTCCTACCGCGAGCGGGAGATCATCAAGCTGAGGTATGGCCTGGGCGACGGCTACAGCTACACGCTGGAAGAGGTGGGCCACATCTTCAAGGTGACGCGTGAGCGGATCCGGCAGATCGAAGCCAAGGCCGTCCGCAAACTGCAGGCCCCGGCCCGCAGCGAGGAACTCTCCGGCTTTCTTGATTAAGCGAGAAACGCGGCCATCCTGGCCGCCGACGTCACGCCCGCAGGGCCATCCATGGCCCCTGCGGGCTTTCGAACTACCGAAGCCTCGCCTTCCGAGCGAGGCGGACGTGGCCGCCACCCCGCGAAAGGAACTCGATGACGCATCGCGCACTGCCTACCACGCTTGTCGCTCTCCTGCTCGCCGTCGGCATGACGCTCCATGCCGCGGAGCCGATCGCCTTCCCGCGGACAACGATCGATCTTGGCACGGTCGTGACCGATCTCGAGAAAAGCGTCCGGTTCTATACCGAAGGCATTGGGTTCCGTGAACTCAAAGGCTTCGATGTGTCGGCCGACCTCGCCGCGGCCGCCGGTCTCACCGACTCCAAGCCGCTCTCGGTCCGCGTGCTCGTGCTGGGGGATGGCCCCGAGGCCACGCAGCTCAAGCTCATGCAGGTGGCCGGCACGTCGCCGCGTACCGGCGACACCGAGTTCATCCATTCCCACACCGGCTTTCGCTATCTGACGATCATGGTGGACGACACCGGCGCGGCGGTCGAGCGGCTCGGGAAGCTGGGCGTGAAGCCGCTGGCGAAGTCGCCCATGGCGTTGCCTGAATCGCTTGCGCCGGGCATGTATCTCACCTGCGTCCGCGACCCCGACGGCAACTTCGTCGAACTGCTCGGCCCGCGGAAGTAGGCGATCGATCGGCCTGACTCACGATCCCCCGGCTTGCGCCGGGGGCTTGTATT
>JBILKZ010000076.1:0-19124 GCA_044376405.1 Pirellulales bacterium
CCGGCGGTCACCGGCTTTGGCCAGTCTCGCCACAGCCATGCAAACGTTTCCGGAAACAGCTCCGTGGCGTGCTTGCCGTTGTGGCCGCCGTCGCCCCACGCATGCCGCACGTCATACCCGGCGAACTCCAGCGACCGCTGCATCGCCTGATTGGCCATCCACCAGTCGCCAGCGTAGATGTTGAGGTCGTTCGAGCCGTCCTCCAGGAAAACCCGCAGCGGCTTCGGTTCTACCTTGCGGACGAGCGTCGAATAGGCATGGCCCCCCCGCAGGCCGACATACGTGCCGATGCCGCTGTAGACCCGTGAAAAGGCGTCGGGCCGTTCCCAAGCAGCGGTGAAGGCCGCGATCGCACCGCTGGAGGTGCCGCCGATCGAGCGGTCGTTGCCGTTCTTCGAGAGCACGATAGCCCTGCCATCGGCGGTTTTCTTCGTCTCGACGGCTGGCAGGACTTCGTCCAGCAGAAAGCGGGCGTAGTCGGGGCCGAGGCCGTCGTATTCGAAGCTCCGGTTGAAACGGTCGAGCGCTCCCTCCCTCGTGGCGGGCACGACTCCCGGCTTCACGAAGACGCCGATCATCACCGGGATCTGCTTCTCGGCGATCAGACGGTCGAGGACGTCGGGGGCGTTGAACTGGATGCCGTCCTGGTTGACGTGCACGCAGGCTGGCGTCGTGCCGTCGTGCTGCTTCGGCACATAGACCGAAACCTCGCGGGTCGTGCCCGGGAAGATCTTGCTCGTGTCGAACCTGAAGGAAATCACCTCGCCCCTGGGGATGGCGACCGCGGCCCCAATTGCCGCTGGAGTTGGTGCCGCGGGCGTCGCTGCCGCCGGAGCCTGAAAGGCCACGGCACGGGCCGCCACGGCTGGTCGCATGGTGGCGGCTGCCGGTGGCTGTCGCTTCTCGATCCGGTAGATCGCCTTATCGGTGCGGAGGTAGATCGCGCGGTCGACCGCCGCGGGTGTGGCCATGATCTGGCCATCGAGCTGGTTCGTCGCCTCGAGAGTGAAGGTGCGACCGGGCTTGATCACGAAGGTCGCGCCATCCCGGTTGCCCACGGAGATCCGGCCGTCGGCAAACAGCGGCGACGACGAAAAATTACCACCAAGCCGCTCCGTCCAGACGGTGTCGCCGGTCTTCGCATCGAGGCACGTGGCCACGCCCTTGTCGCTGACCATGTAGAGTTCGTCTCCGACCACGAGCGGTGAGGGCATGTTGGGGGCACCCTTCTTCTCCCGCCAGGCGATCGTGGGGGCGGTCGCGGCGTCGCCGAGCTTCACGGCGAGCAGCTCGGGTTGCATGAAGCTCGTGCTGATGTAGAGCAGCCCGTGGGCTGTGACGGGCCGCGGCACGATCGAGAATCCGAGCACGCCATAGCTCAACTTCCATAGTTCCTTCCCCGTGGCGGGGTCGTAGCCGTAGAGCCAATCGGCCGCCGGCGACACGAGCACCTCACGCCCGCCGAGACTGAGTACCATGGGCGTGCCGTAGGCCTTCTTGAGCTGGGGGTCGCTGCGAAGTTCGCCGCTGCGTGCGGTCTTCCAGGCCACCTTCCCGGTGGCTGCGTCGAGGGCGACGATCGCTTGCGTGTCGCTCCCGTCGCAGTGGAAGATCAGCTTGTCATGCCAGAGCAGGGGAGTGCTGCCGGGACCATTCTCGTGGTTGAGCCGTTGGTCGCGGTTTTTCCAGACGACCGTCGCTGTTGTGGTGTCAACGCACGCGGTGCCGAAGTCGCCGAAGTGGCAGTAGAGCCGGCCGGCAGCGAGAACCGGCGAGGGGGAGGCGTAGGAGTTGAGCGAGTGGATCGGCTGCGGGTCGGTGACGACCATCAGTTCGATGTCGTGCAGGAGTTTCCCCGAATCGCGGTCGACACAGAGGGCATGCAGCGACACCGGTCCCGACACATTCAGCGGCTGGCTCGGCTTGACGCCCTCGAGGCGTTTCTTCTTCTCCTCTTCGGAGATCTCCGTTTCGATCGCCGTGGTCATCCAGATCTGCTTGCCGTCGAGCACCGGCGACGACCAGCCCCGGCCGGGGAGCGGTGTCTTCCAGGCGATGTTCTCAGTCTCGCTCCAGGTGACCGGCAGGTCGCGGGCTGCGACGGCATGGCCCTGCGCTCCCGGTCCCCGCCATTCGGGCCACTCGGGGGCTGCAGCGTGCGCTTGCGAACTGCACAAGCATGTCGCGAAAGCCGTCACTGCCGTGAGCGAAAGCCGCCATCCGCATCGGCTCGCGGCGCCGATCCCCTGTGCTCGGATTGCATGCATCGGTGGACTCCTGGAGGTTTCGACCGCATTTTCCGTGCGGGCGATGCCAAGAGCATCTCGCATCACCGGGATGTGGGCAAGTCGGCGGCGGATACAGATTGGTGATTCCGGCAGAGGATTGCCTATGGACTCGCTATCGACCTGGGGGTGTCGCCAGTGGTGCATTCGTTGTTTGGTACCGTATAACCGCAGGCGGTTTTCGTCCTGAAACCTGAGGAGATGGCGTCCATGATCGCATCGGGGATGAAGGGTTCGGGCAGCTCTGGCCGCATCCAGCGGCGGCGGTTCATCAAGGCCGGAATTGCGGCTGCAGCCGCACCCATGATCGTGCCTGGATCGGCACTCGGCCTCGACGGCGCCGTGCCGCCCAGCGAGCGGATCGTGGTGGGCGGGATCGGCATCGGCAACCGCGGCACCTACGATCTGGGCTGCTTCCTCGAGCAGCCAGACGTGCAGTTCGCCGCCGTCTGTGACGTGAAGGAGGCCCGCCGCCTCGCGGTCAAGAAGATCGCCGACGGGAAGTACGGCAACCAGGACTGCGCGATGCATGCCGACTTCCGTGAGTTGCTCGACCGGAAAGACATCGACGCGGTGCTGATCGCCACCGGCCCCAACTGGCATGGGCTGGCCGCCGTGCTCACTGCCAAGGCCGGCAAGGACATGTATTGCGAGAAGCCCTGCACGAAGAACATCTCCGAGAGTCTGATTCTGCGGGACACGATCAGGCGGACGGGACGGGTGTTCCAGGCGGGCACGCAGCGGCGAAACCTGCCGCACTTCGCCTTCGCGTGCGAACTCGCCCGCACCGGCCGGCTGGGGAAGCTCAAGCGGCTCTACGCCCATCCGGCGGGAATGAAGGCGATGACGAGCGGTTGGCTGCCGGCGGAGACCGAGCCGGCGAAGGTGTCGGTCGACTGGGACAGGTATCTCGGCCCCGCGGCCTGGCGGCCGTTCAACCCGAAGCTGCTCGACGGATTCAACTTCGAGAAGGGGGGCGGCCTCGTTGGCGGCGGCGTCTTGGAGTGGGGCTCGCACTGCGTCGACCTCTGCCAGTGGGCGGCGGACGACCGCCCGCCGCCTGTGGAGTACAATCCGCCGCGCGAAGGCGAGATCCTGACGCGGTACGCCGACGGCGTGGAACTCGTGTTTCGCGAGAAGGGCTGGCTTCCGCTGGGCTCCTGCCCGGTGCGGTTTGAGGGGGAGGACGGTTGGGTGGAAGCGGGCGACAGTGGCAAGCTCGTCTTCAGCTCGCCGACGCTCCTGGCGGGCCGCAAGGTCGAGGAGATCGGCGGCTATCCTGCCACGTTCCACGTCCGCGAGTTCCTCGACTGCGTGAAGACCCGTGGACAGCCAAAGGGCAATGCCGAGGCGGCGTGCAACGCACACATCGCCTGCCACGCGGCCAACATCGCGATCTTTCTCGGCAGGCCGGTCAGATTCGATACGGTCACAAATGAATTTCCGGGAGACGTGGAGGCCAACCGGCTGCGGTCCGAGGCCCTCCGCGAGCCGTGGCGGATGTGAGCCATGGCGATCTGCTCCTCCCGTGCCCGTTTTGTTCCTCATTGCCAACGTCTCAAGGAATCATGAGCTATGTCCGTGAATAGGTGCCTTTCCGCCGCCGCCACATGCCTGATGGTCGGATGGTGCGTGGTCTTCGTCGTGATGCTTTCCGGTGAGGCCTGTGCCGCTGACGGCCGCACGCCGAAGGAGCAGACGCTGCTGGCAGTGCTCCGTAGCGATGCCACCGAGGCCGACAAGGCGATGGCCTGCAAAGAGCTGGCGGTGTTTGGCTCGGTCGACGCGGTGCCTGACCTCGCGAAGCTGCTGGATAACGAGCGGCTCGCGTCATGGGCGAGGATTCCGTTGGAGGCGATTCCCGACGCCGCATGCGATGCAGCCTTGCGCGAGGCCGCTGACGGGCTGTCGGGACGGCTGCTCGTGGGCGTGATCAATTCGCTGGGCGTTCGCCGCGACCTCGCTGCCATCAACCTGCTCGCCAAGCGGCTTGGCGACGCGGATCCTGCCGTCGCGGATGCCGCTGCCGCGGCGCTTGGGAAGGTGGGCACCGCGGCGGCGGCTGAGCCGCTCCGCAAGAGCCTGTCAGCGGCCACGCCGGCGCTGCGGGCCTCCGCCGCCGAGGGCTGCGTGCTCTGTGCCGAGCATCTCCTCGCCGCCAACCAGACCGCAGCCGCGACTGCTCTCTACGATGCGGTGCGCCAGGCCGACGTTCCGAAGCCGCGGGTGATCGAGGCCACGCGGGGCGCGATCCTGGCCCGCGGCGAGCAGGGCGTGCCACTCCTCGTGGAGACATTGCGATCGCCCGACCGAGACAAGAACCGTATCGCACTGGGGACGGCCCGTGAGCTCAAGGCCGCAGGTGTTCTTCCGGCTCTGGCGGCCGAACTGCCGCGGGCGACGCCCGCGAGGGCTGTCCTCCTGATCGAGGCCCTGGCTGATCTTGGCGGCATGGCCGCCGTGCCTGCGACCCTGCAGGCCGCCGGCACCGGGCCGAAGCCGGTCCGGCTGTCTGCCATACGGGCTCTCGGCAGGATCGGTGACGCCACCTGCGTCAACCCGCTGCTGACGGTGGCCGCCGACAGCGACGTCGATCTCGCCAGCGCCGCGAAATCAGCACTGGCCGAGGTGTCGGCTGGTGGCAGCAAGGAGATCGACGACCAGATTCGCGGCCGGCTCGCGCAGGCGCAGGGGCCGGCGCTTCCGCTCCTCATCGAACTCGTCGGCCGTCGTCGGATCGGTGCGGTCGACGAGGTCGCTGCCGTGCTCGGCAACGCCGACCCGGCGGTGCGCGGCACGGCGCTGGCATGCCTCGGGGAGATCGTCGACCTCGAGCGTCTGCCGCTGCTCGTGCAGCAGGCGGTCGTCCCCAAGGATAAGGCCGATGCCGGGGCGGCCCTGAAGGCGCTGCGGGCGGCGAGCGTCCGGATGCCGGATCGCGAGGCCTGCGCCGAAAAACTTGTGTCGGCCATGGCGTCGGCGCCGCCGGAGACGAAGGTGGCCATCCTCGACATTCTTGGGGAGATGCAGGGAGCCAACGCGCTGGCGGCGGTTGTGGCGGCGGCGAAAGGTGACGATGCCACGTTACAGGATGCGAGCACACGGCTCCTCGGTAACTGGATGACGTCGGAGGCCGGGCCATCGCTCCTGGATCTCGCCAAGAGTCTGCCGGCCGGCAAGTATCAGAGCCGGGCGTTTCGCGGCTACCTGCGGATCCTGCGGCAGTTCGCGGCCTCCGACGCCGAACGCAGCCAGATGGGTCGTTTGGCCTACGCGGCGGCCAAAACAGTGGATGACCGCAAGGCGGTTCTCGACGCTGTGCGGCGCACCCCCACGATGGACATGCTCACGATGGTGGTCGAGGCAGGCGCGACGCCGGAGCTTCGCGAGGATGCCCGGATCGCGACGGCGACCATCATGTCGAAGATGGGCGAGGCGACGCCGGAGGCATGGACGCTGGCTGGCCGGCTTGGCCTGCCGAAGGTGCAGTTGGAGATCCTGCGGGCGACGTACGGCGCAGGCGACGTGCAGAAGGACGTGACGACACCTCTGCGGAAGGTGGTGGGCAACGTGCCTCTCATCCCGCTGCCGGCGGCAGGCTACAACGCGAGTTTTGGCGGCGATCCCGCGCCGGGCCAGACCAAGCGCCTCTTGATCCAATACCGTCTCGACGGCAAGCCGGGCGAGGCGTCGTTCGCCGAGGATGCGGTGATCGTCCTGCCCGTGCCCGGCGCGGCCGCCAACGACGCAACATCGGTGCCGCACCCGAGCAGGAGCGAGCCGCTCCATGGGCGTTGGTCGCCTACTCGCCGAACACACGTGGCTGGCCGGTAGCCTCGAGCACGGAGAGCCAGAGGTCGCCGTCGGGGGCCACTTGGTTGCGATGGCTCACCGCCAGCGGGATCGGGATGTGGACAAACCGGCCGTGCCAGCGGCCCACGACCATCTCCGTGCGGCCCGCCATCGCCGCATGCACAGCGTTCTGCGCGAGCCGGAGGCAATAGACACTGTCGTAGGGATTGGCCCGCACGCTTCGAATCAGGTAGCTGGGATCGATGTACTTGAGGTTCATTTCAACCCCAGCCGCCGCGAAGTGGCTGGCGATCCGGGTCTTGAGCAGCAGGCCGATGTCGTCAAGTTTCCGGTTGCCGGAGGCATCGAGGCTGGTGCCGGCATCGGCGATCAGGTCCTGCCCCGCCCCCTCCGCCGCCACGATCACGGCATGTCCGCTGCGCTTGACCCGTTCGAGCAGGTGATCGAGGAGGCCGTGCGGACCGTCCAGCTGAAAGGGCACCTCCGGGATCAGCACGTAGTTGGCATCGGGCTCGGCGAGCGACGCATAGCAGGCGATGAAGCCGGAATGGCGGCCCATCAGCTTCACGAGGCCCACGCCGTTGGGCGACGCCTTCGCCTCGACGTGGGCCGACTGGATCGCCTTCGTCGCCTCGCCGAAGGCGGTCTGAAAACCAAAACTCTGGTCGATGTAGGGAATGTCGTTATCGATCGTCTTGGGGATGCCGACCACGGCGATCTTGCCGTCACGGGCGGCGACCGCAGCGGCGATCTGCATTGCGCCCCGCAGCGTGCCGTCGCCCCCGATCACGAACAACGCGTTGATGTTCATCCGTTCGAGGCAGTCGACGATCTCCTCCGGATCCTGTCCGCCCCGCGACGTGCCGAGGATCGTGCCGCCGTCCTCGTCGATGTTGCTGACCACGCTCGGCGTGAGTTCGACCACATCGTGGGCGTACTTCGCCACGAAGCCCTGGTAGCCGTTGCGGAAGCCGTGGATCTTCTTCACGCCGTAGTGAAATGTGAGTTCCATGACGATGCCGCGGATCACGTCGTTGATTCCTGGGCAGAGGCCGCCGCAGGTGACGATGCCCACCCGCATCTTGGAGGCGTCGAAGAAGATCTTGCGCCGCGGGCCGGCCGGCTCGAATCCGGGGAGCGAATCGAGGTCGCAGCCGCTCTCCCGCACGAGGCTGACCGTGTCGTGGAAGAGCACGCGGTCGTCCTCGCCGACGTAGTGCACGGTGGTGCGGCGGGATTCCAGCATCGGCTTGAGCGGCGAGTCGATCCGGCAGGGGCCGAGCGTTTTCACGACGAGATCGGTGGCGGTGGTCACGGTTATGTCCCGGAGGTCATCGGAGGGGCGGTCATCGGAAGGGAGGTCGTGGATGATTCACCGCCGGGGACGGTACGAGTTCCCTCGCGAACGCCGCGGCGGCGTAATGCTCGGGATCCTCGCACCGATCCCCGGCTACCCGTTCGCTTGTGGTGAGGCATCGTGGACTTTTTTCGCCAGTTCATTAGCCAGTTGTTCTCATGCCGGCGGCGATGCCCTGCACGCAGAGCCGGAGGAGATCGCGGAGCGATTCGTCGTCGGGCCGCTGGCGGCGGCGGCGCATGAATTCGATCTGGATGAGGTTGAGCGGATCGATGTATGGGTTGCGTGCTTCGATAGACCGTTGGAACCAGGGCGTGGTGGCGAGGAGTTCGCCGCCGCCGACGATGTCGAGGATCGCCTGACGGGTGCGGTCGCGCTCCGCGGCGATTCGCTGCCAGATCGGGCGGCGGACGTCGGCATCGTCGACGAGTTCCGAATACCGCTGCGCGATGTACATGTCGGCCTTGGCGAGAGCCAGCGTGGCGTTGTCGATCGTGGCTTGGAAGAACGGCCACTGCCGATACATGTCGCACACGTTCTGCCAGGCATGGCGGTCGTCGTATTTCACCTCCACGAGCGCCGTGCCGAGGCCATACCAGGCCGGGATCATGCAGCGGCTCTGCGTCCATGCGAATACCCAGGGGATGGCGCGGAGGTCGTCGAGCGTGCGTTCGCCGCGGCGGCGGGAGGGCCGTGACGCGATCGGCAGGGTTTCGATGTCGTCGATCGGGGTCGTTTCCGAGAAATAGCGGATGAAGCCCGGCTGATCGACGAGCTCACGGTAGACGGCCCATGACCGTTCAGCCATCCGAGCGGCGACGTCAGTCCACTCGCGGCGCGGCTCGCTGCGCCGCACGCTCGACGCCACCAGCGTGGCCCACGACACCTGTTCCAGATGGCGGCAGGCGACCTCGGTGTCGTCGTACCGCTCGGCGAGCACCTCTCCCTGCTCGGTAAGACGGAGGCTGCCGTCGAGCGTCTCGGGCGGCAGCGAGAGGATGCCCCGCGCGGCCGGCCCGCCGCCGCGGCCGAGCGATCCGCCCCGGCCGTGGAAGAACGTGAGGCTCACCCCGCGGGCCGCGGCTGCGGCGTGGAGATTCCCCTGCGCCGCCTGGAGGCCGCAGCAGGCCGCCAGATAGCCGCCATCTTTCGTACTGTCGGAGTAGCCGACCATCACGATCTGGCGGTTGCCACGGCCGGCCACATGCTCGCGGTAGGAGGGTTCGTCGAGGATCGCGGAGAGCGTGTCGTGGGCGTGGGTGAGGTCGTTGATCTTCTCGAAGAGCGGCGAGATGTCGATGTCGCTGGCCGCGACCGCTTCGCCGCGGGCTGCCGCTTGCACGCGGGCCCATCGCCAGAGCCAGAGCACCGCGAGCACGTCAGCGGGGCTGCGAGTGAGGCTGATGATCGCCGCCCCGACGCATTCCGGGCCGAACCGTGCCACCGCCCGGTGGAGCACCTCGAAGAGACGGAGCGTGTCGGCGGCGAGAGGGGCGAGGCCATCAACGGGAATGTCGTTGCTCATGCCGTCAACACCGCCGGTCGGTTGGCTGCCCGTGCCAGGCATCGAGTCGACGAGCAGGGCCCGTCGGGCTGGCTCGTCGAGTGCGGAATAGGTGGAAGCATCGGCCACGCGCCCGGCAGCGGCGAGAATTTCTCCCATGATGTCGCCGTAGGCCCGCGCGTCTTGCCGCACGTCGAGCCGTGTCATGTGGAGGCCGAAGGTTCGCACGAGGTCGAGCCAGTGCGTGGCGGGGGAATGGTCGGCGAGGCCGTGGTCGTGGCCAAGGGAGTCGACGAGCAGGGCGACGTCGGCCTCCAGTTCGCCTCCCGACGCATACGCACCGACGGCCGCCGGCTCGGCGAGGCTGGCGGCGCGGGACCGCTCGAGACGGAATTGGATCATGCGGATCCAGCGGCGGTAGGTCTCGTGCGGGGCGAGCGGCTCGAGGGCGGCTGCCAGGTCGGGCCAGGCCGTCGCGAGGGCGTCGAGCCGCTCGACCAATGGGCTGGCGCCCTGCGCCACGTGGAGCGAGATCGTGAGCAGGTCGTGGAGCCGGTCGCACCAGTCGAGATGGCGGTCGATCGCCGCGGCCCGCAGTCGCAGCAGCGTGCTTTCCGTGACATCAGCAGTGACGAACGGATTGCCGTCGCGATCGCCCCCCATCCACGATCCGAAGGTGAGGAAGGGCGGGATGTGGAACGACTCGCCCGGATAGCAGACCGCGAGGCCGTGACGGAGCGAGGCATGCACCTGCGGCACCGCCTCCCACAGCCGTGGCATGATCGACAGGCCGCGTTCCACCTCGTCGAGCACCGTCGGTCGTGTGGGCCTGAGAAACTCCGTCTGCCAGAGCACGTCGAGCTCGCTGTGGAGGTCGCTTTCGTGCCGTGATCGCTCCCGGGGCAGGAGGTCGCTGCGGTCGAGTTCCTGCAGGTTGTGCCGCATCCGCCGCAGCTTCGCCCGGATCGAACGGCGCTTGGCCTCGCTGGGGTGGGCCGTGAAGACGAGCTCGATCGAGAGCCGGTCGAGCGCCCGCTGCACGTCGGCCGCCGAGAGGCCGAGCGACTTGAGCTCGGCGATGCCCGCGGCCAACGATTCGCCGATTGGCTGCGGCGACCGCTCCCGCTCTCGCTCACGGAGCACGCGGACCCGCTGTCGATCCTCGGCGATGTTGACCAGATCGAAATAGATGCTGAAGGCGCGGGCGACGCACTCCGCCTGAGCTGTGTCGAGCGATTCGATCTTTGCCGCGAGCGCCCGTTCGGCGTCGTGCCGGCCGGCACGACGGTCGCGGGCAAGGCCGCGAATCTCCTCCACCAGTGCAAACGACTCCTGGCCGGCCAATTCCACGATCACGGCCCCGAGCATGTCGCCGAGCAGGCGGACGTCGCGACGCAGCAAATCGTCGTTGGCCACGGAAGAGCCCTTTTGTGTGGGGAGTGAGGGAGGCAGGGAGGGAAGCAGGCAGGGGCGGGCGGCAGTAATGTACAAATCGAAGGCGGTCGCTTGAAAGACGCTCGTCGGCCAAGGGTATTGCCGAAGAAGTTCCGCAGAGCAAATGATGCGCCGGGGCCGCCTTCAAAATCGTGGGTGCGACCAGAATATCGTTTGGTGCGGATATCATGGGATTCATGATCACAATAACGAGCGACGGGCGGGGACCATATGGCCCAGTGCGGCGGCAGTGGTGCACACTTCTTGCGCTGGCGGTGCTGGTGGGGCTGACACTCGCAGCAGTACCCGTGGTGGGCCAGCAGCCCGAGGCCCCGGCGGCTCTCAGCTCGGCTGCCGATCCAATCCGAGCCATGGAAGCCGAGGCCGAGGCGACGGGAAAGGCTTCGTGGGGGCACTGGGGCGACCAGGCGGGCCGGTTTATTTCGTGGTCGAACCACTCCAACCGGCTGATTCCTGTCTACACATTCGGCACGCTGCTCGACGGCATGGCAGGCCCGCATAGTCCCTATCGGGATGCCGCACGGCTCACGAGCCTCTACGGCCGTCTGCCCGACGACACGCTCAACCCCGAGGCCGACTATTTCGATCAGACAGATATTCATCGGCTCCAGCTGATGGCGGCCGAGGCCGGCAAGAAATACATCGTGCTGGTGGTCTTTGACGGCATGGACTGGACGACCACCCGAACGGCCGCGATCGCCGCGCAAAGCAAGGTGGCCTACGACGCCGGCCGTGGCACGGGCCTTGGGTTTCAGGACTACCGCGGCGCGCCGACCGATTTTGGTTTTTGCGTCACGAGCCCGGCCAACGACGGCACGAAGGTCGATGTCGACGCCCAGGCCGTGAAGAATCCGGGCGGTGAGATTCCGGGAGGCTACGACCCTCGCCGTGGCGGCCAGACCCCCTGGGCGCCGCTGCCGGACTTCCGCTACTTAATCGGCCGCGACCGTAGCCGGCCGCATGCCGTCACCGATTCGGCCGCCTCGGCCACGTCGCTGTGCACCGGTCGCAAGACCTACAACGACGCCATCAATGTCGATGTCGATGGCCGCCACATTGAGCCGATCGCCCGCACGCTTCAGGCCCGGGGCTATGCCGTGGGGGCGGTGACGAGCGTGCCGGTGTCGCACGCGACGCCCGCCTGTAGCTACGCGAACAACGTGACGCGGGACGACTATCAGGACATCGCCCGCGACATGCTCGGCCAGCCTTCGATCGCCCATCGCACCGAGCCGCTCGCCGGACTCGACGTCTTGATCGGGGCGGGCTTCGGCGTGCGGGGAGACCGGGAGAGCGATAAAGATCAGGGGGCCAACTTCGAGCCGGGCGGAAAATACGTGGCCGACTCCACGCTCGCCGCGATCGACGCGCGGAAGGGGGGCCGCTACCGGCTGGCCCTGCGGACCTTCGGCCAGGCAGGCGACGAGGTGCTGGCCGTCGCGGCCGAGGACGCGATCAAGCGGAAGCTGCGTCTCTTCGGCCTCTTCGGCGTGACCGAGGGCAATCTGCCCTACCAGACGGCTGACGGCGATTTCGATCCCGTCGGCTGCCGGCCCGAGCAGCAGGCGTCGGCCGACCGGCTTCGAAAAAAATACTGCCCGCTCAAGCCTTATACAGAGGGCGATCTCACGGAGAATCCGACGCTGGCCGACATGACCCGCACGGCGCTCGACGTGTTGCACAGCCGGGGCAACTTCTGGCTGATGGTGGAGGCGGGCGACGTCGACTGGGCGTCGCATGCCAACGACATCGACTCGGCGATCGGCGCGGTGAAGAGCGGCGACGCGGCGTTTCAGGCGGTGGTGAAATGGATCGAGCGGCACGACGCCTGGAAGGACTCGGTCGTGATCGTGACGGCAGACCACGGCCACCTCTTCGTGCTCGACGATCCCGCGGCCTTCGCGAGGCGGTAGGAGGATGCTGGCAACGGTTCGGGGCTGCCCGTGCCCTGTCGCCGGACGTTCGCTACAGGCATCCTGCCCTTCGCTCACTCGATGCGGACTACGCTCCGGCATCCTGCCTGCGCTTGTCAGCAACGCCGGCTCTCAGGACACGGGCAGCCCCTCACGGATGCATCGGGAATCACAAAGGCCCCGACCGTGAGCGACGGGATGACGTGCGTCAGGCCCTCCGGGCCGGACGCACGGGTGGTGAATCCCCACACACCCTACAGCAGCGGCTTCATCTCACGAACCGACGTCCGCCCCCTTCAGCGGTACCGTGATCACGAACCGCCGGCGATTTCGACGCGGCGGGGTGAGTCTTTCGTCTTACGGACCTCGACCGTCACCTCCTGCCCCGCGCCAGCAGTGGCGGGCACGCGGAGCGTGAGCCTGTTGCCTCCCTTTTCGAAAGGCACCGCGCCCGTCTTCGTAAGGTCGATCCGCTTGCCGCCGATCCATGCGGCCGTGCCCTCGGGCGCCGTGATCCGCAGGTCCAGCGGGCCGGTCGCGTCGAGGCTGATCTCGCCCTGCAGCCAGAGCGGCTGGACCCGCGAGCCGCCGGCAGCCACGAGTTCTTCGAGCGGCAGACCGCCGGCGGTCTTTCCGTAGGCTGACTTCCAGCGGAGGCCAGGCCCCTTGAGGACGAGCTTCTCGAACTGGTCGTCCGAAGGAATCGCGTCAGCCGCGGCCTTGGCAAGATCGGCCGGTGGATTCTCGAGCACCTTCCACCGCTGGATCGTGGGCGTCGAGCGGATCGCATAGGGGCCGGGTTTGCCGAGTTCCGACACGAACCGCGCGAGATCCAGGAACTCCTGCTGCGTGAGAAACGACGTCAGCCCTTTCGGCATCAGCGACTTGCCCTCGATCTCTTCCTCGATCTCGGCTGTCGGAATCGTGATCACCTTGCCCGTCGCATCGCGGAGCCGCACCCGCAGCTCGTCGCGGTCCACGAGGATACCGGTGTGCACCTCGCCGGAGTCGGTGATGACGTTCCTTGTCACATAGGCCTCCTTGATCGAAGCGTCGGGGGTGAGGATCGAGGCGACGACGTATTCGGGGGGTGAGATCGAGCCGACGGCGGACAGCTCCGGACCGATGGCGCCGCCAGCCTTGGCGATCGCGTGGCACTTCATGCAGGCGATCTCCGCGCGACGGAAGATCGCCTCACCGCGGGCCGGATCCCCCTTCGCCACGACGTCGGCCGCGATCTTCACGATCTCCTCCTGCGACGGCGGCGACGGGTTGGCCGCGATGCCCGCGGCCTTGGTGAGTGCGTCGGCGACGGCTTGCTCCGAGCGACCGCTCGCATACATGTGCCGCAGGAACATCTTTGCCACGTCGGCCGACGGCGGTCGGGCCGAGAGCGCCGCGGCGAGTTTTACCGGACCGTCCCGCCGATCGAGCAGGGCATCGAGCATCTCTATCGGCAGTTTTCCAGCCGTGTTGGGCGTCTGCGCAGGGGCCGCCGCGAGCACCTCGGCCGCGCGGGTGGCGGCTGCTGCCGTGTCGATCCTGGCGAGCGCCGCGATCGCGAACAGCCGCACCGGCTCCGGCCGATCGGCCGCACAGAGCGATTCGATCGTGGCCCTCGCCTCGGGCGTGCCGAGCGTCGCGAGCGCGAGAATTGCCTGCCGCTGCGGCTCGCCGCCGGCCCGTTCGCCCGCCGCGAGGTTCTGCAGCGCCGGGATCATTGAAGGGTCGCGCCAGGCGGCGGCGAGCTTGATCGCCCGAACCTGGAGGCCGCGGTCAGGCCCCGCGAGGATCGGCTGCAGGGCGGCGAGGCTTCCGGCGGGCTTGATGCCGCGCTCGACGGCCGCCTGCAGGAGGCCGTCGGCGATCGTGGACCGCTGGCCGTCGGAGAGTTTCTTGGGCTCGAGAAACTCTGCGAAGAGCCAGCCGAGTTCCTCGGGACCGCCACGCTGCAGCAGCATGCCGACGGCGTCGCCCACGCGGTTTGCAGGGAGCCGGCCGCTCTCGAGGAGCGTGACGAGCGATCGTGCCGACCCCGACGCACCGCCCGCCGTCACCGCCGGCACCCGCCTTGAAAGCGTCTGCATCGTCTCGCGAAAGACGTATGAGAGATAGTCGTCCTGCGGCAGCACGAGCGATTCGATCGCAATGTTGATCGCCTCCTGGTCGCGGAAGAAGCTCAAGGCTCGCACGGCTTCCAGCCGCACCAGCGGATGCTCGTCGGACACGAGTTTTCGTAGCCTGCCGAAGACATCGCCCGCGCGGTCGCGCCAGAAACAGAGCACGCGCGTGGCCGCCGCACGGGCCTTCGGCTCGGGTGAGGCGAGAAGCCGGTCGAGTAGCGGTTCGTTCACGACATCCTGTGCCTGGTAGACCCAGAGCCCTTCGACGAGATGGTGCTGGTATTCGGAATCCTTCGGGTCGAGCGCGGCCAGCCACTTTTCCGCGGCGGGAATCACCTCGGCCGCCGGCCGCGAACGCAGTTCAGCCCGGGCCCGATACCGCGTGCGGTCTTCGTAGACCTTGAGCGCGTCGAGCACCTTTTCCGTTGGCTCACCGGCGATCTTCGTCGGTGCGACGAGCGGCCGATCCTTCGCCCTCACCCGCCAGATCCGGCCGTGGAAGTGGTCGCGATTCGGGTCGCGCAGCGAGTGCTGCATGTGGCCCACGAGCGGGTTGTACCAGTCGACGACGTAGAGGCAGCCGTCGGCGCCAAACTCCAGATCGACGGGCCGGAAGTTGGGGTCGTTCGACTTGAGCAGCGGATCGACGGGATCGGCCGCGAACCCGGCGCCGTCATCACGCATCTTGTATTGAAGGATCCCCTGGAAGCCGATGCAGTTGTTGAGCAGGTAGTTGCCCTGTGCGTCGTCGGGAAACTGCCTGCTGCTGACGAACTCACAGCCCGAGGTCGGACGCCACTGCTTCTGCAGGAACTGTTTGAGGCTGGCGTGCTTCTGTGGATAGTCGACGTCGCCCGAGAAGGCGGTGCCGAAGTAGTTTGCGCCGCCCGATGCGTCGGCCACGAAATACTGTCCCCAGCGGTCGAACGTCTGGCCCCAGGGATTCGCGAAGCCGTACGACACGAAGACGTCGAACTCCTCGCGCTTTCGGTCGTAGCGGAAGATGCCGGCATTGGAGCACCGCTTCGGGCCACGGATCGTCTCCACCGCCGTCTGATGAAACGTGCCCTCCTCCATGAGCAGCCCGCCGGCCGGATCGCTCGCGAAGGCACCGATCGCGTGGTGCGAGTCAGCCGAATCGAACCCGTCGAGTACGATCTCGCGGACGTCGGCCTTATCATCGCCGTCGGTGTCTTTCAGGAAGACGAGGTTCGGCTCCTGCGCGACGTAGAGCCCGCCGTCGGCGATCTCAAGGCCGGTCGGCAGGTGGAGGCCTTCTGCGAACACCGTCTGCTTGTCGGCTTTGCCGTCGCCATCGGTGTCTTCGAAGATCAGGATCTTGTCATTGACGGGCACGCCAGGCAGATATTGTGGGTAGCCGGGCATCGTGGCGATCCAGAGCCGGCCCTTCGCGTCGAACGTCATCTGCACGGGGTTGGCAAGCTCGGGAAACTCGACCTCCGAGGCGAACAGATTCACCTCGTAGCCCTCCTCGATCTCCATCATCGCCAGCGACTCCTTGGGGGTAGTCGCGGGGGCGAGCGTCTTGACGTTGGTCTCGACCGGCTTCAGATCGCCGGTTCCCGAGTCGTCGATCGCGTCGGGCACCGGCTTTCCTCGGGCCACGTCCCAGACCCGGCGGTCGCGGACGGCCGTCATCGCCCGAAGCTTCTTGAACTCGGCAGGGAAGTTCACGGTGCCGTAGGGATTCTTCCGGCCGCCGTAGATGTAGCAGCCATTGACGCCGCGATGGTCGTAGAAGAACTGCAGGTTCTTCTCGTTCACGGCCGCCCGCAAGGCTGCAAGATCGACCGTTGGTTTGTCAGGCCGCGGGCCGAAGAGCGCCGCGTCGAGAATCCGGCCCACCTCCCGATCGCCATGCTCGTTGAGATGGATGCCGTTGATCGTCCAGGCCTTCGTCGACTGTGCCATCTGGTCGCGGCTGGGGGTGAAGAGATCGACGAAGACCGCGCCCTCGCGGGCGGCGACTTTTTTCATGGACTCGGTATAGATCGCGATACGGGCGTTGTTTGCCGAGCCGTCGGGCAGGCTTGGCCGCTTCAGGTTTTCGTGGGCGATCGGCGAGACGAGAACGACCTTGCGAACACGCTTGTCACCGCGGCCGGTGGTACCGTGCCCGTCAGCCCGGTCCCAGTCGCCGCCGGGCGAGGTGTAGCGGTCGATCGAGTAGGGATCCTTCACGAACGCCGCGAGATCCTTCTCGAATTTCTCTACGCCCGCCGGCCCGGCGAACGACTCGTTGAATCCGAACATCGCAATGACAACATCAGGTGAATGATCCACGAGGTTGCTGCCGTGGTCGTGGAACCCCTGCGAACGGAGGCGAATCGTGAGCTCATCGGCCGACCAGCCGAGGTCGCGGACATACAACTCGTGTTGCGGAAACCGCGAGTGCAGGAACGTCTCAAAGTTCCCGAAATACTGCATCCTTTCGGCGAGCGTGTTGCCGATGAGAATCACGTGGTCGTGAGGCCGGAGTTCGAGCACGGACAAATCCGCGGCTGCGAAGGCCGGGCACAGGCAAGCAGCCGCAATCGCCAAAAGAATCTTCGGGAAATTGACCGGGAACGAGAGGACGTGCAAACGAATGACTGCCATAGATGAGGTGCGTCCGGAGTTTTTCAGCATTTATAAAATTTATAAAATCGCATGGTCAGCTTTGACAGACTCATGATCGTGGACGACCATCCCGTCCCGACTTCAGCCGATGAGCGACTTCATCTCGCGGACGGCCTGCGAGAATCCGACGAGCACGGCCCGCGCCACGATGGAATGGCCGATGTTGAGCTCGCCCATCCCTTCGAGGCGGGCCACCGGTACCACGTTGCGGTAGGTGAGGCCGTGGCCGGCGTTGAGCTCGAGCTTCGCCTGCCGGATCATTGCCCCGGCCCGCGACAGCTCCGCGAGCTGGGCATGCCGATCGGCGTCGGTCGTGGCGTTGGCATAGCAGCCAGTGTGGAGTTCGACGGCTGCGACGCCGAGATCGACCGCGGCGTCAATCTGCCGCGGGCAGGGATCGAGGAACAGCGAGACGGCGATGCCGGCCTCATGCAGCCGGCGGACCGCCTCCGCCGTCGCGGTACGGTGGGTGACGACGTCGAGGCCACCCTCCGTCGTCACCTCCTCCCGCTTCTCCGGCACGAGCGTCACCTGATCAGGCTTCACCCGGCAGGCGATCTCGATCATCGCCGGCGCGATCGCGGCCTCGAGGTTGAGTTTCACCTGGACGGTGGATCTCAGCACCTCGAGGTCGCGATCCTGGATGTGGCGACGGTCTTCCCGAAGATGAACCGTGATGGCATCGGCTCCGCCAAGCTCCGCCAGCGCGGCCGCCCACACGGGGTCTGGTTCGACCGTGCGACGGGCCTGTCGGATCGTGGCCACATGATCGATGTTGACGCCAAGCGTTGCCATGCGGCTACTCTACCGACGGAGCCAGCAGACCGATAGTTACAAGCCCTTTTTCAGCAGGATGACGCTGTTGCCGCGGGGCGTTCGCACCTGCAGCACGACGCCCTCCACGGGCGACTCCTTCTCGATCGCTTCGGCGAAGTCGCCGATCGTCTTGACGGCCGTCTTGCCGACCTTGCGGATCAGCACGCCTGGGCCGATGCCGGCCTCGGCCGCCACGCCGTCGTTGTCGACGCGATCGACGACGACACCGTCGAAGCCCTCGTAGGCGTTCTCGGGCAGCGAGGACTTGTCGCGGACCTCGATGCCGAAGGCCTCCGAGTAGAAAGTCTCCTCGTCCTCGGCGGAGAGCTTCCGGCTGCCCGAGCCGTCGCGCTTCGCGATCTTGTCGGGCAGCGGCTTGACCGAGATGGAGAGCGACATCGTCTTGCCGTCGCGCAGCACCGTGACGGTGTGCTGCTTGCCGATGGCAGATTTTTCCACCACTTCCTGCAGCGACCTGGGGCCGTCCACAGCCACGTCGTCGAAGGCGGTGATCACGTCGAGTTCTTGGACGCCCGCGTCGGCCGCCGGCGTGCCGTCCATCACCTCCGTCACGAGCACGCCCTTGCGGCTCTTCACCCCGAGCTTCGAGGCCATGTCGTTGGTAAGCGGTCCGATCGACACGCCGAGGTAGCCACGCTCCACCGAGCCCTTGGCGATGAGCTGACCGCTCACCCACTTGGCAAGGTTGATCGGGATCGCGAAGCCGACTCCTTGGTAGGCGCCGGTGTTGGAGGCGATGGCCGTGTTGATGCCGATCACCTCGCCGGTGAGATTGACGAGCGGACCGCCCGAGTTGCCCGGGTTGATTGCGGCATCGGTCTGGAGGAACTTCGCCCGGCGGATGCTGCCGAGTTCACGGCCCTTGCCGCTGATGATGCCGGCACTGACGGTCGTCTCCAGTTCGAACGGATTGCCGATGGCGATCACCCAGTCGCCGATGTCGAGTTTGTCGGAATCGCCGAGCTTCGACACCGGCAGGTCGTGGGCATTCTCCAGTTTGATGACGGCCAGATCGCTGTCGGGATCGGTCTTGATCTCGGCAGCCTTGAACTCACGGCCGTCGGGGAGTTCGACCGTCACCGTATCGGCCCCGGCGACGACGTGGTTGTTGGTGAGCACGAGGCCGTCCTTGTCGACGATCACGCCCGAGCCGACGCCCGACCGAGGTTGTGACTGGCCGCCTTCCGGCTGGTTGAA
>JBILKZ010000169.1:0-6750 GCA_044376405.1 Pirellulales bacterium
GCGGCCACCTCGGCCGGCGAACCGCCCACGAACATTTTTTCGTAGAGCCGCGAGGGCTTGTCCTCGGCGGGGATCAGCACGCCGTCGCGGGTCCAGGCCAGGCTGCGGTTGCCCTTGTCGATGTTGACGCCGAGGTTGAGCGTGGGAAACCGCGTGAGGTGGCCGATCCGCTCGGCCGCAAACTGATCGAGCGAGATCGTGTTGCGAAAGCCGCTGGCCGTCGGGTTGCGGGCGGCGGTCAAAAAGCAGTTTTCGGTCGAGTGGCCGCCGCGGACATTCGGATGCGAGAGGCCGCTGATCACCGTGAAATCGCCCCGGTGCGCGGCGAGCGTTTCGAGATACGGCGAGAGCTGGTAGTCGCGGCCCGTTCCCGTGGGAAAGAACGGCTTCGGCAGCACGCCGAGGTTGTTCGAGATCAGAATCGCCCGCTGCGGCGGCGAGTCGAGGGCAGCCCGCGCCACACGCGCGGGCACAAGGGCCTCGAGCATCGGCAGGGCCACCGCGGCGCCGGCACCGCGCAGAAACGTTCGGCGGGAGAGCCCGTGTCGGCCGTGCATTCGATCTCCATCCACTCGATTCTCGTGATGCGTCATGGCTGCTCCCCTTCCCGGCCGCGGAAAATGCCGCTGGCCACAAACCCGTGCAAGAGATCGCGAACGCGATAGCCGTCGGCGGCGCAGGCATCGAGGATCGCCTCGATGTCGCGGCGGTCGGAGAACCGCACCGGGCCGCCGGTGGCGTAGGCCGTGAACTGATGGAGGAGGTTGCTGGCCAACTGCCGTGACGAGTCGGCCAGCAACGCCTTCAGCGACTTGATGTCGGAAAACGTCCGGCCGTCGGGCAGGCTACCCCGCGGATCGACCGGATGCGCGAGCCGATAGGAAAAATCGTGGCCGGCCCGGTCGATGCCGGTGACCGCTTCCCCTTCTTCGAGCCCGCGATACCGCTCCCGCCAGCCGCCGCAGATGTCGAAGTTTTCCAATGCGAAACCGACCGGATCGAAGAGCCGGTGGCAGGAGGCACACGCGGCGTCTTTCGTGTGCATCGCGAGCAGGTCGCGGATCGTCTTCGCGCCGCGGATGTCGGGCTCTACCGCCGGCACGCTCTCGGGCGGCTTCGGCGGCGGCTGGCCGAGCAGCCGCGTCATCACCCAGGCGCCACGGAGCACCGGCGACGTGTTCGTGCCGTTGGCCGTCACCTTTTGGATCGCGGACTGCGTGAGGAGGCCGCCGAGCGGGCTGCCGGACGGCACGGGCACCTTGCGGACGGCGTGGCCGGAGAGTGGCTCCAAAGAATAGTGCCTCGCGAGCCGGTCGTTGGCGAAGAGAAAATCGCTGTCGACGATCACCGCCGCCGGCATATTCTCGCGGATCATCGCCGTGACGAACGCCCGGGTTTCCATCCCCATGCTCTCGACCAGATAGTCGTCGAAGCGGTACTCGGGATAGAGGCGAATATCGGGCTCGTCGCGGCGAAGATTCCGCAGGTCAAGCCAGTAGTCGGTGAAGTTGGTGATGAACCGCGCAAACCGCGGGTCGTCGACGAGCCGGTCGACCTCCGCGCGGAGCACCTCGGGGCGGCCAAGATCGCCGTTCGTGGCCTTGGCGAGCAGATCATTGTCGGGTCGCGTGTCCCAGAGGAGATAAGAGAGCCGCTGGGCCAGAGGCAGGAGATCCCCGGAACCGCCGGGGACATCGGGGCCTCGTGGGTCTTCAAGGTAGAGAAACTCCGGGCTGCAGAGCACCGCCCGATACCCGGCCAGCATCGCCTGAGTGAACCCGGTGCCGCCACGAAGCGCGGTGATGATAAGGGATTCGTAGGCCGCGACATCTTCCTCGGGCAGCGGCCTCACGAGCGCCGACGCAGCGAACCGACGAAAGAGCCGCCGCGCGTCGGCCTCAGGATCGCTCGGGAGCACCTCGACAGCGGGCGATGCTCCCGCGGGGGCTGCGCGAAAGGGAAGATCATCGAAGAGCACGCGGTGCGAGGTGGGCGGCCAGGCATCGGGCGGCAGCGGGCCGATGATCTCGAGCGACTTGAAGGCGACGCCGGGATGGCCGCCCGGCGGCAGCGGCGGGAAGCGATAGGTGGGCCCGCCGCCGTTGACATTCCGCGCGAGCGGCACGGCCAACCCCAGCAGGCTGTATTCGATCGTCTGGCCTTTCTTGAGGAGCACCGTCGTCTCGTAGTCGCCGCCTTCGGGCGAAATGTCGAAGAGCCCGCCCACGGCCTGCACGTCTCCCGAGACGTCGGGCCCGGAGGGCACGCGAGCCCGAAACGTCATCGGCACCGGCTGCGGCGCTGGCACGAGCGTAAAGTTTTCCATTTGATGCACGGCGCGGGCGTGGAACCGCACGCGGTAGACGCCGCTCCGCTTGGCCACGAATCCGCGAGGATAGCCGTGATACGGCCAGTAGGCGGAGCGGAAGATCGCGCACTCGACGTCGGCATCATCGGCCTCTGGCTTGTCGACCTTCTGTGAGTCCTTGGCAAAGAACTGGGCCTGCGGCTCTCCGAAGGCCTGACCGCCAAAGAGGTTTTTTGAGATGGCCGTAAACGTGTCGGGGGTCTGCGGTGCCACGCCGTCGGCGATCGCGGCGCGGAGGGCTGCATCGGCGGCGTCGAGGGCGGCCTCGAGTTGGATACGCGAAAAGTCGAGACCCTCGGCCGACTTGTTGAAACCGTCGCGTGTGCGGTCTTCCGGAAGCCGGTCACCGATGTCGAGATTCGGCAGCAGAAGGATGTCGCGGAGCGCGTGCTCATACTCGTGGCGGTTGAGTCGGCGGAGCGGCACGCGTCCGTTGGCCGCGACGTCGGCCCGGTCGGCCTGCTCGACGAAAGCCGAAAGCGCGGCCAACAGGGCGGCGCGCTTCTCTTCCGGCAGGTCGCCGGCGTCGGGCGGCATCTGTCGCTTCGCCACGCGGTCGTGCATGAGGGCGAACTTCTCGCGGACGCTCGCATCCGAGAGGTCGGTGCCGAGGGCGGGGATCGCGAGTTTCCCCTCAGCCGTGTCGGCATCGTGGCAGTCGAGGCAGGAGGATTCGAGGTGCGAGAGTACGTGCGTGGCGGGCACTGGAGATCTGACGGGATCGGTGGGCTGAGCGGCGATTTGGGCGGCGGGCTGCGCGGCCCGACTGAAAAACGCCGGGGCCGAGCACGCGGCCAGCGCCGCTGCCAACACCATCACACGTTGCCACGCCCGACTGCGATTCACCGCAGGACCTCCGTCACCATGTGGGCTGCGCGGATCACGGCCGGTGCGAGCCGCTCCCCGTCGGCCTCGGAGAGCCGCGGCGCGGGGGCCGTGATCCAGAGCGACGCAATCGGCATTTCATTTGCGTCGAAAATCGGAGCGGCGAGGCAGTGGTGGCCCTCCATCGTCTCGCCCAGATCCATCGCGTAGCCCCGCTGCCGTACGAGCCGCAGGTGTTCGGCGAAGCCGCGACGGGATGTGATCGTCGCAGTGGTCAGGGCCCGAAAGGGATAGTCATCGAGCAATGCGTCAAGTTCCTTCTGCGGCAGCCAGGCGAGCATCACCTTGCCCGGGGCGGCGGCATGAAGCGGCCCCATCGTGCCGGCTTCGACGTAGCACTTGTAGGGCTGCGTGCCGATGACGCGGTCGAGCACGAGGCAGTTGTGGTCGACGCGGACGCCCACGTGCGCCGATTCACCCGTACAATCACGCAGCCACCGCATCGGCTCGTGGGCCATCTGCACGAGGCTCCGCTCATCCCGCTTCGGCTGCGACATCGCCAGCATCTTGCGGGTAAGCACGAGCCGGCGGCCCGGCTCCTGGATCTCCACGTAGCCATGGGCCAGCAGCGCCCGCGTGAGGCGGAAGACGAGGTTCGTCGTGAAGCCGAGGCCCTCCTTGATCTCCTGCCGTGTCACGCCCTCCGAGTGGGCGCTGATGAATTCGAGCACCGCCAGCGCCCGATCGAGGGCGGGCGTCTGGTGGCCCGAGTCGCGGACGACGACGGGCTGGCCGGCCATAAACTTGGATGGCTGGATGGATGGCTTGACCGATGACCGAGCGGTGGATGTGGAACGGCGGCGGGAGCTTTTCATGGGTTGAGAATCGATGACTCGACGTTTTGTGAACCGAAGCGTGGTGAAAAAGACAGTGGTGCAAAGAATGATCAGGCGACGACCGGCGTGATGATCCTGCCGTGGACGTCGGTGAGCCGGAAGTCGCGGCCGGAATGACGGTAGGTGAGCTGCTTGTGGTCGATGCCCATGAGGTGGAGCACGGTGGCGTGGATGTCGTGGATATCGACCGCCCCCTCGACTGGAAAATAGCCGTAGTCGTCGAGGCTGCCGTGGCTCGTGCCTCCCTTCACGCCGCCGCCGGCCATCCAGATCGTGAAGCCCCAGGGATGGTGGTCGCGGCCCGGCTCGCTGCCGAAGAGTTCGGTGTTGGGCGTGCGGCCAAACTCGGTCGCAAAGACGACGAGCGTGGAGTCGAGCAGCCCGCGGTCCTTCAAGTCGGTGAGGAAGGCACCGATCGGCTGGTCCACGGTGAGCGCATGCCGGGCGTGGTCCTTCGCGAGCTTGTCGTGCTGGTCCCAGCCGTCCTTCACGATCTCGATGAATCGCACGCCGCGTTCGAGAAGCCGCCGCGCCGTGAGGCAGTAGCGTCCAAACGATTCCGTCTGCTTGTCGCTGCCGCCGATGCCGTAGGCGGCGAGCGTGGCCGCCGACTCTTCCTTGAGATCCGCCGCAACGGGGACCGAGTCCTGCATGGCGTGGGCCTTCGCGTGGTTGGCGATGGCGGTCTCGATGATCGAATCGTCGTGCGTGGCACCGAGAAAGAGCCCGTCGAGCTGGCGGACGGCACGCAGCTTGTTGTCTTGCAGCTGTCGGGCGGCCTCGCGGGGCGCGAGGTCGGGCAGCGGCTCCGCACCGCTGCCGAAGAACTGTGACGCCTGGAACGAGGGCGGCAGGAAGCCGTTGGTGCGGCACTGCCGCTTCCGCGAGCCCATCACCACGAAGCCCGGCAGGTTGGTGGCGTCGCTGCCGAGGCCGTAGTTGGTCCAGGCCCCGACACTGGGAAATCCCTGCAGGAGCGAGCCCGAATGCAGAAATCCGATGGCGCTCTCATGGTCGGGCGAAGGGCCCGTGACCGCGTGGAGAAAGGCGATGTCGTCGGCGCGGCTGCCGATGTGCGGAAAGAGGTCGCTCACCATCTTGCCACACGTGCCATGGGGCCGGAACTTCCACGGGCTCTGCAGGATGTTGGGCGTGGTGCGGCCGGTGATGTCTTCCTTCTTGCCAGGGAGCTTGAGCGGCTGGCCGTTTTCCGCGACGAGCCGCGGCTTGTGGTCGAAGCTGTCGATGTGCGAGAGACCGCCGTCCATGAAGAACCAGACCACCCGCTCCGCCTTCCCGGCCGCCCGCGGCGAGACGAGGCTCAGATCCGCGGCAAAGCTCCGGTCGGCCAGCAGGCCATTGAAGGCCAGCCAGCCAAACCCGAGCGAGGTCTGTTCGAGGAAGCGGCGGCGATCAGGGAAGCGGCGGCGCTCAGGGAAGCGGCGGCGGGAGTCAGCGGACATATAAAAACTCCTTCGCATTGAAGAGCACGTGGCAGATGTCGGCCCAGAGCCGCGGGTCGGTCGCCAGCGCCGCGTCATCGAGCTTGTAGGCATCGGCCTGGGATTCGAGGAATGCCATCAGGGCGTCGAGTTCCTCTGGCTTGGGCTCGCGACCAAATGCCTCGCAGAAAAGCCGGGAGAGCCGGCGGTCAAGCGACATGCCCTGCGACGAGGCGATCGAACGCACAGCCCAGGCCTTCGCCTGGTCGTGCACGAACGCATTGTTGAGCAGCAGCAGCGACTGCCCCGGCACGTTCGTCGATTCCCGCCCGCCCACCGTGCGGGCGGCCTCGGGCGCGTCGAACATCACCATCATGTGGTCCTGGGCCTCGCGCTTGCGGTATTGATAGACGCCGCGACGCCGATTCGCCGGGCCGCCGCCACCGCCGAGATCGGCCGGGCCCGTGTAGCCCTCCAGCGACTGGTCGAGCTGGCCCGACACGAAGAGCAGGCAGTCACGGACGGTCTCAGCCCGCAGCCGTTGCAGCGGCATGTGAGTGAGCAGGCGGTTTGCGGGATCGGCCTCGATGGCGCCGGGCGGCGGCACGCTCACGCTCTGGTAGGCCTGCGTACCGACGATCTCACGAATCAGCTGTTTGAGCGACCAGCCCTCCGCGACAAACCTCGCGGCCAGATGATCGAGCAGTTCCGGATGGCTCGGCTGCTCGCCGGTGGCGCCGAAGTTGTCGACGGTGGCGACGATGCCGCGGCCGAAGAGCCAGCTCCAGACGCGGTTGACCAGCACGCGGGCGGTGAGCGGGTTGTCGGCCGACGCGATCTGGGCGGCGAGCAGCAGTCGGGCAGGTGCGTCGCCGGAATGGCTCGCGTCGCGATCGAGCACCTCGAGATACCGGCGGGCGGCGATGTCACCGGGCTGCGAAGGCTGGCCCCGCTTCTGCACCGCTGCATCGAAGCCCGGTCCCTCCGAGGCCATCGTGGCCGCTCGCCGGAACTTCGGGATGCCCTCTTCGATCTGCCGATACTCGTTGACGAACAGCGAAATCGAGTCGCCCAGTGCATGGATGTCGTTGCGCAGGATGCCATTGGCAAGCAGCCAGTTGAGCAGGTCGGTCTGCACGGTCGTGGCCTTGCCCTGCTGCCAGGCATCGATCGCGGCCATGCAGACGGCGGCCCACCGAGTGGCGATCGTCTGTGGCGA
>JBILKZ010000168.1:0-6750 GCA_044376405.1 Pirellulales bacterium
CTTCGCCCCTGCGTGGGCACGTTTCGCTGAAAACCACGTCACTGCTACAATCCTCCGGCCTTCCTGGCCGATACTACAATATTCCGGTGCACGGCGGCGGTTCCATCCGCCCGTGGCTTCATGGTCGGTGTCCGGCCCGCCCGGACGAGACACCCGGATTGCCGGACTCGTTGAACGGAGAAAGAGCATGGCCGATCCGCGACGATCACGACTGGCGGCAGCGGTTGTTCTGACCGTTTCGTGGTGTATTGCAGTCGGCGGGCTCGGCCTCGCCTCCATCAGGTCCTCGGCCGCGGCGCCGCTGGAGGCAAGCCAGGCGGCGCCGGAGCGGCATGCCGCCGGACTCTTTCTCGACCGCGTCGAGCCCCTGCTGCGGAGCACGTGCGCCGAGTGCCACAACGACAAGCGGGCCGAGGGCGGCCTCCGCACGCTCACCCGCGAGGCATTGCTCTCCGGGGGTGATTCCGGGCCCGCACTCGTGCCCGGCCGGCCCGACGACAGCCTGATCGTGCGGGCGATCCGCCGGCACGACGACGAGATCTCCGCGATGCCGCCCGACGAGACGCTTGCCGCCGACCTCGTGGCCGCCGTGGAAACCTGGGTGGCCGCCGGGGCCCCCTGGGCCCGCCGGCCCATGAAGCTCATGGAAGACGAGCCCGAAGTGCTCGAGATGCTCTCGCAGGGCGGCGCCGAATATGGCGTGGAGACCACCGACAAGGCGAGCGGCGGCATGTCGATCCGCGTGAAGAGCCCGTGGCGGTTCGCCGAACGCGTGCCGGGCTGGGAATGGAAAGTCCGCGAGCATCCGGGCGACGACGAATACCGCTACCTGCGGCTGTCGTGGAAGGCCCGTGGCGAAACGACGCCGATGGTGGAGATCGCCTACGACGGCCGCTGGCCCGATGCCAAGAGCCCCAAGGGCCGCATCACGGCCGGCCCCACGCGGTCGGATCTCGTCTCGCGCTCGCTCTCGCCCGACCCGCCGCGGGAGTGGACGACGATCACGATCGACCTCTGGGACGAACTCGGTGACTGCACCGTCACCGGCATCTGCCTCGCGGCCAACGGAGCGCGAGACGCAGGCGAGGCCCTCTTCGACGCGATCGTGATCGGCCGCGACCTCGAATCGCTCGAGGTCTACACGCCGTCGCGGGCGCTCGAGTCGCTCGCCTCGCGGAAGCGGATGGGCGCCGCCCGCACCGACGCCCGCAACCCCGTCGCCCGGCGCTGGGGCGGCGAGCGGCTCGATCTCTGGTCGCTCGCGAGGCCCGTGAAGCCGGCGGTGCCCGCGGTGGCGGCTGCTCCCGCGCCGATCGACGCCTTCCACCGCGATGCCCTCGCGCACAAGTCGCTCGCGGCATCGCCGCCAGCCGATCCGGCTACGCTCGCCCGCCGCGTGATCCACGACCTCACCGGCCTGCCCGCGACGGCCGCCGAGATCGCGTCGTTCGTGGCCGCCGCGCAGGCCGGCGAATCGGAGGCGAACGCAGCCTACGAAAACCTGGTCGACCGGCTGCTGGCGAGCCCCGCCTATGGCGAGCATCTCGGCCGGCTCTGGCTCGATGCCGTGCGGTATGCCGACACCAACGGCTGCGAGCGGGACGAGTTTCGGCCGGAGATCTGGCGGTATCGCGACTGGGTGATCGAGGCCTTCAACGCCGACATGCCCTACGACGAATTTCTGCGGCGGCAGTTCGCGGGCGACGAGTTGGCCGGAGCCGCCCCGGCCGGGAGTGAGGCGGCCAAGTCGCTAGCCGCCACCGGATTCCTGCGGCTCGGCCCCTACGACTCCACGGCGGCCGTCTTCCAGGAGACCGAGCGGCACCGGGCGGAAGTGCTCGCCGAAATCGTCTCCACCGCGGGCTCGGCCGTGCTCGGCATGACGATGAGCTGCTGCAACTGCCACGACCATAAATACGACCCGCTGCTCCAGTCCGACTTCTACCGGCTGCAGGCCTTCTTCCAGCAGACCGAGGCCAAGGACACGGCGATCGAGGGCGTGGGCACCGTGTCGCTCGTGACCGACGCCGCCGGAACGATCCCGCCGACCCGGCTGCTCGCCCAGGGCAATCACCGCGAGCCCCGCGAGGAGGTGGAGCCCGGCGTCCTCGCCGTGTTCGATCCCAATCCGCTGCCGGCGGCGACGACCCCCGGCGGCCAGACCACCGGCCGCCGCACGGCGCTGGCCGACTGGGTCGCGTCGGCCGACAACCCGCTCACCCCGCGGGTGATCGTCAACCGCGTCTGGCAGCGGCTCTTCGGCCGCGGCATCGTGGCCACGCCCAACGACTTCGGCTTCCGCGGCGCGGCGCCGACCCATCCCGAGCTCTTCGACTGGCTGACGGTGACGTTCGTCGAGGAGGGCTGGTCGCTGAAAAAACTCCACCGCCGCATCCTGCTCTCGGCCGCCTACCGGCAGTCGTCGGCGCACGATCCTGCCAAGGCGACGATCGACCTCGACAACCGGCTCGTCTGGCGGCAGAACCCGCGGCGGCTCGAGGCCGAGGCGATCCGCGACGCGATCCTCGCGGTGTCGGGCCTCCTGCGGGACGAACGCGGCGGCCCGCCGCGGTGGCCGCCGGTGGACGACGCGATCCTGGAGACGAGCCCCGCGATCCTCGAGTTTTTGAAGGATGGCGCCGAAGGGCGGAAGCAGGGCTGGTATGCCCAGCCGCTCGAGGAGACGTTCGTCCGCAGCATCTATCTCGTGCGGAAGCGGTCGATCCCGCTCCCGTTCCTGCAGCCGTTCGACCTGCCCGACGCCGTCAGCCCGTGCGGCTGCCGCGACGTGACGATCGTGCCGCCGCAGGCGCTGAACCTGCTCAACGACCCGCTCGTGGTCGAGGCGTCGCGCACGCTCGCCGGCCGGGTGCGGGCAAGCGTGGGCGACGACGTCGATCGCTGGCCCGACGAGGCGGTGCGGCTCGTGCTCGCCCGCGACGCGGCCGAGAGCGAACGGGCCGCGGCCGCCGACCTGCTGGCCCGGCACACGCAGGCCCATGCCGACGGGCAATCGGCCACGCCCGCCGTCGCGGCCCTCGAAGATCTCTGCCGCGCCCTGTTCAACACGAGCGAATTCATCATCGTCGATTGACCCGTCGCGGCCCCATCGCCGCGGCCGACAGGAGGCCCGCCATGCATCCCGATTGTCCGAGCCGTCGTGCGTCTGACGCGACACTCGCCGAATCCGCCGCCGCGCTTGGTGTCTCCTCGGGGCTCTGCTCGCGCCGCGAGGTGCTCGGCCGCACGGCGCTCGGGATCGGTGGCCTCGCGGCGTCGATGCTCCTGGCCCGCGACGGCCTCGCCGACGGCGGGCGACAGGCGATCGAGATCGATCCGCTCGCACCGCTGGCCACGCGGAAGCCGCACCTGCCGGGGAAGGCGAAGCACCTGATCGTGCTCTTTCAGTATGGCGGCCCGAGCGCGATCGATCTGTTCGACTACAAGCCGCTCGTGCAGGAACTGGCGGGCAAGCCCGTTCCAAAGTCGTTCAAGGAGGTGTCGGACGCGGTCGGGGGTGTGTTCAACGGCTGCAAAGATTCGATCCTCTGCCCGCCGTGGAAGTGGCGGCAGCATGGCGAGGGCGGGCTCTGGATTTCCGACCGTCTCCCGGAGACCGCGCGGCATGCCGACCGGCTGTGCGTCGTGAAGAGCATGCACTGCGACTCGTCGAACCACGGCCCGGCCACCTACCAGATGAACACCGGCGTGATCCTCGGCGGCAAGCCGAGCCTCGGCTCGTGGGTCACCTACGGCCTCGGCAGTGAAAACGACAACCTGCCCGGCTACGTGCTGCTCTTCGAGGTGGGGGGCATCGGCGGCAGCGTCAACTGGTCGAATGCCTTCCTGCCGGCGGCCTTCCAGGGGACGCGGTTCCGCCACCAGGGACCGCCGCTGGTGAACCTCGACCCGCCGGCGAGCCTCGCCTCCGTGCAGCGGTCGACGCTCGACCTCGCGCAGGCCTTCAACAAGCGGCATCGGGACTCGCGGCCGGGCCGCCCCGACCTCGACGGCCGGATCGCGACCTACGAACTGGCCTACCGCATGCAGGCGGAGGCGGCCGACGTGGGCGACCTCTCCGACGAGACGGCCGAGACGCTCGCGAAATACGGCGTCGACGACAAGGACCGGGCGAAGGCCTCCTACGGCCGGATGCTCCTGCTCTCCCGGCGGCTCGTGGAGCGGGGCGTGCGGGTGGTGCAGATCTACAACGCGGTCGACAAATTCGGCTGGGACGCCCACGATTCGAGCCACGACTACCACGAACGCAACTCGCGGCAGATCGACGGGCCCACGGCCGCGCTCCTCGACGACCTGGCCCGGCGGGGGATGCTCGACGAGACGCTCGTCGTCTGGGGCGGCGAGTTCGGTCGGACGCCGATGGAACAGGGCTCGGGTGGCCGCAACCACAACCCCTACGGCTTCACGGTCTGGCTGGCCGGCGGCGGCGTGCAGGGCGGCCGGTCGATCGGCTCGACCGACGAGATCGGCCTCCGCGCCGTGGACGATCGGCAGCACATCCGCGACCTCCACGCCACCATCCTGCGGGCGCTGGGGCTCGACCACGAGCGGCTCACCTTCGAGCACGACGGCCGCGAGGAACGGATCACGGGCGTGCTCAACGCGGCCCGCCCGATCCCCGGCGTGCTCGGCTGAAGAGAGGACATTCCGCTTTTTTCCAGCCGGGCTAGCCCCTCGAGACGCGATCCACAAGAAGGCGGAATGACCACGGCGCTATTCAGATTTTATTGTGAACCGAGATGGAGACGACCAGCCCCGGACGGCTCTTCCGAAGCACCTTGCGAACGAAGGATGTCACGCTCTCTCCAGACGGCTTTGCCCTCTCGATCGCGGTCAACAATCCTTCCGCTAGTTTGACAATCGTAAGGATAGCCCGGTCAATGGCACTACCGCAACGGTCTTCCGGCCAATGAGCGACTCGTGAGCCTCGGGAGGAGCGGCCCGGGCGTCTGGAGCGGGTTTCTCGAAACGCCCCGCTCCCGCTTCGGTGGCGTTATTCTCGCGTCTGCGCAGACCGCGTCCCAGTCCGCAGTTTCCCGACATGCGTGGGTCGCGTCCGGCACCGCTCAAAGGCTGTGAATATCGATCGCGGGCTGTTCGTCGGGCGACGCCTGAAAGATTGCCCGGTCATCATGGACCTGCACGAGCTCTCGCCAGTCGATCGGCGGGCCGCGGGCGGGAGAGACGGGCGGTGGTTCGAGCGGTTCGCCGAGGTGTGTCAGGAGATGACTTCACGCGTGCGAAGCCATCCTGGCCTTCGCCCGCTTGCGAAACTCCGGTTCGAAGTGAGCCGGCTCCTGCCGGCCGTCTCCTCAAAGCCGGATGTCGCCGCCGCAGGTGGGGCACGCAAGTGGAAACTCCTCCCCCACCCGAGCCATCAGCTTGGCCCAGGCAATCCGTGAGGTGTCGTGCGAGCGGGGCTTGTGATTCGGATTCGCGTCGCAGCATCCTTTCGTGGCATGACCGTCGCCCCCATGCCCGCCGGTCACAGCCTCTTGCCGCTTGCCGACGTTGCCGATCGCGAGCGAAGTGACGGCGGGCCTGAGCTTGTGATTGGGCGCAAAGACGCCGTGATACCGATGCCGATGCTTCCGCGGCGGCGGGACGAGATCGGCGAGCCGGTCCAGGAACTCAAACGGCGAGAGCTCGACGACGCCATTGGCCCCCGGCCGCGTGGACGTTCGCGAGCGGCCCGGACCGACCCAGAGGAAGAGGATCGCGTGCGCCACGTCGTCGAATGACAAAAGGTGCCAGCCACCAAATCTGGGTAATTTGCAGCTTGCCTAGTTTTGGTGGCTGGCACCATTTTCACATCCCGCTTGAGCGCCGCGTATTGCTTCTCCAAAGGCTCCCGCGGTTCGCCGTTTGCCGCACGCTGTTCGAGTTTACTCGTCGCGGCGAGCGACTCCGAGAGAAGCGACTTCAGTCTTTTCGTCAACTCATCCAGGGCTTCCGTGACACCCTTGGCTGCCTTTTCCGACGGCTTGTTGCGAAGCGGAAAAAACCGTGCGTCGAGCTCGTCCAGCAGGCTTCGCAATTCCCGGCTCTTGGCGGGAGAGAGCTTCAGGTCCCGCTCGACGGCTGGCTCGTGGATCAGGTGCCATGCCGGATCAGCGCACCGACCAGGTCGGCCGCCAACCCCATGTTCGACGGCAGGATCAAGGACGCAAAGAGCAGGGCACGTATGGCTCGGTGAAAACGCGATATCAGACGAGCGTGGCTCGGGTGTGGTTCTCAAGACTCTTTTCTCTCCAAGGCTATCCAGCTTTGTCGTATCGCATGATGAGGATCGTGGCAGCCAGGACGACGGCCGCGCCGATCGCCGTGAGCGGGTCGAGCCGCTCACCGAGGAGCAGCATCGCGATCACGACTCCGAACACCGGCACGAGATAGGTCGATGCCAGCACCACCGTCACGGGCAGCTCGTGCAGCACGTGAAAGAGCATCAGCATCGAGAGGCCGTAGACGAAGAGCGTGAGAAACCCGAAGGCGAGCCAGCCGACGGCGTCGAGCCGGAAGAGGCTCTGAAAACAGCCGGGCTCCCGCCAGAGCAGGACCGGCAGGCTCGCGACTGTCGCGGTCACGTAGCTGTAGATCAGGACGTCACAGTCGGGAAACCGCTCCATCAGCCCCTTGCAGAAGACGTTGTAGAAGGAGGCACCGAGGCAGCCGCCGAGAAAGAGGAGGTTGCCGAGCAGGTAGCTGTGGCCGAGTAGCGAGAGATTGCCG
>JBILKZ010000009.1:0-53282 GCA_044376405.1 Pirellulales bacterium
CCCGCCGGGGCCATGGATGGCCCGGCGGGCGTAAAGTGGCGGGGACAGGATTCGAACCTGCGACCTCGAGGTTATGAGCCTCGCGAGCTACCGGGCTGCTCCACCCCGCGACATGTTTTTTACTTGATCAGGTTCGGGGGCGTCTCCAAAACGGACGATGACTTGTGTCAGCGATCCGTTTCGGGATGTTTCTCCGACGGCTGAATCAGAATAATACACTGTCCGCGCCAGGAAATGAAGCCCAGGTGCGAACGGATCGATCGTGCCGGCAGGTTTCTCCCCATGAAACAGCAGGATTCCAGGCTGTCTTCGCCACAGTGGCCACTTGGTCCAGCGGGTGCGTCTGGATCGAAGGCACTCGTTGGTGGCGTGCCCTGGGCCAGCGAGGTCGGTGGCCAAGACCCGTTCGCAGGCCGTTTGGCCGCTGACGCGGAGAACGCCGACCGGGACAGATCAGGCGTCGGCCTGCCACGCGTGTTTGATCCGGCTGCCTCGACCGCCGCTGCGTTGGCGGCGGGGCACGGCGGCGGATTCCGCGACCGGTTGGCAGCATTTGTCCGCAATAGCCCCGCCTTCTCTGTGAGCCTCTCGCTCCACTGCCTGCTCCTGCTTTTGCTCACACTCTGGGTGGTACGGGAAAGGCCGCTCAAGAAACTCAGGCTCAGCCTGGCGTTTGGGTCGGCGAACGTCCAGGCGAACGACACAGGCATCGACATCGTGCCGGCAAAGGAGCCAACGCCGCAGCCCGACGACGAGATGACGAAGGTCGCCAAGACGGACCGGGTGCCCGTGAAGGATCCGAATTCAGCTCCAGTCGCCATGCCCGATCTCCCTGATGTGGCGGTCGGCACGGCGGCAGCTGACACGCCGCTGGTCGCCCCCGCTGTCGGCATGTTGCTCGTCGGCCGTGAAGCCGGCCGCAAGGAGGTGCTGCTGGGCGCGGCGGGGGGTGGCGACGAGACCGAACTCGCCGTGACGCTCGCACTCGACTGGTTCAAGAAGCAACAGAAGCAGAAAGACGGCCTTTGGAGCCTGAAAGGCCCCTATGACGACGGTGGCTCGCAGGAGAACGAGCTCGCTGCGACGGCGATGGCGCTGCTGGCCTTTCAGGGGGCCGGTAACACGCTCACGGAGGGGCCACACCGCGCGGTGGTGGCCCGCGCATGGCGGAGCCTCCTCAAGTCGCAGCAGGAGGATGGCTCGTTCGACGTGGGGCCGATGCCGATGCAGCACGCCCTCTACTCCCACGCTCAGGCGACGATGGCACTCTGCGAGCTCTATGGCATGAGCCGCGATCCGAAACTCGCGGAGCCGGCTGCCCGCGCCGTCGCCTATTGCGTCGCCGCTCAGGGGCCCAATGGCGGCTGGCGGTATGAGCCGGGCAAGCCTGGCGATATGTCGGTCACCGGCTGGTACATGATGGCGCTGAAGACGGCCGAGATGGCAGGGATGGCTGTGCCGGCCGCGACGTTCGAGGGGATCGGTGGATTCCTCGATACCGTGGCCAACGGCAACGGATCCCGCTACGGCTACAAGCGCGACAGCACGCTCAAGCCGGCCAGCCCTGTGACGGCGGCGGTGACGGCCGAGGGCCTACTCTGCCGCCAGTATCTCGGCTGGCCGCAGCGGGATCCGCGTCTTGTCGAGGGACTCGAATTTCTGATGGCGGAGAATCCGCTCCCGGGCGACTTATTGGAGGAGGACACGACGATGAAGGACGTGTATGCCTGGTATTACATCACCCAAGTGGCCCATCACATGGAGGGCGAGTCGTGGCGGCGGTGGAACGAGCGGCTCCGCGAGGTGCTGCCACGCGGGCAGGTGGCCAAGGAGGGGAAGCACCGGGGGAGTTGGGATCCCTCGCTCGATAAATGGGGCTCCATCGGCGGCCGGTTGTTCGTGACGAGTTTCTACGTCTACATGCTCGAGACGTATTACCGCCACCTGCCGCTCTACGCGGCACAGCAGGCGAAAGCTCCGTGACCTCATTATCCCCCGGCTCGCGCCGGGGGCTTTTATTCGAGGGAGACGGCACGTCTCATACAAGCCCGGAGCGCGAGCGATGGGAATCTCCGTCGGGGCGGGGTCATACTCCGCCGCCCCATTGGCGGATCGCCTCGTAGGCGACGATCGCGGCGCAGTTGGAGAGATTGAGGCTTCGCACCTGCGGCCGGGCGGGGATCGCGAGCATGCGGTCGGCGTGGGCGGCCTGAAGCGACTCGGGTAGGCCCCGCGACTCACTGCCGAAGACGAGCACGTCGCCCCGCTGGTAGGCCACCTCCGTGTAGCTCCGCGTGGCCTGCGTCTCGAAGAGCCAGTTCGGCTGGCGGCCGACGGCGGAAAGTGCCGCCAGCAGGTGGTCCCACGAATCGACCACCTCCCATTCGAGGTTGTCCCAATAGTCGAGGCCGGCTCGCCGAAGATAATAGTCATCGAGTTTGAAGCCGAGCGGCCGCACCAGCCACATCTTGGCGCCGATGGCGACGCAGGTCCGGCCCACGTTGCCGGCGTTGGGTGGAATCTCGGGCTCGTGGAGGACGATATGGAGGGCGGGGTCGTAGCGCATGAGGGGCCGGAAAAGCGGGTTCGCCGCGGGACGGGCGTCTGCTATGGTTTAGAGTGTCGGAGCATGGGAAACCAGCCGGAAAAAGTGTCGCCTGAGAGGTTGTCGTGGTCGAGCTAAAGCGAAATCCAACGCGGGCCGTGCGGATCGGGAGCATCACGATCGGTGCCGGCCACCCCATCGCCGCCCAGAGCATGACGGCCACCCACACCACCGACGTGGCCGCCACGCTCGCGCAGGCCAATGCCCTGCATGCCGCCGGCGCCGGCGTCGTGCGGATCGCCGTCGACAGCAAGTCCGACGCCGCGGCCCTGCCCGCCATCCGGGCCGGCACGCAGGCCAACCTCGCCATCGACCTTCAGGAAAACTACCGGCTCGCCGTCGACGTGGCCCCCCATGTCGACAAACTGCGATACAACCCCGGCCATCTCTACCACCACGAGCCGACGAAGCCCTGGCAGGACAAGGTGCGGTTCATCGCCGACGTAGCCGCCAAGCACGATTGTGCCATGCGGGTGGGCGTGAACTGCGGAAGCGTCGATCCCGCTAAGAAGGAGAAGTTCGCCGAGGACGATTCGATCGGGCCGATGCTGGCCAGCGCTCTGGAGCACTGCGAACTGCTCGACTCGATCGGCTTCACGCGGTATGCGGTGTCGCTCAAGGACTCCGATCCGAAGAAGGTGATCGAGGTGAACAGGCGGTTCGCCGAGGCCCGGCCCGATGTGCCGCTGCACCTGGGCGTGACCGAGGCAGGCATGCCGCCCGACGGCATCATCAAGACCCGGATCGCCTTCGAGCAGCTGATCAGCCGCGGCATCGGCGACACCGTTCGCGTGTCGCTTACCGTGCCCAACGCCGACAAGCCTCAAGAGATCGCTGCCGCGCAGGCGATTTTGAGCGACATCGCGGCCGGCAGGGTGCGGAGTGTCGTCGACTACGGCCTCAGCTCGCTCAACATCATCAGCTGCCCGAGCTGCTCTCGCGTGGAGAACGAAGCCTTCATCGAGCTGGCCAAGCAGGTCAAGGAGATGACGGCCTACGCGAAGGATCATGCCATCACGATCGCCGTGATGGGCTGCCGCGTGAACGGCCCCGGCGAGACCGACGACGCCGATCTCGGCCTCTGGTGCGGCCCGACCCACGTCAACCTGAAGAAGCGTTCGGCCGAGCTTGGGGCCTACCCCTACGATGCGATCCTGCCGAAGCTCCGCGAGGAACTCGACAAGCTGATCGGCGGGCAGGCCTGACATGAGCCACGGTGCATCACTTCCGATCGTCGACCCGTCGGCCACGGCCGCAGCCTGCGGGAGTGGAACCGCCGTGATGGCGGCCGTGCAGCCGGTCGACGCGGCCACCTGCCGCGGCACGTTTTCCATGGTGAGCCTCGGCTGCCCGAAGAACCTCGTCGACAGCGAGCGGATGCTCGGCCTGCTCCGCGAGGACGGCTGGCAACTCGTCGGCGAGCCGCAGGGCTCCGATATCGTGGTCGTCAACACCTGCGCCTTCATCGACGCCTCCCGCCAGGAGTCGTATGCCGCGATCAACGAGATGCTCGACCTGAAGCGGTCGGGCGGCACCCGCGGCGTGATCGTGGCGGGCTGTTTGGCGGAGCGGCAGAAGGAGTCGCTGCTCACCGAACTGCCGGGAGTGGATGCCGTGATCGGCGTCTTCTCGCGTGACGAGATCGCCCGCGCGGCCGAACGGCTCATCGGCGGCCTCGGCGATCAGCGGAGCATCTTTCGCCCCGCCCCCGCCCGCGCCCTCGACGACTCGGGCCGCATGCGGGTCACGCCGCGGCACATGGCCTACCTCAAGATCTCAGAGGGCTGCGACCGCACCTGCACCTTCTGCGCGATCCCGAAGATGCGGGGCAAGCACGCCACCAAGCCGATCGAGGAGGTGATTCGCGAGGCCCGCGAACTCGCCGCCGACGGCGTGAAGGAACTGGTGATCGTCGCGCAGGACACGACCTACTACGGCATGGACCTCTACGGCGAGCCCAGGCTCGTGGAACTGCTCGACGAACTCGAAAAGGTGGACGGCATCCAGTGGATCCGGCTGATGTATCTCTACCCGATTCACTTCACCGATCGCCTCATCGACAAGATCGCCACCAGCCCGAAGATCATCCCCTACCTCGACATGCCGCTGCAGCACGCCAGCGACCCGGTGCTCAAGCGGATGCAACGGCGTGTGGCGCGGGGGCCGACGGAGGAACTGCTCGCGAAGCTGCGGAGCCGAATCCCCGGCCTCGTGCTGCGGACGACGTTCATCACCGGCTTCCCCGGCGAGACCCGGGAACAGTTCGAAGAGATGGTCGCGTTCGCAAAGCAGTGGAAGTTTGAGCGGGTGGGCGTGTTCACCTATTCGCTCGAGCCCGACACGCCAGCGGCGCGGCTCGACGGGCACATGCCCGAGGAGGAGAAGGCGGCGCGGCGGGATGAACTGATGGAGGTGCAGCAGGCGATCGCCCACGAGCACACGCGGCGTCAGATCGGTAAGACGCTGGATGTGATCATCGACCGGCAGAGCGAGGAGCGCGAGGACGTGTGGATCGGAAGGACGCAGGCCGACGCGCCCGACATCGACTGCGTGGTCTACGTGACCGCCCCGGGGAGTTCGGCTGCACGGCCGCTCACGGGCCGGATCCTGCCGGTAGAGATCGTGGCGTCGAGCGGCTACGACCTTGCGGGCGTGCCGAGTGAGTTCGCCCGCTAGCCCCTTGAAAAGGGGACGCAGCTCATTTCGACCACCATGCAGCAACCTGACTCACTGAACCGTGTCTGGACCGTGCCGAACATGCTTTCGGCGGCGCGGCTCGTCCTCGCGATCGTGCTGTTTGGCGTGATCGAACAGGAGCGGTATGCCGCGGCGACGGTGCTCTTTCTCGTGGCGGCCTCGACCGACTGGGTCGATGGCTGGTGGGCGCGGCGGTTTCACCAGGTGAGCCGGCTGGGGAGAATCTTCGATCCACTCGTCGACAAGGTGATCGTCTGCGGCGGATTTATTCTGCTGGCGGCCCGGGGCGGTGCGTCGGCGATCCTGCCCTGGATGGCGGTCGTGGTCGTCGTCAGGGAACTCGTGGTGACCGCCGTCCGCGCGGAGATGGAGCGCACCGGGCATGATTTCTCGGCGGCGTTCTCCGGCAAGCTGAAGATGGTGCTGCAGTGCGCGGCGATCGCGCTTGAGCTTGTGGCGCGGGCCGCGCCCGAGCAGTCGTTCGGAGGCATGGACGTGCGAACGCTCGCCGTCGCGGCGGCCTGGGCGGCGGTGGCTTCGACCGTCTGGTCGGGTGTGGAATACCTGGTCGCCGCCCGCAGCATGCTCACGCAACCGGAGCCCAGGGATGGAGATCGAGGCTGATGGACATCGAGATTCCTGACGTGGCTCCCGGGACGTCTTCCGGTCAGGAGATGATGGCCACCCTCGTGCTGGCCGCCTGCGGCTTCAGCGCGAGCCTGGCCGTGGCGTGGATGATCGCGCGGCGGGCCCGGCGCGGGCTACCGGCAGTCGACATGCGGCCGCATGCCCCGGTTCCGTGGAGGGGATCGGATGTGGTCGCCGCCGTGCTCTCGTTTCTCGGGTTTCAGGTGATCGCCGCCGGGAGCATGCCGGCCGACGCGTCGTTGCAGATGAGGCTGGCCGCCGGCAGCATCGCCATGCTCACCGCCACGGCCGTGTCGGCCGCGCATCTGCTGCTGCAAGGCGCGGGATGGCCGGCGCTGGGATTCGGCCTGGGCCGGCTCCACGACGATATGCGGCTTGCGGTTGCAGGGCTGGTGCTGCTGCTCGCGCCGCTGCTGGGCCTGGCCGCGGTGCTCGACCGCTTTGTCCCCTATCACCATGCGATCGTCGACTTTCTCAATACCCATCGCGACCCGCTGTCGATCGGTCTGGTCGTCTTCGCGGCCGTGGTCGCTGCCCCTGTGGCTGAGGAATTTCTGTTCCGACGGGTGTTGCAGGGGTGGCTCGAGGGCTGGCTCGAACGCTCGCGTGAGCGAGAGGAGCCGCGGTGGGTCGGGGTCACGGCCATCGTGCTCTCGTCCCTGGCCTTCGCGGCGGCCCACGTGGGGCAGGGGATGGCCTGGGTGCCGCTCTTTTTCTTCGGCTTGGTCGTCGGCTACCTGGCCCGGCAGACCGGCTCGATCGTGCCCGGGATCATCCTGCACGGCCTTTTCAACGCCGTCAGCGTGGCTTTGGTGCTCGTGCAGGTGGCGGCCCCCGAGATGGCAGGGGGGGGCTGAGCGGGGGGGGGATAGCCGAAAAGCCGCCCCAGTGTGACGGGTGGTGAATCCTGTCCGGGGTCGGAACCGATCTGGTTGTACTGGCCGGGGTTCGCGAGAATTCCGACACGCGGTTCAGGGACGCACCGCCGAGAAGTCAGGGATGGGCTGTCGATGCGCCGTTCGCTCACCACCCAGGTCGTCGATCGGATCGCCTACGTGGCGGTCCGCGTGGCTATCTGCGTCATCCAGTCGCTGCCGCGGAGTTTCTGCGAGCGGTTCGCTCGCGGGGCGTCCAACCTGCTTGCCAACCGGGTGAAAATCCGGCGGCAGGTGGTCCGCGAGAATCTCCAGCAGGCGTTTCCTGAGTGGACCCCCGAGCAGGCCCGTGAGGCGGCCCGCGGCATGTGGGAGCACTTGCTCTTGATGGTGATCGAGATTGCCCATTCCGAACGGGTGATCCGCAAGACGACCTGGCGCCGGCATCTGCGGATCCACGGCATGGAACGATTTCTGCGGGAACTCTGGGCCGACCGCCCGAAGGTGATCCTGTCTGGCCACTACGGCAACTTTGAGATGTCGGCCTTCGTCTTCGGCCTGTTTGGCTTTCGCATCTACTCAGTGGCCCGCGAACTCGACAACCCGCTGCTCGACCGGTTCGTGACGAAGTTTCGCGAGGCCCGTGGCCAGATCATCCTGCCCAAGAAGGGGAGCGCGCCCGACGTGGCGCTCGTGCTCGAGAACAATGGCGTGATCGGCCTGCTCGGCGATCAGGCGGCCGGCCCCAAGGGTTGCTGGGTCGACTTCTTCGGCCGGCCGGCGAGTGTGCACAAGGCCATCGGCGTGTTCGCTCTCTCCTCCTCGGCGCCGATGCTCGTCTGCTCGGCCACGCGGCGACGCCGTCTGTTCGACTACGACCTCCGTCTGGAGGGGGTCGCCGACCCGGCGGAGGGAGGCCCCGAATCGGCCGACCTGAAGGCGATTTCGCAGTGGTATACGTCGCTGCTCGAAAAGGTGATCCGCCGCGCCCCGTCGCAATACTGGTGGGTGCACCGACGATGGCGGGGAGGCCCTCCAAAGGCTACAGTGGCGCGTGCCGCCGCGTGAGTCCCTCCCCCCACCTTGATCCCCCACCTTGATCTTCGTTCGGCTCGATCGTTTTGACATGAGCGACTGGATCCCGATCGCCGACGTTGCTGAATGCCCGCCAGGTGCGAGCATCGAGCGATTGGCCGGCGATCGCATGGTGGCCATCGCCAACGTCGACGGCACGTTTCACGCGATCGACGGCCTCTGTCCGCACCAGGGCGGCCCGCTCGGCACGGGAACCCTCTGCGGCACGGTGCTGACCTGCCCGTGGCATGGCTGGCAGTTCGACGTGACGAGCGGCCGGCACCGTTTCAGTGCCACCGTGCGGCAGACGGTGCACGAGATTCGCGAGGAGGCGGGCCGGATCTATGTCCGGCTCGCCGGCGACGGCTCCGCAGCGGAGTCGCCCGCGTGATCGAATTCCGCTGCTTCCGCAACGACGATCCACCGAAGCTGGCCGACATCTGGAGGTCGGCCGACCTGGGACCGTCGGCGATGCAGCCGATGACATCCGCCCTCCTCGAGGCCTGCGTCTTCTCGAAGCCCTATTTCGATCGGGAAGGGCTCATCGTCGCCGTCGACGACGGCCGCACGGTCGGCTTCGCCCACGCCGCCTTCGGACCGAATGCCGATCACACGGCGATCGACACGTCCGTGGGCACGACCCTGCTGGTCGTTGTGGTGCCTCATGCCGAACAGGATCGGATCGGCGCCGGCCTGCTCGAGCGCTGTGAAGACTTTCTGCGGCGCCGCGGCGCGACAACGCTGCTGGGCGGCGGATCGGCCGAGATGCGAAGCTTCTATCTGGGCCTCTATGGCGGCGCCGACCTGCCGGGAATCCTCGACTCGACGCCCTGCATGCAGGAGATCTTTCGTCGGGCAGGATATGCCGAGGCGGAACGGATCGGCGTGCTACGACGTCCGCTGGCCGGATTCCGTCCGCCGGTGAACCGGCTGCAAATGGCGATTCGGCGGGCGACGACGCTGCGTGTGATCGACGAGCCGGCGCGGCGGACCTGGTGGGAGGCGGCCACCACGACGGGGATCGCGCTGCGACGCTACGAACTGCGTGGGGCTGGTGACGATCTCCTCGGCACGGCGTCGTTCTGGGACATGCAGCCAGTGGCGGCGGCCTGGGGCGTGTCCGCGGCGGGATTGATGCACGTCGGCATCGAGGGAGCCAGACGCCGGCAGGGCCTGGCCCACTACCTCGTGGCCGAGTCGTTGCACGACCTCGCCCAGGAGGGGGTGACGCTGGCCGAGGCGCACGTCACGCTGGCGAATGAGCCGGCGCTGCACCTCTTCACGAAGCTCGGGTTCGAGACCGCCCAATCCGGCACGCTCTTCCGCAAGGCTTGAGAAAGGTGTCGGCTGATCACTTCGGCGGCGGGATGAGCGATTCGAGATGCGCCCGGAGCGTGGCGGCGAGGTCGGTGCCCAGGCCCTCTGTGTGCCGGAGCCTCGCCGAGAGCGGGGCTGTCTGGCCATCACGGCGGACGTCGGTGAGGTAATCCTGCAACAGCCGACGCCGCTGTGGCGTGGTGTTGAGCAGCCAGTGCGTCCAGCACCAGGCCTCGGCGTAGTGGTCCTGCGACAGTTCGCCCGCCGAGGCCAGGCTCTCCATCCTGTCGATGTCGGGCCGCCACGTGCCCTCGAGCAGCCGGCCCGAGAGATGGGCCACATGCGTCGCGTGGATGCCGTGCTCGCTGCGTGGCAGTTCGAAATATTCGGCGACACCCTCGTCGAGCCAGAGCGGAATCGTCGGCACGACGGCATGCACATATCCGTGCGTCGTTTCGTGCCGCAGATCTTCCGCGATCCGATCCTGCCAGACTGCAAAAACGGAGAGGGTGGTGTCGGTCTCGACAAAGAAGGCACGCCGCGACGGAAAGCCGGGAAACTGTCGCGCCGCAAAGTCGTCGTACCGTTGCTTGTTCTCGAACAGGTAGAGATGCACCGGCTCGTCGGAGATCGGCAGGCCGAGTTGCTGGCTCACGTCGGCCCGAAGGCTTTCCAATTCACGGACGATCCTGTGCTGCTCGGCCAGCGGGAAGTCGGTGTGGATCACGAGCTGACCGGCGACGATCTCCGCGCGGGATGGCAGGCCGTCCGCTGCAGACCACGGGAGCGGCACCTGCTGCAGAGTGGCCGCGTTCCACCCCGGCGCGGCGGCCAGATGGGCACAGCCGGCGGCAGCACAGCAGAAGATAAAACAAACGAGAATCGTCGTCACGAGAGGTGACGAAGGGCTCGGAGTCGGCGAGGGCGGGTGACGTTTCAAGGCGGGGATGCTAGCGGCAGCTGTCAGCCCCGCCAAGACCGGCATCACCCGGTTTTCGGCGTTCGCAGGAGTGTTCGGCACGGGCTGTGCAGGAGGACCCCGGCGACCGCCTCCAGGCAGACCGGCCGACCCAGAACGGCGGCGGCTCCGGCCCGCAACGCTGCCGCCACGCTGTCGCCTCGCGGGAAGCTATCGAGGAGCACGATGAACAGCCCCGGTCTGTTGGCTGCCAAGAGTCGCACCCACTCAAGGTCACCAGCCGCGAGGTCGCAGACATCCCAGACGAGCGTGCCTGCCGCCTCATCGAGGTGTGGGCGGCCAATCTGACGTTTGACCACCCGGTGCCCAGCGACCGTGAGCAGGTCGCAGAGCCCCTCCAGATCGTCGGACCGTACCGCGGCCACCGAGATCTCGGCCGGAGCCAGGCATGCCGGGGCAGGGTGCCCCGATGCGGCTCCTGCGGAGTTGCTCCCGATGCCGGCGATCGATTCGAGCAGCCGCTCCTCGCGGCGCGAGGTGGCTGGCATGCCGAGGCTGGTGGGCAGGCCCGCCTCGAATGCTGCCAGCCACCACCTGCACCGCCCGGGCAGATCGTGCCAGGGCACCTCCTCGATCCCGGGCAGCAGCGGCCCGCTGCGTCGCCGGCCGTCGACCAGGCTCGAGGCTACCGAAACGATCGGCATCAGTGGCCAGAACTGCGAGAGGAGGAGCGCGTCGGCGGCGGTGAACCGCGCCGGCCTGTCGGAAGCCAGCACGGCGAGCGACGGCATGGCCTGCCCGGCGATGGAGGCAGCAGCGTTTACGGCGGTCTGCGGGCTGTCGGCGTCGGTCACATCGGCGAGCGCCGCGAGCCCTGAGCGGGCCATGCCAAGCTCCAAGCCGTCGACCGAACCGATCCACAGCACCCGCCGGCGGGTGCTGTCGTTCGGGCAGGCGTTGATCGTAGGAGCGGATGGGGGCATGGCTATCTTTCCCATCGTCCCGCGCCGGACGTCGGGCCGGCAAGCTGGGCTGGCTGCGGAAGGGTCTTTTTGCCCGCCTGAAGCCGACCTTGACCCGTCTGGAGCTCCACGGACAATTTGCCCGCGATCACGTTCAAGGATGAACGTGGCAGCGTTTCCACAAGCCAACGCGACTGTGCTCGACACACGGTTGCCGCGGCACCAGGCAGGAGGCCGGCATGCGTGAGGATAGGCTCAGCGACCCCGACGGTGAGGGCGCCCGCCCGCGTCCACGGCGATCCCGTGGCGGCAAGTCCGGAGGCCGCGGTATCCAACTCTCGAAGGTGCTGCCCGAGGCCACCTTCTTCGCCTGCGATGACATCATCGCGGCTGGCTGCTCCGACGATCCCGACGCCTGCCGGCCGGGGGACGTGTTCGTCGCCCGGCTCACTGCGGAGAGAGACGGCCACGACGACGTGGAACGAGCCCTGGCCCACGGCGTGGCCGGCGTCGTCGCCGAACGCATCATTCCAACCTTCGGCACGCCGCTGTGCATCGTGCCGGAGAGCAACTGGGCCATGGCCCGCATGACCCACGCCTTCGCCGGCGATCCGGGCCGGAAGATGAAGGTGATCGCCATCACCGGCACGAGTGGCAAGACAACCACCGCTTGGCTCACGGCGTCTGTGCTCGCCGAGGCGGGGCTGCGGGTGGGAGTGCTCTCCGACCTCGGCTGTCTGGCCGCCGACGACGCCGAGCCGGTGGCGGCCGATCTCTCCCGCCCGGAGGTGCTCGCCGACTGGCTGCGTCGGCTTCGCGAGGATGGCTGCACGCACGCGGTGGTCGAGGTGTCGAGCAGCATGCTCGCGGCACACTGTCTGGCGGGCGTCGTCTGCGACACGGTCGCGGTGACGAATCTCGGCTCGGCCCACCTCGATATCCACGGCACGTCTTCGGCGTACCATGCTGTCAAGGCGCGGATCCTCGACTGCCTTGGCCCCACCGGTTGTCTCGTCGCGATGTGCGATGACGACCGCGTCGCACAGTTGATCGAGCGGCGGGCGGCGGCCAAGGGCGAGGGCAGTGTGATCACCGCCGGGCTCACCGGCCCTGCCGACGTGACTGCCACTCCCGTTGAGCGAACGCTCTTTGGACAGACCTTCCTCGTGCAGGCGGGCGGCCATGCGATGCCAGTGGCGGTGTCCACGCCGGTGGCATCGTTCGTTCGCGACAGCCTGCTGGCGGTTGCCATCGGCCTTCGCTCCCGCGTGCCGCTCGAGCGGATCGTGCGGGGCATCGAGGCCTGCGGCAGCGTGTCGGGTCGTCTGGAGCGGATCGACCGTGGCCAGGACCATGCCGCCTTCGTCGACCACCCCACCAGTGGTCATGCGTTGGCAGCCACCCTCGCCGGGCTGCGGCGGCTGACCCGCGGCCGGCTCGTGGTGGTGGCGGAAACGGGCTGCGCCGAGCGGCTCGTGGCCGATGCCTGCGGAGCGGGGGGGGCTGAAAGCGATTTCGGCCGACGCGATTTTGGCGTACGGGAGGATGACAAGCGGGAAGATGGTCGGATGGCCGCCACCTTCAACCGCAGAACGATGCGGTGGGCGGACGACTGTCTTGTCGTTTCCGGCACGCTCATGGACGAGGTCGGCAAGGCCGCCGACGTGATGGCCTACGCAAAGATCGACCGGCTGCTGTCGTCGCTGCGTGAGCAGGATTGCCTGCTCGTGCTGGGCGACGTGGGTGGCCGCTGCGAGAACCCCATCGATCCCGACGGCGACCCGCTCCCGCTGGCGGCGGTAGTCGACGGCTGGCTCCAGTTGGCCTACGTTCCGCAGCCGTTTGGGTCGGAGCGACGGGCCGCGTGAGGGACTCGGCCCCGGCCGGATGGACGCCGCCGAGTCGCTTGGGGCACAATACCCGCTTCGGGCCCGGGCAGTGGACCGGCCTCAACGACCTCCTTCAGGTGATTGTTGTCATGAAGTCTCGCCACACCGGCACGGCAGCGGATGCCGCGCCTTCGGACGCACACTCGGACGCCACGCCCTTCGATGATCTGGGGCTGGCGGTGTCGTGCCGTGAGCCGCTTTCCCACCACACCTGGCTGGGGATCGGGGGCGAGGCGGGATATTTCTGCGAACCGGTGGATGTCGAGGCACTCGCGCGGCTTGTCGCGCGATGCCAGCGTGAGCGTGTGCCGCTCCGCGTGATCGGCGGCGGCTCCAATATTCTCGTGCCGTCAGCAGGGTTTCCCGGCATGGTCGTGCGGCTCTCGGCGCCGGCCTTCTGCGGCATCACGGTGGAGCGGCCGATGCTCCGTGCGGGCGCCGGCGCGAAGCTCGTGCACGTGGTTTCCGCGGCCGTGCAGGCGGGGCTCTCCGGTTTGGAAACGCTCGTGGGGATTCCGGGCACGGTCGGCGGGGCGCTCGTCGGCAATGCCGGGGGCCATGGCGGCGACATCGGCGAATGTGTTCGGGAGGTGACCGTCATGCTGCCCGATGGCACGGTCGAGACCCGCACGGGGGCGAAGCTCGCCTTCGAGTCGCGATGGAGCAACCTCGACGACTGCATCGTCATCGGCTGCCGGTTCGAACTGGACGAGGAAGACCCAGAACGGCTCACCAAGCGGATGCAGAAGCAGTGGATCGTGTCCCGGGCCGAGCAGCCCTCCGGAACGCGGACGGTGGCCATGATGTTCAAGGATCCTCACGGCAGCACCGCTGAGTCGCTCGTGGTGCAGGCCGGCGGCCGCGACCTGCGGGTCGGTGAGGCGTCGGTCTACGCGGCCCATGCCAACTACGTGGTCGCGTCGTCCAACTGCCCGAGTGACGACGTGCGGGCGCTGATCGAACTGGTGCGGGCGAAGGTGCGCGAGCGGCTGGGTGTGGAATTGACGCCGCAGATCGAAGTCTGGTGAAAGGGGCGATTGCATGGTTGCCCCTCCGCGTCGCGGCCGACCGCTCCCTGTCGAAGAACCTGCACAGGGCGGCACGGCCGCGTTTCTGGCCGAGCATCGGGCAGGACTCGGCGCGGTCGCGGTCGTGGTGGCGGCGGCGGTCGCCGGATGGGTGATCTGGTCGCGGGTGTCGGAATCGGCCCGCGTGCATCACGATGCGGTGCTGATGCCCGACGCGGTCGAACTGCGTGGCGTGGCACCCTGGGTGCGGTGCGATCTCAAGACGGAGGCACTCCGCAGCGCGAGCCTCGACGGCGGCCTGCCTCTCGACGATCCGGAGCTTTCTCGCCGTCTCGCGCGGGCCTTCGAAATGCACCCCTGGGTGAAGCTGGTCGTGAACGTGAGCCCCCGGCATCCCGCCGCGGCCACGGTGGAGGTGCTCTGTCGTGAGCCGGTGGCAATGGTGGGGGTGAAGGGCGGGCTCCTGGCCATCGACGCCGAGGGCGTGGTGCTGCCGAGCGCCGATTTCACCGCGGAATCCGCGGCGCTCTATCCGCGAATCGCCGGGGTCGAGTCGAGCCCGCAGGGACCGGAGGGCTCGGCGTGGGGCGACCCTGTCGTGGAGGAGGGAGCGGCCCTGGCGCTTGCCGTCGGCCCCGAATGGAAGCAGCTTGGGCTGACGGAATGTCGGCCCGTGGGGAGGGCAGGATTCCGTCGCTGGGAACTCGTCGGCCCGCCAACGCGGACGATCCTGTTTGGCTCGGCACCGGGCCGTGAGGCTCCAGGCGAGCCTCTGGCGGCGGCGAAGATCGCCAGGCTCCGGGCGATTGAAGCCGATCCTGCGGCAGCCGAAGCGAACGGCCCGCTCGATCTCACGCAGGCGACGGGCGACGCCGCCGCAGCGCCGATCCCGTCGATCCCGTCACCGTGATAAAGTCCGGTCTGAAAGCACGAGTTTGCGGACGGCCTGAAACTGCGGATGCTCCGCCGAGCGGCACCATTCAAAGAGGACGGCCTCGGTGGTAGTGAGGACCGCGCCGGAGGATTCCAGTCGCCGCAGGGCGATCTCATGGTCAATCGCATGGCGGGAGGCGACGGCATCGACGGCGATGAACACGGTCAGCCCGCGGGCGAGCAGGTCGAGGGCTGTCTGCTGAATGCAGACGTGGGTCTCGAGGCCACAGAGCAGGACCGATTCGATGTCGGCCGCGAGTGTCGCCGTGAAGGCGTCGCTGCCGCAGCAGCTGAAGGCCATTTTTGTGACCGCTGGCGGCAGCTTGGCGGTGAGATCGGGATGTGTGGGCCCGAGCCCTTGCGGATACTGCTCGGTGAGCACGCTGCGCACGCCGAGCAGGGCCGCGGCGTCGGCGAGCCGGCCGGCCATAGAGACCACCTGCGGGCCCGTGGGAATCGCCGGGAGCAGACGTTCCTGGATGTCGACGACGCAGAGCAGGGACGTGGGGGTGTGGAGTCGCATGGGAGCCTCTTGGTGGTGGAGCGGCATCATAGAGTGGCCAGCGTGAACGCGCCACGTGACGTGAGCTGGAATGTGCGGCCGGTTTCGGAATCGATGCTGATGGCGATGTCGAGCCGGTCGGCAGGCAGGGCGTCGGCAGCCCGCGAGGGCCATTCGACGAACACCCAGCACCGCCCGGCGGTCGCATCCTCCCAGCCGATCTCTGCGAGGTCGCCGGCGCCGGCGAGTCGATAGAGATCGGCGTGCACGAGACGTGTTGGTGCCTCCGGGCTCGGCTGGTCGCTGGTTGCCGGCACGTCGTGAACGTGGATCAGTCCGAAGGTCGGGCTCAACACGTCAGTTGGGTCGATGCCCATGGCCGCGGCCACGGCTTTCACGAATGTCGTCTTGCCTGCGCCGAGATCGCCCTCGAGCGCGACAAACGCCCGCGGTGGCAGCGCCGCCACCAGCCGCCGGGCCAGCGGCGCGAGGGCGGCCTCGTCTGGCACCGTCACGCTCAGCGCCGGCGTGACCGTCGGCGGCACGTCGCCGTCAGCTGTTGAAGGCATGGACGTAGCCCCGTGGTTGGAGTGCGGCGCGTGTGCCGTGCGCATCCTCGGCGATGAGGCCCGGGTCGGCTGTCACCTCGCCGATGATCGTGATCGGCAGGTCGAGCGGAGCCTGGCCTGCTGCCGCCACGAGGGCATGCGCCGCGTCGGGCGGCATGGCGAGAATGAGTTCAAAATCCTCGCCGTCGGAGAGGGCATGGTCGAGCGGCGTCTTGCCGTCTCCCGGCAAGAGACTCATCCGGTGGGCGTCGGCGTGGATCGGCACTGAAGCCATCCGCACGACGGCGCCGGTCTCGCTCGCCTGCATCATCCGCGAGAGGTCGAGCGAGAGGCCGTCGCTGACGTCGATCGCCGCATGCACCTCGAATCGGCTTTCAATAAAAATCGCTTCGCGGCATCGCGGCTGCACGGCGAGATGGCGGCCCAGCAGGCTGCCACCGCAGGGCCCGGTGACCACGAGCAGGTCGCCGGGCTTCGCGCCGTCGCGCCGCCAGGCCCGGCCCGGCGGCACGCTGCCGATCGCCGTCACGCTCACGACGAGCGGCCCGTCCCAGGAGTTGGTATCACCGCCGGCCAGCGTGCAGCCATGCTCGGCCGTGATCGACTGGATGCCTTCGAGCAAGCCGTGGGCGATCGCGTCGCCGCCGGTTCGTGGCAGGCAGACGGCCACGAACACCGCCTCGGGCCGCGAGCCCATCGCCGCCAGATCGCTCAGGCTCACGGCGACGGCCTTATGGCCGACCGCCCGCGGCGGACAGTCGGGGCCAAGAATAAAGTCGACACCCTCGGTGAGCATGTCGACGGTGACGACCGTCCGCCGCATGGCGGGCGGCCGCAGCACGGCCGCGTCATCGCCGGGGGGCACCTCCAGCCGCGGGTCGGCGGGAATGCGGTCGAGCAGCCAGTTAACGAAGTCGGTTTCCACGGGAAGCATTCTATAAGGAGGCGGAAAAAGGTCATGGATGCCTTTCGCCACAGATAGCACAGACAGTTAGATCGCCAGGCTAGCGTAGGCGAGCAGCGAGGATGTGGCGACGAGCGCTGCTTGCCAGGCAAAGCGGGCAGCAGGGGCGACGTGGGCGACGCGGCCTCGGCTCCATGAGCCGGCCATGACCATGAGCGCGAAGATCGCGGCAGCGACCACGAACTCCACGGCGAGGACGCGGACGGTGGCTTGTTGAAGGATGCGGATGACCATAAACGCGGCGACGATCGCAGCCCCACCGAGCGGCCCCAGCCATGCCGCCCGCTGCGTGGTCCGCTGCGAATCCCGCAACGCCACACAGCTCGCCAGATACATCGTGTAGGGAAAGAACAGTTCGCGATTCCCGGTGGCATGGGAGAGGGCGAGCCACGCGAGACCGGGCACGATGAGGGCCAGCGACTCGATGCGGGCACCACCGAGGGTCTGTGCGACGATGGCGATCGCTCCGATCACCGTCCACGGCGGGCCACCAAAAATGTGGGTGACCGCCAGGAAGAGCAGTTCGGCGATGATAAAGATCAGGTGCGACATCAACTCGTCTGCCAGAGGCTGCTACCGCTGATAGGCCGGCAGGTAGTGCATGTAGACCTCCAGTGTGATCGCGGCCATGGCTGTGGAGTAGCATTTCGCGGGGCCGTTGAGCCGCTCCTCGCCCCAGCCCGGCCAGCTGCCGTCGGCGTTCTGCGTCTCAAGCAGCTGGCTGCGGACCCGCGGGTGCCACTTCGCCCACTGTTCCTCGCCGGCCTGGAAGTGGGCCTGCATCGCGTAGTAGTTCATGTAGTGGAAGTAGGCGTCCATCTGCGGCTTGTAGTCGTGGGCCTGCAGCGATTCGAGCGCCAGCTTCACGTCGGGATCGTCGTAGTCGCCGAGCAGTTGCAGGCAGAGGGCGCCGGCGGCCGATTGGGCGTCTTTCACGCCCTGGCCAGGCTGATAGGCGAAGCCTCCCTTCGGCTTCGCGCACTTCTTCACGTAGAGCCGCGCCTGCTCGAGCGTCTTCTGCGGCACTCGCAGCCGCGCGTTCTGCGCGGCCCGAAGCGCCACCACCTGCATCACCGTCACGCTCAGGTCAGCATCCCGCGGCTGCGGCTGATACCGCCAGCCTCCCTCCTTGTTCTGCGCCGCCACGATCACGTCGACCGCCTGCTGGCAGGTCTCCCGCAGGCCTTCGCGGCTCGTCCAGCCCGATGCCTCGATCAACGCCAAAGTGGCCAACGCGTGCTCGTACATCGGCCCGTGTGAGTTGCCACCCTTCCGCACGAGCAGGCCCGTGCGCTGGTGGGCGTCGAGCAGCCCGTCGATGGCTCGGCTCACGGTCTCGCGATAGGGGCCGCGGTCAGGCACGTGACCGCGGCCCATGAAGGCCAGCAGGCAAAGGCTGTCGACGCCGGTGTTGGGCTGCGGCGAAACCGCCTGCGGCCACGAACCATCGGGCTTCTGGTGCGTGGCGAGGTATTCGAGCGCCCGGTCCACGGCTGCCTCGATGCGGACCAACTCCCGCGCGTCGGCGTCGGGCACGTCGGCAACAGCAGGGCAGAGGCAAGAGCAGCAGGCGACCGCGGTGATGACCGCGCGGAGTCCGACCGACACAATCCCGTGGCCGCGGCGCAAACGGACGCATGGTGTCATGATCATGATCTGCGTGTGACTCGTGTGCATGCGAAAAGTTCCCAGTGGCGGGTCCGCCATCAACTCGACCCTGAAAGCCTTCTGATCCCTACATCGAGACAGTAAAGGCCCACCAGCAGCAGCAGCACCGGCCAGGTGTCCCAGATCTCGTCCTCGAGCGATGTGCGGGCCTCGACTGCCGTCTTCGTGAGCTTGGAGGGGATCGTCGCGAAGTCGGCTATCTCGATCACCGCACCGCCCGACAGGTCGGCCAGCGAGCGGAGGGCCTCGCGATCGACGCCGGCCTGCGCCCGCTCGCGCGACGGCTCCGACACGACGCACTCAGCCGCCAGGCTGGCTGACAGCCCGGCCGCGCCGGCGCCGTGCCGCACGCCGTAGCGGCCGGCGGAGTCGGGTGTGAATGTGCCGGCGTAGAGCCCGGGTCTTCCCGCGGGCCGGAGCTCGATCGCGACAGCCTCGGCCGCACCTGGAGGCGTGAGTGCGACCTTCTGCAACGCCGCCTCGACCGGCTTCTTCGACTCGTCCACGAGGTTGAGTTCGACCAGTACCGGCGAGTCGGGCTCGCAGCGGTCCGGGCTGACGACGAGCCAGTTCGCGTCGGGAGGGTGATCGTCGCGCCTCGCGGCACTCCGCAGCGCCTGCCCCCAGAACCGCCAGAACATCGCGTCGCCCACGTTGCGCCGCCAGCGGAAGGTCTCGTCAGTGCCGATCCAGACCACGCGGCCGTTGCCCAAGGGTGCCTCCGCCATCAGCACGATCGCGGCGCGGCTGGCCGGCGCATCCACCTCAGCCAGCACCGTGGCCGACGGCTTCGGGCCGGTAGCCGCTGCCGCTCGGAAGAAGGGGGGCATCTCGCTCCACTTCGACCGGTTGCGGGCGGCGTCGCCGCTGAGCGCAAACGCCGGATGCATCGCCCCGCGGGCGGTCACCCGCATCCGCAGCGGCTTGAACGCCGCGGCTTCCACGGTGGCCGAGCCGTCGCCCGCCGCCTGGTCGATCGTCACCGGAAACAGCTCCGCCAACGGGGCGTCGGCATACTCGCGCGGCAGGTGCTCGCCGCCCGGCTGGAGCACAAGGCCCACGCCACGACGCGACACCGCCTCGACCAGGGCCTTCTGCCGCGCGACGTCGAGGATGGCCGTGGGCACGTCGCCGAGCACGATCAGGTCGTAGGCTGCCCACTCCTCCACGTCGCGGGGCAGTTTTGCACTGGTGTCTCCGTCGCCTGATGCGGCTGAGGCGGCAGGTGTGTCAGCTGAGGCGACCGTGCTGGTCAGCAGCACGGTCGGCTCGAAGCCGGTGTCGCGGCGGATCGCATGGTCGATGAACCGCAGATCCCAGCGGGCCGCATGATCGACCACCAGCACCTTCGACCGACGGTCCGAGACGACGATCGATGTTTCCACGAGATTGTTTTCGCGGACGGCCTCCTCGGCCTCCGGCGGCACGGCGACGGTCAGCAGACTGGTGCCCGCCTCCTGTGCGTGCCACTGGAAAACGACCTGTTGCCGCCCCTCCTTGAGCTTCATCCGGCGCGACTCGAGCACCTCGCCGTCGGCAGAGCGCAGCTCCACGGCCACCTCGCGGCCCGTCAGGCCCGACGACTGCAGCGTGGCGTTGATCGAGACGGTGTCGTTCAGGGCGACGACCGGTGCGGCTAGCACGTCGGTGACGGCCAGATCGATGGGAGCATCGATCGATCCGACCGGCACGGCCATCACAGGGGCCCGCGGCTGGCCGCCCGATGCCTCCGTCGCCCGACGCACCGCATCGAGCGGGTCGATGCCGACCGTGGAACGGCCATCGGTGATCAGCACGATGCCGGCGAGCCCGCGGCCCGACGCGTCATCCATCGCCATCTCCACCGCCGCGCCGAGCGCCGTGTCGAACGGGTCGATGGGCGGCTGTGCCGCGGCAGTGCCTGCTGGCGGGACGGCATCAGGCACGCGGCGCACCCGGCGGGCCACCTCGTATCGCCGCAGGTCGAACTGGTCGGCGAGCTGACGCAGCGTGGTGTCGGCCTTCGCGGCCAGCACCGCGCGGGCGAGTTCACCACGCGACCAGCGGGCGACCTTTTCCACAGCCGCCGCGGCCGCGGCATCGTCGCCCGCCGCCACAGGATCGAGACCGGCCGCCGTGGCCACGCCGTCGATCGTGGCAGCCGGCAGCCGTCCGACCGGCAACTGCATGCTGTCGGATGTATCTACGATGACCGCAACAACGGGCTTCTCCTCGACCCGTTCATCCAGCCGCAGCGACGGGCCTGCAAGCACGAACACAAGCAGGGCCAGCACGGCGATCCGGCAGGCGCTCAAGGCATGCCGCTGCCGCGGTGAGAGCCAAGGCATCCGCTCTCGGTGGCGGCGGGCGATCCACCAGCCGGCCGGCACCAGGAGCAGAAGCCCGATGATGAGCAGATCGGGACGGGCCCAATGCCACTCGACACGGTCGATTCTGGCGGCGAGTTCGTGGCCGACGCCGCAGGAGCGGGCCAGCCAGACGAGCAGCGAGCTGAGCAGGGAATGCGGTTGGTTCAACTGTGCGGGGGTCATTGCGGAATGTCCCTGCCCAGCTGGCGGAAGTAGGTGTCGATCACGTCCTGATAGGCGGCTGGGCCGCGCTGCCGCATGCCCTCCAGCAGCGGGTCGCGTACCCGCGGCGGCAGCTTATAGATTGCGGCCCGTCGGCTGGCGTCGAGGCCGCGGAGCGGGTCGGCCACGTCCGCCTGCCCGGCCATTGCCCCACCATCGGTCAGTTGGGCCGTCGGCTCACCGGGCTTTTGCATGTCGGACGGTTCGCCCGGCATCTCATCCTGGCCCGGCTCGGACTGCGCGGGCTGTCCCTTGTTTGCGGCTGCCTGCTGCGCCGCCTGTCTGGCCGCCTCGCGTGCCGCCCGGTCCTCGAGCCGGCGGGCCCGCTCGGCCATCTCGAGCGCCTGCTGCACGGCGGTGCTTCCCAGCATCGAATCGACCGCATCGGCCGAAGACTCCGCAGCCATCTGGGAGGGTGCGGCGATAGGATTGTCTGGCTTCGCCGCGGGTGCTGCCGGCGTGTCTGCGGGCTTCGGACTGCCCTGCGGCCGGGCGTCAGTCGGCTGACCATTTTCGGGCTTCGACGCCTGCTGCGGAGAGACAGGCTTGCGGCCCGCGAGCTGTGCGGCCAGCTCTGCTGCCTCGCGGCCCGCCTCGGCTGCCGCCGCCGCAGCCGCCGCAACATTGATGGCATCCGTAGACGGCTTCATGTCAGCAGCGGTCTGCGGGGCCGCGTCTGGTGGCGCGCCGTCGGCGGGAACGCTTTCGTTGGCAGGAGACTGTTCGGTATTGCTGGCGGTGTCGTTTACCGGCGCGGGCTCCTTCCTTGCCGCGGCTTCGTTCTCCAACGCGGGCTCCTTCATGACCGCGGCGTCGTTCTTGGGTTCGTCCTTCGCGGCTCCCAGAATCTCCTGCACCTGCTCCACCTGCTCGCGAGCAGCCTCGGGGGCCGTAGGCTGCTTCGGCAGGGCGGCGAGCGACTGGCTGCGGCGATCGAGATCCTTGGAGAGCGTCTCCAAACGTTTCGCGGCACCGGCCGCGTTGAGGCGTTGCTCGACATCTTTGAGTGCCTCTTCGAGCCTCTGAGCCTGCTCCGCTACGGCCGCCTGCGGCGGCGCGTCGGCCATGCGGTCGAGCTTGGCGGTGTCGCCCTTGAAGGCCTCGTTGCGGGCCAGCGAATCCTTGAGCGCCTCCGCCTCGGCCGCGAGCTTTGCAAGCTGCTCCTTCTGGGCCTGTGGCACGAGTGGGCTCTGGGCCGCCTGATCGGCGGCCTGCGCGACGGACTTCGCCACCTGCGCGGCCTCGCGACTGCGTTGCTCGAGCGCTGCATCGACGGCAGCGAGATCATTCTTCCGCGGCTGCTCGAGCGACCGGGCGGCCTCGTCTGCAGTCTTCTGCGCCGCGGCCGTCTTCTCCTTTGCAGCCGCGGCCAGCTCCGGATTGGGCTCGGGCTTGTTGTCGGGCGGAGTGCCTTCCTTCGTTTGTTGCTGGGACTGCTCCTGCGCCTGCTCTGCCGCGTCGATGGCAGCCAGCGGCTCGTCGCCCACCGCCTGCATCACGGCCGCCCGTTTCTCATCGAGCGTGGCGGCCTGCTGCTCGGCCGCCTGGGCGGCCTGCTCCGCCTCGCGGCGAGCCTGTTCGAGCGCCGGCACCTGCGTGCGGGCCAGCGCCATCTCCGGTGGTAGCACGACCGTGATCTGAAACACCTTCGACTCGGTCTGCTGTCCCTTGGTGTCGCGTACGACGAGGCTCCAAGCGGCTGACTTGCCCGGTGCGAGGCCAAGCTGCTCCATCGTCAGCACGGAAGACACCGTCGCCTGCGTGTCGGGAGGACGGTCGGCGAGCACGACCCCAGCCAGCGGCACCGGGTCGGCGAGGTGCCTGGCATCCGGGCCGATGCGCACGGCGATTCGATCGAGCCCCCAGTCGTCGAAGGCCTGGCATCGGATCGCCACATCGTCGGCCACCTGGAGCGTCAGCGTGGCCGGCGGATCGTCGACCACGATCGACGGCGGACGGTCGATGGTCGGCGCGATCTCGACGGCCGGCATCGGCAGGCTGGCATGGCCGGCCGCACTTGTGAAGCCGATCGACGCCCAGACCGGCTTCTCGACCAGCACACCGCCGATCCAGGCCTGCGATACAACGTCTGCCGCGTGTGACTCGCTCCGACGCACCGGAAGCTCTCCGATTGGCCGATCGACGGGCTGCTGCACCGATTGCGTTGTGCGGTCCACCCAGCCGGGGCGATCGAGCTGCAGTCGACCCCGGTCAACGCTGAACGTCACACCGGTCACCGGACGGCCGACGAGTTGTGGCAGGGCCGTGAGCGGGGCCATCAGCCGCACCCATTCCCCGGGCGGCGGCAGCGGGCCGGCGACGACGCGGAGCACGCCTTTCGCCGGAGCCACGGCATCGGCGTCGCCCCAGACCAGTTCCAGACGGGTCTTCTCCTGCTCGAGGAGCATGGCCAGATGCGTCGGCGGATCGGCCGGGTCGAGCCGCGACATCAGCATGATAGACCGCTGCGGCACGAGATCCTGTGGCAGCACGAGCGGCTCGAGTCGCGTCTTCATTCCGAAGGGGCGGCCATCGAAGCCGAACGTGAAGCTGCGGAGTCCACCCGCCGCGTGCGTCGTGGTCCACTTCCAGGGCGTTTCGCTGACGGCGTCTCGCGGCAAATCGTCCTCGAACCAGACCCGCTCGTCGAACCGCTCCACGTCTTGGGTCTCGAGTGCGCGTTCCGAAAGCTGGAGACTGCCGTCCACCGCATCGGCGGAGACCTCCGCCACGAACTCCACCGTCGACGTCTCCGGCGCCTCGATGCGGCGGGCGTCATCGGCCACCGGCAGTGGTGTGTCGATCCGCATGTAGTCGGGAAGCCGGATTCGCCTCGTGAGCGCTGTGATCTCAGGGCGGTGCAGCAGCGTGATCGGATGCGTCTTCGTCCACGTGCCGCCGCCCTCGAGCCGATAGGTCGCGGCGTGCTCGAGCCCGTCGAGGGCGGCGACGAACGTGTCGGCGGCGGTCCTCCGCATCGGGTGTCGGTGCGGCTGGCCAGCCGCATCGAAGATCACGAGATCGACCTCATCGACACTGCTGCGGACGATGCGGCCCTCTATCTCGAGAGGTTCGCCCTCGAGGGCCTCGATGTCGCCCGGGGAACGCAGCTGCAGCCATGTGGCCGGGGGAATGTCGGCCGTCGGATGCAAGAACCGATCAAGCGTGATGGTGAGCCGTTCGCCAAGCGCGAGCCAGAGCGCTGCGATCAGCGTTGCGGCGCCGGCCGCGAGGGCCGCATTGCGGGCAAGGGCCTGCCACCGCACGACCCGTGACGGACGGAAGCCGGAGAGCTGCGCCTGCGTCTGCTCGAGGAGTCGCTCGACCATGTCGGGCTCGAGCTTCCGTCCGGCATGACCGCCACGAGCCAGGTCGACGACGGTCAGCAGCCGATTGTGAATTCCCCCGAGCGCCTTCTCGATCCGCAGGCTCACCGTGTCGAGCAGCGGCCGCCGCACTGCCGGCAGCAGCACGAACGCGGCACTGGCTGCCACCACCACGGCCCACCACGTGCACACAGCCGCGACACGCAACGGCACCGAAAGCGGCGCGGCCAGATCGAGCAGCACGCCCGCCACGACCCACGCAATCGCGGCCGCGACGGCGAGCAGCAGCCCCGCGGCCAGCGCCACCGCGACCATCCGCAACCGCACGCGGGCGACGACCGATGCGATCCGGTCGGCTCTCGATTCCCAACTTCCGCTTGCCATGTGTGGTGACCCAGATGTGGTGATGTGGGTGTCGTGATTCAGGGGTGGTGATTCAAGAGGATCGTCAGCGTGGCGCCGTCATTGAAAATGCCAAACAGTCGAGCGTCATCCAGCCGCGTGTGATTCTGCGGCGTTGCCCACCGCGCGGCCGAGCCAGTCGCTCAGTCGGGTCCGCCAGCCACGGGGCGTCTCGTTCGTGCCCGCCGGCGCCGGCGGCCGCAGCGTGCTCAGCAGAAACTCCAGCACGAACAGGCCGAACACCGCGGCGATCAGCCAACGCCAGATTTCGCGACGGCCGGTGAGTCGTGTATGCAGCGTCGGATCCTCTGCCGTGCCGGTGAGGAGCGTGGCCGCATGCGGCGCGAAGGTGGCCGTCACCTCGGTCGGGGCGAGCGGCTCGAAGGCCGCCGTTTCCACGTCGCGGTTGACCGTCATGCCGAGCCGCAACGGCGCAGTGGTCTGTCCGGCGGGCGGCTCGATGTCGAACTCGTAGAAGCCCACGGCGCGGGTGTCATCGAGCGCCCCAGTCACGCCGTCGTCGCCGGCCACCGTGTCGATGGCCCGACGGCCACCCGAGGGAGAAGTGGCCTGCACGACGGCCCTGCGCCACGCGTCCTGCAGCCGCACCGGCGCCGGATCGTAGGGATGCACGCTCTCGGCTGCCATCGCGGGCGGCTCCGGGCGGACATGCTGGACGGCCCGCAGCATCAGGGGGACAAACGCCGGGTGCACCGGGAGGTTGGACCAGTCGGGTGTCACGGCCAGTCCCGACACGATCACTCGGCCGCGGCCGAGCCGCGCCTCCACCAGCATCGGCGTCTGGTCGTCGAGCCGCGCGAGCACCACGGGGCGGTTCACCTGCCGCTCTGGTGCGGTGATGTCGACAGCCGCATGGCGAAAGATTTGGAGCGTGTCGAACACCGATCCGCGAATGCCGGCATTGCCGCCTGGGGCCGCTTGTTGCGCCGGCCGGAACGCCGCGAAAATTGGATGAGAATAGTCGATCGGCCCGAGCCCGTGGCTGGAGGATTCGTCGGCGGGGTCGCCGACCGGCTCGCCCAGGCTGATGGTGAGCCCGCCGCGCGGGTCGGTGCCGCTGGCAAACTCCGCCAGCTTCTGAGGGCTGCGGATGTGAGACCCCGCCAGCACCAACAGGCCCGCTCCCGCTTCGACGCGACTGCGGAGCCAGCGCTGCCTGCCACCGTCGATCCGCGTGTCGGCCAGGACGATCACGTCGGCCGCCTTCACCTGACGCTCGTCGAAGGCGTTGGCTCGCGTCACCACTACATCGAGGCTGCCGGCGATGTCGGAGCGGCCGGGCGTGTCGTTCACAGCCCGTCGCGTCGCGGCCACCGCCTCCCGCGGGCTGTCGAGTGCCGCGCGGAGGAATAGGCCAGGATCATAGATCGGCTCGACGCCGGCCGGCGCGATGACCAGCACGCCGAGCCGTGGCTCGACGTTGAGCACGAAGAGCAGGGAGTCGTCTTCGGGGAAGGCGTCGGCGGGGAGTGAGACGCGGCCGCGGAGCACGCCTGGCCGTGGCGGATGAATCGCCACCGTGCTGGTGGTGACGCGGCCCGGCGTGACCACGATTGGCACCTGTGCCACGATCTCATCGTCGAGTTCGACCGTGGCCCTCGTCTCCGTGGCGGTGTCTATCCCGGCCCCCTCGATTCGAAGCGTGAGTTCGACCGGCAGGCCGACGACCGGACGCTGGGCACGCGGGGGATCGCCGAGGATCGCGAGATTGGTGACGCGGCCACGACTGCCAACATCGACCACCACCAGCTGCACGCTGTCGGGGATCCGCGTCGTCGCCGGATCCTCTGCCAGCCGTCGCCACGCCCGCCGCTCGCAGTCGGAGATGATCCAGATGCTCCGCGGGCCGCGGGGGGGGCCTGAGACCGCCTCGGCGAGACCGGCGGCCAGGTCGGCGGTGCCGGGATCGGGTTCGAGCGTGTCGATCTCGGCAGCCAGCCGCTTGCCATCGCCCAAGGCCGCACGGGAGAGCACCTTCGGCTCCATGCCAGCCCGAACCAGGGTCACGAAGTCGGTAGGCCGGAAGCGGCTCGCAGCCGACCGCACGGCCTCGCGCATCCGGTGGATCGCCGACGTGCCCTGCGAGACGAGTCCCGAGGTCATGCCGGCATCTACGACGAGCACCACGTCACGGCCGCCGCCGCCGAAGAGCCCGCCAAATTGTTCCAGCACAGGCCGGGAGAAGGCCCACACCAGCGCGAGCACCACCGCCGTGCGAAGCAGCATCAGCAGCCACTCCACCAGCCGCACCCGCCGCCGCTGCTGCACGTAGCCCTCCATCAGGAAACGGAAGGTCGGCAGGTCGACTTCCCGCAGCCGGTGCAGGTTGAGCAGGTGCAGCAGCACCGGCAGCACGGCCAGCGGGAGGAACCAGAGGAGCAGCGGATTGAGCATGGGAGCGTACGGCGGCGACGGGGCGGGATCAGCCCGTCATACGGCTGCGTCTCGCGAGGTAGGATGCCAGGAGTTCCGCGTAAGGCTGATCGGTCTGCGTGAGTTCGTAGCCGATCCGTCGCTCGAGGCAGGCCCCGCGGATCGCGTCGAGAAACGCCCCGAACCGCTCCAGGTAGGCGGCCCGCACCTGCCGGGGGTTGGTGACGATCCGTCCCTCGCCCTCCATGTCGCGAAAGCGGGTGACCTTTTCGAACGGAAACGTGCGTTCGACCGGATCGACGAGGTGAAAGACAAGGAGGTCATGCCGCATGTGCGCCATGAGCGACAGCCCGGTGGCGATGCCCGCCGGATCGTCGAGCAAATCGCTGATGAGCACGACGATGCCCCGCTTGGGGATGCGGCCGGCCAGTTCGCGAAGCGCAGTGCTCACCGACGTGTCGGCACCCGGAGTCGTACGACCCAGATCGGTGAGGATGTGCCGGAAGTGATTGGCTGCCGAACGCGGCGGGACGTACGACCGCACGGCCCGATCGAACGTCGCCAGCCCGGCGGCGTCGTTCTGCTTGAGGGCGAGATGGCAGATGGCCGCCGCGAGATACCGGCCGTAGTCGAGCTTGCTCAGCCCTTCGCCGCCGGCGAAGGCCATCGAGCGGCTGGTGTCGAGGATCACCGTGATCCGCGTGTTGGTCTGCTCCTCATAGAGCTTGACATAATACTTGTCGGTCTTGGCGAGCAGCTTCCAGTCGAGCGAGCGCAGTTCATCGCTCGGCGTGTAGGGGCGATGGTCGGCGTATTCCACGCTCGAGCCGAAATAGGGGCTGGGGTGGAGGCCCGACAGCAGTCCCTCGACGGCTGTCCGGGCCACCAGTTCCATCCGGGCGACGAGCGCCAAGCCCTGCGGGTCGAGCAGCAGGCCGTCGGCGGAGGCCACGGGTGGCACGGGTGAAGGGGCAGGCACCGCGGATGCGGCGACCGCCGGAGCTGCCGGACCGTTTGGGGATGAAGCCATGATGCACCTGCGTGCCGGGGTGCCGTAGTCGGCGCCAGACCGGGAAGAAAACTGTCTGCGCTCCTGCGGCTCAGCCGGTCTCCGGCAGGGCCTCGATGATTCTGTCGATGATCGCGTCGGGCCGGACCCCCTCGCTCTCGGCGGTGAAGCTGGTGACGAGCCGGTGGCGGAGCACCGGCTTGGCGATCGCACGGATGTCGTCGAACGACACGTTGGGACGGCCGTCGAGCAGCGCCCGCGCCTTGCCGGCCAGCAGGAGCGACTGGCAGGCCCGCGGCCCCGCGCCCCACGACAGCCAGCGGCGGATCTCCGGCGGGCTGGAGGGATCACCGGGCCGGCTGGCCCGCGCCAGACGAACGGCGTAGGACGACACCGGCTCGGCCACGATCACGTCCCGCACGATGCCCTGGATGCGGAGGATGTCGTCCGCGTTCATGACCGGCTTCAGGTCGACCGACTGCCGCGACGTTGTCGACGTGGCGATGCGGATCTCGTCGGCGAGTGTCGGATACTCCACTGAGATCTTGAACATGAAGCGGTCGAGCTGCGCCTCGGGCAACGGATAGGTGCCCTCGCTCTCGATCGGGTTCTGCGTGCCGAGCACGAAGAAGGGCTGGGGCAGGTCGAACGATCGGCCCGACACCGTGACCTGATGCTCCTGCATCGCCTGCAGCAGGGCGGCCTGGGTCTTCGGGGGCGTGCGGTTGATCTCGTCGGCGAGCACGAGACTGGCAAATACAGGACCTTTCACGAACCGCAGCACCCGCTGGTTCGACTCCTTGTCCTCCTGCAGGATCTCGGTGCCGGTGATGTCGGAGGGCATCAGGTCGGGCGTGAACTGGATGCGGTTGAAACTGATGGAGAGCAGCTTGGCGAGGCTCGAGATCATCAGCGTCTTCGCCAGTCCGGGTACGCCCTCGAGGATGCAGTGGCCGCGGCAGAAGATGCCCAAGAGCAGCAGTTCGAGCACCTGCTCCTGGCCGACGACGACCTGCGAGAGCGACTCGATCACGCGACGGTGCACGCGTGCCACGCTCTCCGCTTCGGCGGCCACGGAGGCAGGATCGCGGGCTGCTGCGGGCGCAGCGACGGATGCGGACATGGAAGTGACCCCGGGGATGACTCCCGCAATCTGACGCGACAGTCTCCACGTAGCCTACCGTCCTGACCGGCCACGCACAAAAGCGGGCTGGTGACCGGCCGCCCGATCGTCGCTCCTCCTTCAGCGCAAGCGTGAACAGGCCGTCCCAGACAGAGGGGAGCGTCCGTCGCCTCCCGGCAGACACGAGGAGCCGCTCAGCGGCGGATCGTGTCGGAGACGAGATGACCGAAGAGCGTCTCGCGGCCACGGAGCACATAGAACTTGATCGGGTTCAAGTGCTCATCCTCGGCCTTGTCGAGGATGTAGGAGATGTTGTCAGGCACGATCGTCTCCCAGACATGCAGGCCGACGAGGATGTCGCCCTCGCGGATGCCCTGCTCGCTGGCTGGCCCGCCGTCGCGAACCTCGCTCACCAGCAGGCCTCCGCGATACCGCGACTGCAGCCGCTGCACCTTGGCGGCCGGCATCGCCTCCAACCGCAGGCCGATGTCGCGCCAGCAGCGTTCGTCGACTGGGAGCGCGTCGCGGCGGGCCGCCGCCAATGACAGGTCGAGTTTCTCCTCGGCACCGGCCCGCATCACTGTGACCGACACGCTGTCGCCCGCCCGGTGGCCGAGCAGGCCGCGCTCGATGTCGAGCGGCCGGGCGATCGGCGTCTCGCCGATGTGCGTGATCACGTCGCCGGCCTTCACGCCCACGCTCTCGGCAGGGCTCTGCCGGTGGACCGCCTCGACGATCACACCCCGCGGACCGTCGTTGCGGGCCACGATGCCGTGCCACGTGCGGTCGACGCGTTCGACCGTGAGCAGCGCGGCCACCACCTCGAGCACTCTGTCCACCGGGATGGCGAAGCCGATCCCCTGCGCGCCGGCCCGGACCGCGACGTTGATGCCGATCATCTCGCCATTGATGTTGAGCAGCGGGCCGCCGGAGTTGCCCGGATTGATGCTGGCGTCGGTCTGGATCAGGTCGTCGTACCGCTGCGTGCGGCTCACCTCCACATCGCGGTGGAGGGCCGACACGATGCCGCGGGTCACGGTGTGCTCGTAGCCGTAGGCGTTGCCAAGAGCGAGCACCGTCTCCCCGATCATGAGGTCGGAAGAGGTACCGATCGTGATCACGGGGAGTGGCTTGTCGTGCTCGACCTTGATCACCGCGAGATCGGTTCGCGGGTCGTGGGAGACGAGCGCGGCTGATGTCGTCTTGCCGGAGGCGAGCGTCACCTCGATACGGCGAACGCCCTCGACCACGTGGTAGTTGGTGACGACGTAGCCACGGGCATCGACGACGACGCCGGTGCCCATCCCGTTGACTCGCTTCAGCTCGCCGGCACTCTCGTCGTCCGCATTTGGCACGAACTTCTGGCCGTGGATGTTCACGACGCTGTCGCGGCTCGATTCGATCGCCTTGACGATCGCCGTGCGGCGTCCTTCGACGGCGCCAGCCGGCCCCGCTGCGGCGAGCGCCAGCAGCAGTGCGATGGCTGGAACAACAGTCCAAGGACAGCGCATGAAGACCAGGCTCCGAAAACCCCCAGGCATTTCGATGCAGTCGGGTCACCGACCAGACTGCGATGCGATACGCGCATCGGCGGCGCTGGGCCGGCTCCGCAGCCGGCTTTTCACGCCCCCCACACACTCAATCGGATAGGCACGTCCCGCGGTCCACCGCGTGCAATGCAGGACGTCATAGCTTTCCCAGATGGAGCGCGGTGGCTGGGAGAATGGCCGTCGGGGGGCGTTTCTGACGAAGCGACGAAAATTACTCACGCCGGGGCCGGTCGCCCGGGGTCCCCGCGTCGGGAGGGGGTGTGCGGGGGCCGATCAGGAGCGGCAGTAATTGCAGGACGAGAAACAGGCCGAGCACGGCGAGCACGACCTGGGGCCAGATGCCCGCGATCCGCTCACCCCATTGCCAGCCGGCCTCGCGGGCGATGCCTCCCACCAGGGTCGCCAGCACGAGCAGGAAGAGTGCTCCGAGCACCAGACCGCAGCCGAGCGAGGCCATGGTGCCGCGGAACGTGCCGAGTTCGGAAAACTCCTCCTGATGCAGATCGATCGCCCGGCCTCTCGCCAGGCTGCGAGGCACCGTCTCGGCGAGTTCGATGGCGCGGGCGGCGTCGGACCAGGCCGCGGGGGCAATCAGCGTCTGCTCGCGGTCGCGATGCAGTTCGTCCAGCATCACCGCCCCGCGGTCGAACGCCAGCGTTTCGGCGTGGTCGCCGGACCATGTCCAAGCTGCGCTGGTCGGATGGCCGGCTCGGTCAAGCGAATCGTCCGGGATGTCAACTGTGGTCGAGCCCCGGGCATGGACGAGCGTGATCCTCAGGCCCGGCTGTTCGCCGCGGGCCACCTGCCACCGCACGGGCACTTGCGTCGGGCCGCTGAGGCCCACCGCGAGCGTGTTCCAGGCGGCATCGGCATCAGCGGCACCGAGCGTGGAAAGCCGGGAGGGATCGCCCGCCAGCACGCGTACGAGATCGGCGTCGATGGCCAGCGCCCGCAGCACCGCATCCCGCGACCGGTCGACGAGCCGGCGTTCCATCATGATCGTCTCGACGGCACCCAGCGGATCGGCACCGGCGAGTCCGGCCTCGATCCTCGTCTGCAGGCGGCGGATGAACGGATGCAGGCGGTCGGGCAGGAACGGGATCAGGGTCGCCCCGGAATCGCTCCGGATCATGTCGAGCTCGTAGGCCCAGAGCATCGACAGCGTGAGCGGGTGGGAAAGCAGCAGCGTGCGGCCCGACTGCACGAGCGCCCGCACGCCATCGGCACGGGCGTCGGTCCAGCCGTCGCCACCGACGAGGATGGCATCGCAGACCCGCGAATCGAGCAGCGGTTCCCAGGACGGGTCGCGGGGCACGTCGGCAGCCACCAGATCGGCCAGTGGGCCCGCGCTGGGGAGGTCGCAGCCGATCGTGATCGTATCGCCGCGGGCGGCGGCGGCTGATACCGCCTCCGCGATCCGGGCGTCGACGCCAAGGAGTCCGAGCTTCATACCCCTATTGTTTCCCGTAGGCCCGCATCCGACCAGCCCGGGCCTGTGCAACAGGGGCCTGCGTGAGGTATACGGTGGGGTATGCAAGCGGAAGTGATCGCCATCGGTGACGAACTCACCACCGGACAGCGGCTCGACACGAACAGCCAGTGGCTGTCGACCGAACTCGGCCTGCTCGGCATTCCGGTGCTCTTCCACACGACCGTCTGCGACACGCTCGAGGCGGGAGCCGAAGCCTTTCGCATTGCGGCCGCGCGGTGCGATCTGGTCGTCGCCACCGGCGGCCTGGGGCCGACGGCGGACGATCTCACCAGAGACGTGCTGGCGGCGGTCTCGGGCCAGCCACTCGAACTCTCGGCGGCAGCACTGGAGGCGGTGGAGTCACGGTTTGCCAGACGGGCCGTGACGATGCCCGAAAGCAACCGTCGGCAGGCCATGTTTCCGCGTGGCACTCGGATCATTCCCAACCCCGATGGTACCGCCCCGGGCATCGATCTCGACGTCCCGCGGCCGGATGGTGGCACGAGCCGGATCATCGCGTTGCCCGGGGTGCCATCCGAGATGCGGGAGATGTGGCGGGGCACCGTGGCATCTGCGCTCGCGGCGATGCTGCCCGATGCGGGAGTATTCGTGCACCGTCGGATCAAGTGCTTCGGGGCAGGGGAGAGCGCGGTCGAGGCAATGCTGCCCGACATGATCCGACGGGGCCGCGATCCGCTCGTCGGCATCACGGCGCACGAGGCCACGATCACGTTGCGGATCGTGGCGCGAGGCAGCGATGAGGCAGAATGCCGTGCGAAAATCGCCCCCACCGAGCGAACGATCCGGGACTGCCTTGGGCCGCACGTCTATGGCGTCGAAGACGACGAGGTGGAGGATGCCGCAGTGCGGGCGCTGGCCGGAGCCGGCCAGACGCTCGGCACGATCGAGATCGGCACCGAGGGCAGGGTGGCCAACTGTCTGGCGCAGGCCCAGTCGCGACGACAGGCACAACTGCCGTCGCACCCGCATGACCCAGCCCCGGCGGTCTATCGCGGGGGCATGGTGCTGCCAGCCGCGGCCGTCGTGCAGGTCGAGTACGAGTCAGCCGCCAGCATGAAAATCCTTGCCGATCGGGCCCGGGCCGAGTGCGGTGCCACCCTTGGTCTTGCCGTTGGGGCGGCCCGTCCGGGGCCTGACGGCCGCAGTGTGGTGACGATCGCTCTTTCCGACGGGCAGCGGGTGGAGCAGGTCGAGCATATGCTGGGGGGCGGTCCCACGCTGGCGTTGTCGCGTGCGGCGAAGACCGCCGTCGACCTGGTGCGGCGGACACTCGAACCCGGGATTGCCCCTTCATGAGTCCGCACATCGAGACGAGACCTGCGTCCGGTCAGTCACCTGACGCGGGCAACGCCGCCAACTGGCGGACGCTCCTTCTGTTTGCGGGGTTTGTGACGCTCGTGGGGCTGATCGTCTGGCCGTCGCTGGCCGGCCGGATCCAGTACGCGAAGACGCGGGCCGAACTGTCGGCGATCCGCGATGCGGCGGCCGGAGCTGAACTCAAGTCGGTGGGGAAACTGTTCACGACGCTTGCGCGGGTCATCGGCCCGGCGGTGGTGAACGTGACGGCGAAGAAACGGGTGCATACGCTTGCCGATGAGATCGCTTCTCTGCGGGGTGAGGCGCCCACCGGCACCACCAACGAATCGGTGGGCTCGGGCGTGATCGTGGAATCCGACGGCGTGATCCTCACCAACTATCACGTGGTCGCCCAGAGCGACGAGATCGACGTCGCACTGGCCGACGGCCGCCGCTTCAAGGCCAATCTCGTGGGCGCCGATGCTGCCACTGACCTGGCTGTGCTGCGGATCGATGCCAAGGATCTGCCGAAGGCCGACTGGGCCGACAGCGACACCGCTGAGGTGGGCGAGATGGTGTGGGCGATCGGCAACCCGTTCGGCCTCGATCGGACGATCACCTACGGGATCGTCAGCGCCGTGGGCCGGCGGGGCGTCGTGGACAATCCATTCCAGGAGTTCCTCCAGACCGATGCCTCGATCAACCCGGGGAATTCGGGCGGCCCGCTCGTCGACGTGCATGGCCATGTGATGGGGATCACGACGGCAATCATCGGCAAAGGGTTTCGCGGCATCGGCTTCGCCATTCCAAGCAACACCGCGCGGCGGGTCTGCGACGAGATCCGCACGACCGGGCACGTGGAACGCGGCTACCTCGGCATGGCGCTGCGGGAGCTTCCGCCGAGCCTTGCCGGCGGACCGGGGGCTGCCGTGGCCGCGGTGGAGCCCAAGTCGCCAGCCGCAGAGGCCGGGGTAAAGCCGGGCGACGTGGTGCTCAGCTTCAACGGCGAGGAGATCGGCGAGCCCGCGACGCTTGTCCTGCTGCTAACGCGGTCGCCCGTCGGATCGGAGGTGCCGCTTGAAATCATTCGCGACGGCAAGCCTCAGACGATCACCGTGCGAGTCGGCCGCCGCCCCCACGACAAGTAAAAAAAGGTGCCAGCCACCAAATCTGGGCGGAGTGGGCAATTGCCCTCGACCTGTCTTGCCTAAATTTTGTGGCTGGCACCTTTTTCGGGCAGGAAGTCCACGCGGCTCATCATCACGCCGCAGCCGCGCAGGATGACGCGATCAGCTCGCACACTCAGCTTCACGACACCGCCGCGTTCACTCGCTTGAAAGGCAGTGAATTCCTTCTTGCCGAGCCGGGTCTGCCAATACGGGCCGAGTGCACAGTGGGCTGATCCGGTCACGGGGTCTTCGTTGACGCCGGCAGCTGGCGCGAAAAAACGTGAAACAAAGTCGAACGCCGTCTGCTCGCTACGACTCGTCACAATGATCCCCCGCACCGGTAGCGACGCCAGTATCGAGAGGTTCGGCCGAAGGGAACGGAGGGTGCGCTCGTCGGGCACTTCCACGAGGTAGTCCATGCCGTTGACGCCGCAAAAGAGCGGCTCGCACCCAATCGCCTCCGCGAGCCCGGTCGGCGCATCGCATGGCTCGCACGGCCTGGCAGGGAAGTCCATCACGATCCAGTCGCCGTCGCGAATGCATGTGAGCCATCCGCTCTGCGTGTGGAAGCGGGCCGCCGAGTCGTGTTCGAGAATCCCTGTCTCCCACAGCACGAGCGCACTCGCCAGCGTGGCATGGCCGCAGACCTTCACCTCGATCGTCGGCGTGAACCAGCGGAGCGAGAAACCACCTTCCACGGCGTGTAGGAACGCGGTCTCGGAGAGGTTCATCTCCCGGGCCACGAGCTTCATCCAGATCTCGTCGACTTGCTCCGGGAGCAGGCAGACGGCCGCAGGATTGCCGTGAAAAGGCATGTCTGTAAAGGCATCGACGACGTGAATGACGGTCATGAGAAAGGGGTGCGAGAGAAAATGGTGCCAGCCACCAAATCTGGGTAATCTGGCAGGCTGAGTCAAGAAGAGGTCATCCCCAAACGATCGCCTCGCGGCCGTCCACGCGGTCGGATTGTTGGCCCGAGGTTTAGTCGTCCGGCGACCTCGTTCACCCACGCCTCGTCACCGAACGGCCGCCCGCGTGCCGCTGATGTTCGCAAAGTCGTCAGCTCTTGTTCGGTGTGCGGGCGGTTCACCCACTCGATCCACTGGTCGCTTTGTCGGTTGTGAGACCCTGGCACCGGCCAGACCGACAGTGCTATCGGGTGAGATGCCGTTGGTTGGCCAAGACTCGACCACGGCCAATTCTCAGCACGGGCTACAAGATTCGCCCGCAACGGATTGCGTTCCACATATCGCACAACGCTGTAAAAATACGATTCTGTCTGAACCGGAAATGATTTGAACCGGCCTTGATAGAGGTGGCCGTACCCGATTTCGTCGTGTGCAAACTTCCACCGTTTCACATGCACATTCGTAACGTGCTGCACGAAGTCAGACAGATCGCCGTCGCGTTCGGGCCAGAGAACCATATGCCAATGGTTGGGCATCACGCAGTAGCTGCAGATTCGCATCGGCCGGGTGTGCAGGGCCTCGGCAACTGCATCGATGAAGCACACATAGTCGGATGCAGATGCGAAGAGAGTCCGCCGGCCCACGGACCGATTGAGCACGTGAAACGTCATTCCACCTGGGGCGAATCGTCGAGGGCGAGGCATGAACGCATGTATACGTTCGTGTCGCCGGATCGTCAAGTTACCCAAATTTGGTGGCTGGCACCTTTTTCTGGCTACGGCGTCGAGGCGTCGGGGGGCGAGCCTTCGGCGGGGGGTTCGTCGAGAAACTTGGCGAAGTTGAATTCGTCGTCTCCGAAGCCGCCGCCGAGTTTGCCCGTGAATCCGAAGTCGTCGCCAGGGGCGGTGGTTGCATCGGCCGACGGCGCGGCCGGGGCGGCGACCGGTCGCGCTCCCGGCGTGCCCTGCGGCCGGGCCTTCATTGCGGCCGACACGCCAGCCAGCCACTCGCCCCCGGGGAACGCATAGGGTCGGAACTTTTCGAGCGTGCCCGTCTCCTCGTGGATGAAGAGGGCCCGCTGCGGCCCCAGCTTCACGGCGGCGGGGCTGTCGACCAATTGGCTGGAATCGGAGCCGCTCATCTGGAAGAGCACGCGGAGTTCGAACTCCTTGAGTGTTCCTCGCTCGAACGTCCGCTGCAGGTTCGTCAGCGAATCGCACCAGATGAGCACGTGGACGCCGACCGGCGGACCGTCCTTGAGGAGCGTCACCAGGTTCTGCGCGGGGGTTGCCTTCTGTTCACCGCCGAACGACGAATAGCCGAAGTCGGCCTCGTTTCGGCGGAGTTCGCGGAAGCGGGCCAGATCACGGATGACCACGTAGACGGCTTCGCCATCGAGCACCTGATCGTCGATCCGCCGGCGCACCTCGTTGGCGAGTCGTTGGATGGCATCGCCGACGCCAAGTCGACCGACCATCTCGGTCTCGTGTGGCAGCGAGGGCGCGAGATTCGCCAGGAGGATGTCGGGCTTCTCCTCGGCGATCGCCGGCTCGAACACGACGAACCGGGCCGCCCGGCCCAGCCCGCCGCCCGAATGCGGATCGTGCGTCGCGGCCAGGCTGACTATCGACATCGCCAGCAGGCTGACGCCCAAATCTTCGCGCTGGCCCACGATGAGCAGATTCGCTCCGCCCTGGCGACGGAAGATGGCAGCGGTCGGATCCTTGATCGCGATGGCGTCACCGAGCCAGGCCAGCGGTGGCGTGTTTGACTTGCCCCCCACCGTGCCATGGTCGAGGAGTTCGGCAAGCATGGTGTTGCCAGCCGGGTCGGCTGCCTCGTTGCCGTCGAAGACGATGCGAGGCAGTGCGGGGATGTCGGTTCGACGGTCGGCCAGCCTTCGCAGCGCGCCCAGATACCGCTCCCGGCGTTCGTCGTTCAGGAACACGACTTGGAACGGATTGTTGCCGGCGACCATGCCGTTGGCGTCGTTGTAGATCGCCTCGCCGGGGCGCGTGAGCAGGCGGGCGGCGGTGTTGTCTTCACTGAGGATCAGGCTGGAGTCGGCCTCGTTGCACTGCAGCGCGACGCGGACGGCCATCTGCCCCATCGTGGCGCGTGGCAGGCTGTAGGAGCCGCCGAGCGTCTGGGAGCCGAGCAGAACATGCATGCCGAAGGCACGGCCCTGACGGACGAGGCGGTCGAGGATGAGAGCGGCATCCTGGGCGATCTTGTCGTCCTCGACGAAGATTTCCTGAAACTCGTCGATGATCAGCAGGATGCGGGGCATCGGCTCACCGTTGCCTGATTGGCGGAAGCCGGCGACGTCCTGCACGGCGAACTCGCGAAACAGATCGCCGCGGCGCTTCAACTCGCGGTCGAGCTGCTCGAGCACCGAGAGGCCGAACTCCCTCTCGCTCTCGATGGCGATCACCCGCGCGTGCGGCAGCTTGTAGTGGTCGTAAAGCTTGAACTCGACACCCTTCTTGAAGTCGATCAGGTAGAACTGAATCTCGTTTGGGCTGTAGTTGAGTGCGAGGCTCGTGATCAACGCGTGCATGAGCGTCGACTTGCCGGAGCCCGTCTTCCCGGCGATCAGCGCATGCTGGCTCGTGCCCTTGCCGAGCTTCATGTACTGCAGCTTCTTGGCGCCCGCGGGGCCCAGCGGCGCGAGCACCTCGCTCGCCGTGCTGCCGGTCCACCATTCCTCCTCCTTGGGCGCCACGCGGTCGAATGGCACCTCCACCCGCTTGGCCGCCTTGGCCCCCTTGCCAACTCGCTGGATCACCTGCGTGAAAACCTCGTCTGACGGCGGCTTTTCAACGGTGAGCGGCCACTTGCCAAACTCGGGGTCGCTCCATGTGTAGACGCCGTCCTTGAGCACGAGCGTGGTCGCGTGCTTCTCGATGTCTGCGACGTTGAAGTTGGAAGGCATGTGCTGCGACGTGTCGATCGAGACGATCACATAGACGCCGCACCGCGCGCCGGAGGCAGCGATGCTCGCCAGCCGTCGGGCGCTCGTTTCGGTGAAGTTGGCGGGGAAATTCGCCACCACCACGAAGCGATACGGCTCGGGCACCTCGGCGTCGGCGTTGTAGTCGCCGATCGACTCGTATTCGTTGCGGAGATATTTCTGGATCACCAGTTCGATCTGTTCGGTGATGTCGGCGAGGCACTGCTCGATTTGCGGCGGCTCCGTCCAGATACGGCTGGTGACCAGCAGTTCGTCGTAGTCGGCCAAGTGCATGAAGCCGGCATACTGCTTGCCAAGGCCCAGCGGGTCGATGATCGTGAAGCGGGTTTGGCCCGCAGGCACGCCGCTGGCGATACGCAGCATGAGCGCCTGCATCATGTCGGAGGCGACCTCCTTTTGGTCGCCGGTGGTCTTGATCAGCAGCGACGCCTCGACGGGGAAGGGAACGAGTGCGGGCTGCGTCCAAGTGACCGGTCCGAACGCGTTGAACTCCGGCCGTGATGACACTCCGCCTGGCACCTTGTCGAGCGACAGAGCGAACTCGCCAAACCGCAGGCCGGGGGGCGATACCGTCGGCAGTGGGCAGTCTTCGCGGGCCAGATCCTCCCAGGCATGGAAGGCCTCCGCGTCGATGCGGTTGGCCTCGTCGTAGACGGCTGCGGTTTCGGTGCGGGTCGTTCGCCAGACGTCGGTCATCTCCTGCCAGCGTTCGGCACGGCGGCGGTCGGCGGCGGCCAGTCGTTCGTCGCGGCTGCGGGTGAGGCCTTCCAACTGCTCGGTGCGGCTGGCGGCCAATGCCTCGAGCTTGGGAGGGTATTTCTGTTCTGCGGCCGCCTTCGCGGCTTCGAGCTTCTTCTGGATCTTGTCGACCGCGTCAGTGTATTTCGCTTCGAGTTCGGCCGAGAGCTTGTCACGCTTCTCGGCGGCGGCGGTGATGTCCGCCTCGGCCTTGAGCTTTCGTTGTTTCGACTCCTCTGCAAACGTGGCGTCGAGCTTGGCGAGTTGGGCATCGTGTCGGGTCTTAATATAGTCCGTGCTCGCCGTCATGCACTGCCGCGTGCGATCGATCGTCTGAGCAAGTGTGGCCCGTAGGGCCGCGGCTTGCGCGCCGGCGGCCCGTCGCATCCGGCCGATGAGCCAGAGCCCGCATCCGGCACCGACACCCGCCACGGTCACCAGCGCCGCGGCGGCTGCCCCCGCCTTGGTGGCGAGGTCTGCGGCAACGGTATCGGGCACAAGGAAAAACGCTGCTGCCGCCGCCGCGATGCCCAACAGGACTGGCAGCAGGATCGCCGCTGCCCGCGTGCCGCCGGAAAAAGCGGTGGCAACGCTCTTGAGTCCGACGAGTTTGGCCGCCGTATCCACGACGGTGGCACGAAGCTGTTCTAGCAACGTGAGCAGGGCGGAGCCTGTCGGCAGCGGCTCCGCATCGACGGCCGTGTCCTCCGATGCGGCTGCCACGATCCCGCGATCGGCCAGGAACTTGAGACTGTTGGAGTCGGCCTCGTCGAGTTGGGCGGCCACACTGGCCAGTTCCTTCTCAGCCCGTCGCAGGATCTTTCCCGGCTCCGCGCGCTTCTCCTTGAAGACTTCCTTCGACGAGCCCTCGTCGAACTGCGAGTCTTCCTTGAGTTGCCGGTCCTGATTTTCCCAGTTGCGGTTGATCGTCGCGGTGAAGCCCTTCCGCTGCGTGTCGAGCTTCGCGCGGTCGGCGGCGGCATCGGCATCAGCTTTTTTGATCACCGCCGCGTGTTCGCGGCGGGTCGTATCGGTCTCTTTTGCGTATTTCTGCTCGACGGCGGCGATCGCTGCCTCCGCCTGCTGCCGCGTCGTCGTCGTCTCGGTCTCGTATTCCGAGGTGATTTCATGCTCCAGCCGGCTCCGGACCGCGGCAGCCTGACGGAGACGGGTGATCTGCTGACGCAGAAGTTCGCGGTCGTAGGCTTTTTGGCTCACAGTGGCAGGTCCGGCGTAAGGGATTGAAGTGGTGGGATGGAATCGGTGGGATGAAGTCAGGAATCGTCGGTGTCGCTCACGTCGCGACTGGCACGGGCGAGCACCTCGGCCAGACGGCCGATCGCCTCGAGCGTCTCCTTGACCTTCGGGGGAAGCGGCTCGATGTGCTCCTTGTGAAACGCTCGGCTGGTCGCATCATCCCAGGTTTCACGGGCTGCCTCCCATTTGAGGTGCAGTTGCTTGATAGCCAGCGCCATCTTCGATGCGCCGCTGGAGAGATCGGCCCTCATGCATCGCCTCCGTTTTGGGCGGTGGTCGGTGAGCCTGTGTCCTTCGAGGCAGGACTGGTGGCAGTTGGCGGCGCGCCGCTGGTCGCCGATTCATCAACGGGCCGCGCGACCGAGGTCGCGCTGCCGGCGGTCGAGCCGCCCGCCCCGCCACCCGGCGACGCGGTGTTGGAGTAGTGGTCGAGCGAGCTGAGCATCCGCTCCAGTCGTGCCACCGCCTTCGGACAGTCAATGTCGATCACTTCGCGAAACCGCGTCATGCGGACGCCCGTCTCCTGGAACTGCTGCCGTACCACGGGTGTCCAGCGCCGCACCGCCTCCGCCTTCGCTTCGGCCCGGGCGAGCCTCTTCTTGGCCTTCTCGAGCGCCTTCTTCTCCTCGTTGCACGCGGGCTCGTTGTTGCCAACCTTCTTGAAGGTGCGGCAGTGTTGCAGATCTTTCATGGCCTGGTTCACGCCATCGGCCGCGCGGCGGACCTCCGTCTTCCAGTAGGCGGCTTGATCGATGCAGATCCAGTCGACGGCCCGCTGTGCCTGCATCTCGACCTCGGCGAGCGATTGGCCGGTCTCGTGACCAAACGATGCCAGCGCCGCCTTCACGAAGGCGAGCGTATCGATGGATTTGACTTCCGCCTGTGTTGACATGGATCAGTGGGGTCAGCGTTGCTGCTGGTATTCCTCGACCCGCTCGGCCTTGCGGATGAGGAAGGGAACGTAGTCTTCCGTGAGTTCCACGAACCGGGCGAACGTGCTCAGTTGCTGCTCGAACTCCTCGGTGAACTTCTGCTGCTCCTGGTCACGCCACGTGGAACTGAGGGCCGCGAGTTGCCGCTGCACGCCCTGCATCTGCGTCATCACTTCGGTGCTGAAGAACCGGAGCCGGGACGCGAACCGCCGCAGTTCCTGTGGATCGACGATGACCTGTCCCATGATGTCGGCCCTCTTTCGTGGTGCGGACGGCGGCCGCCGCTCGCGGTGAACGTGGTGGTGGGGTGGGCAGGGTGCTGCACCCTCGACCGACCTCTCATGGTATCGATTCCAAGCCGAAAACGCACCGGTTGCCGCAGGACGGTGGCGGCGTACACTGCGACCAAGCGGCTCGGCCGCCGCTGCTGTTCGCCGAGCCCGCGTTTTCAAAGCCGTTTCTTCCCGCTGGAGATGTGCAACGATGCAGCCGACCGCCCCCCAGGGATCTGGCCCCGCCGCGACCGGAGTTGCCGCTGCCGATGCGTCTGGCCGTCCCGCACCGGCGTCCGCCGGAGGCTATCCGGGCCATCATGCTGGCCAGCAGGCCAGCACCGAGGTTTCGACGTCACCGGCGCAGGGCTGGCACGTGAGCCATCTCTTCTACCGGTTTGATCGAACGCGGCTGGCGGCACTCACGACGGAGGCTCGGGCCGCGGGCATGAGGCTCTTCTGCGAGGCGCTCGATCCGGCCGGCCCACGGGCTCCCCTGCGGCTGCAGACCTGGCTCGTGCCCGGCCACAAGGCCGACTTCGGCGTGATGGCGATGGATCCATCGCCGCTCAAGGTCGACGACGTGCATCAGCGGCTGCTGGCCGGGCCGCTCGGACAGGCGATCGAGCCCACCTATTCCTTCGTCGGTCTCACGGAGGTGAGCGAATACGTGCCCACCGTGGAACAGTTCGGTGAGCGTCTGATCGTGGAAGGCGAGACCCGCGACAGCCCGACGTGGAAGGCGAAGGTGCAGGGCTACGCCGCCCGCGAAGACCACATGAAGCGGGCGAGGCTCGAGCCGGAACTGCCGCCGTGGCCGAATGCCTGCTTCTATCCGATGAACAAGAAGCGCAAGGTGGGGGAAAACTGGTTCTCGCTGCCGTTCGCCGAACGCAGCCGACTGATGGCGGAGCATGGCCGGACGGGAATGACGTTCGGCGGTCGCGTGTCGCAGCTCATCACCGTGAGCGTCGGACTCGACGACTGGGAGTGGGGCGTGACGCTCTGGGCCCGGCGGCCGGAGTTTCTCAAAGAGATCGTCTACACGATGCGGTTTGACGAGGCGAGCGCGCGGTATGCGGAGTTTGGACCGTTCTACACCGGCTACATCAGTACGCCTGCCGAAGTCCTCGCCCACTGCCATGTCGCGTAGCCACTGCCATGTCGCGTAGCCACTGCCATGTTGCGTAGCCACTGCCATGTCGCGTAGCAGGCGTCTACTTTCCCGCCGGGGGCACCGCCGAGAGGATCATTTCGACGGTGGTCCCGCGGGGCGGCACGCGGCCCTCGAAGGCGTCGAAGAGAAGCGCCTCGTTCGACTGCGAACTCTCGATCGGCAGGTCGAGCATGGCGGTCGGAAAATTCGACAGGCAGATCAGATCGCCGCCATCGGCTTGGTAATACTCCTTGCCGTCGGACGAGTCGGTCCAGAACGCGCTGCCGGCAAACACCCACTGCTCCTGCATCGGCTTGCCGGTGCGGGTGTCGCGGATCCACTCCTGAGCGGGAAGTTCGCGGACCGTGCCAGTGTCGTCGGTCCAGCGCATCGTCACGCGGACCGCCGGCCCGGTGGCGGCCACGTAGTCGGGGTCGAACGACACCGGCTTGCCCGGCACGAGGCCGATGGCTAGCAGCGCCACGTGCACGAGACGGGCGGTCGACTGGGCGGACACGATCGACTCGTGTTCCTTGGTGCCGTGAGGACAGGCAAAAAACTCGATCGGCCCCTTGTCGATGGCGATTTTGCCCCCCACGACGACCCGCTTGTTCTTGGCGTCGATCCAGACCTCGTCCGAAGGAGAGAGGCGTTTGAGTTCCGGATGGCGATCAGGAACGGCCGGCTGCGGCGCTGGGTCGGCTGCCCGAGCCGCAGTCGCCAGCATGAGGATCGTCAGGACTGCGAGGACAGACGCGGTGAAACCGCCGCAGCGACGAAGAACCCCGCGATTCGGGGCCGTATCCGGAGACAAGAGTGGCCACATGAGCGATGCGTAGGGGTGCGGAGGGGTCGTGGATGCCGGGGCTGCCGTCAGGTACCATACCGAACCTTCACGGCCGGTGCGAATCCGAGCCAGTCCCATGCGATTCCCCGGCACGGATAAACCCATGGTTACGAACACAACACACACTCGAAACGGTAAGCCCAAGCAATCTGGGAAGAAATCCGGCAAGCGGGAAGAGGCAGCCGCCGACACGCGGCCGGAGGCCGTCGCGGCAGAGTCCAACGGGCAGTCAGGCGACAGCGAGGCCTCGTCGGCCGGAGAGGCGACGTCGCGGTCGGATGCCAGCCGCGCGCCGGCGAAGGTGGGCGCCGGGCCTGCCGGCCGTCGCATCCGGGCGATCGCGGACGTCAGCGAGTCGCTCGATGTGCGTCGCCGCCTGCGGCGTCTTGCCCGGCAGATCGAACGCCGGTCGCAGGACATGCAGCACATGACGCTCATCGAAGGGGCGATTAGCGATTGCCTCGATGATGCGGTGTCGATGACAGTCGAGCGAGAACGGTGGCTCTTGTGTGAGGCCGCCACCTGGGGGTTGGCCTGGATGGCGCGGACGCGTCGGGCAGGTGGCTCGGCCGGGGGTCTGCTCGAGCGGCTCGTCAAGTCGGCGCGGTCAACACAGGCTCCGCTCGCCGCGGGCGACACGCTGTCGGCGCGGTTCGTGCTGACAGTGTCACGCTTGTTCTGCGATATCGAAGCCTGCCGATGCCTTGAACACGATGCCGTCTCGGCCCTGGGAGATGAGATCCGCCGGCTTGTGTCGGCCGAGGGAACCGTCAGCCTGCGGGGCTCGGCGGCGATGGTCGAGCGGGTGGTGCGGTGGAGTGCGGCGCGGGATGTCGGGCTAGCGACCGGCTCGATGCCGTGGGACGGGCCCGCAGAGGAGCTGTTTTCAAAGGCTGCGGCCACGGCACTTCGTCTGCTCGGCGGCCAGGGCCGACTGCTCGTGGGGGCGGGCCGGATGCCGGCGGCGTTTTCCGATCCAGTGCTGGCCGTCGCGGCGGAATCCGACCGCAAGCGGGTGCGGCGCACCGCCGAGGCGGAGCAGGCTGAGGCTCGGCCACGTGCGGTCGGCGGACGGAAAAAGAAGGAAGGCAAGCACGAACGGCTGCTGCCTCGGGATTTGCACGATGCGCCGGCGGCCATCGCGATCATCCGCTCCGGCTGGGAGCGGAACGCGATCCGAGTGCTGCTGGAATACCGCGACTCCGTGCCCCATCTGGAGATCGCGGTGGGGGATCGACTGCTGGTGGATGGGCCCTGGCAATGGCGGGCCTCGAAGGGTGGACAGCCGCTCGAGATGGAGGGACCGTGGAGCGTCTCCTGCTGGGAATCTGACAAAAAAGCGACCTATCTGGAGATCATCGCGCCGCTGGCCGGCGGCCTGCAGATCGATCGACAGATCGTCCTCCTGCCGCGGGATCGCGTCGTCTTGCTGGCCGACACCATCACGCATCAGACAGGCGAACGGGCCGAAACTCAGGCCAGAGACGTCCAGGCCAGAGATGTTCTGCCGGAACCGCTGTGGAGCCATGCCAACAGCGGGCTGCGAATGGAATCGGTCGTGCCGCTGGCCGCCACGCTCGAGGGCGAGCAGGCGGAGGATACCCGTGAGGTCCTCGTTTACGACACGAAGCAGCGGATGATGGCGCTGCCGCTGGCCCTGCCCGAGTGGAAGACCGCCGGCCGTGGCGGCTTCGCGGTCACGCCCGACGGGCTCGCACTCGATCATCATGCTGCCGGTAGCCGGTGCTATTCTCCGCTCTGGCTCGATCTCGAGCCGGCACGGCAGGGACGCCCGCTCACCTGGCGTCAGCTGACGGTGGCCGACACCCGGCAGAACCTTCCGCCGCACCAGGCGATTGGTTTCCGCGTTCAGGAAGGTCTCGAGCAGTGGCTGGTCTACCGCACGCTCGACGAGCCGCGGAACCGCACGGTGCTCGGCTGCAATATCTCGTGCGGATTTCTCATGGGCCGCATCGGTCGGACGGGCGCTGTCGATCGGGACATCGAGATCCACTAGATCAAGATGCACTTGATCCCGATTCACTTGCTCGAGAGACCGCTGGCTTGGGAGGTGTCATGGCCGCTGAGGACAATCCCGCCGACCGCTGCCGACAGAACCTCGCGGGGGTGCGCGACCGCGTGGCCGAGGCCTGTCGAGTGGCCGGTCGCGAACCCGGCGACGTGCGGCTGATCGGGGTCACGAAGTACGTTTCTGCGGAGTCGACGCAGATGCTGCTTGAGGCCGGCTGTCTCGATCTGGCCGAGAGCCGTCCGCAGTCGCTCTGGGCTAAGGCAGCGGCGCTCGCCGGTCATGCCCCCGCACCGCGGTGGCATCTCATCGGCCACCTGCAGCGGAACAAGATCCGCCGCACGCTGCCGCTCGTGTCACTGTTGCACTCGCTCGACAGCCTGCGGCTCCTCGAGGCGATCGAGGTCGAGGCGGCGGCCTCAGGGCTGGTCTGCGAGGCGCTGGTTGAAGTGAATCTTGCCGGCGATCCGGGCCGCACCGGAGTGATGGAGGCAGATGTGGCAGCAGTGCTTGAAGCCGCCACCCGCGCCCAGCATGTGCGGGTGCTGGGGCTGATGGGGATGGCGGCCGTGCCGGACGGAGAAGGCAGTGGCGTGGCAGCGCGGCGGCAGTTTGCCCGGCTGCGCGAACTGCGGGACGAGCTCGCGGGCAGCGTGCCGACGGCGACGGGGCTCCGCGAACTGTCGATGGGGATGAGCGGTGATTTCGTGGAGGCGATCCTGGAGGGGGCAACGCTCGTGCGCATCGGCTCGGCTCTCTGGGAGGGGGTCGAGGAGTGAGCGGGCCGTCGCCCGCGCGGTAGAATGCGGTCCGGAATGTCATTTGCCAACGAGGAGGCCTTTTATGTCATCGCAGACACTGCAGCTGATCACGTCCCACCGCGGCGCGTCGTTTTTCGGTGTCGACAAGGTCGATGTTTCGATCGGTCCGCTCGCCGTCCGCTCGCGACGGCTCGCTGGCGGCCGCCGCGACGGCGTCCTCCTGGTGGAACTCGTAGCGGGTTCGACAAAGGTCTACGTGCTTCCCGACCGCGGCCTCGGCATCTGGAAGATCATGGCCGGTGAGTTCGAGCTCGGCTGGCAGTCGCCCGTCCACGGGCCGGTGCATCCGCGGTTCGTGCCGCTCGCCGAGCCGTCGGGGCTGGGCTGGCTCGACGGCTTCGACGAACTCGTGTGCCGCTGCGGCCTGGTGAGCAACGGGGCTCCCGACTTCGACGATTCCGGTCGCCTGCTGCATCCGCTGCACGGCCGGATCGCCAACCTGCCGGCGCACCACCTGGATGTCACGCTCGACGATGCCGCCGGCACGATCACGCTGACGGGCGCCGTCGACGAGACGCGGTTCCACTTTCAAGCCCTGCGGATGACGACTTCGCTCACGCTGCATGCCGACCGGCAGCGTGTCTCGTGGACCGACACGGTGAAAAACATCTCCGACCGTCCGGCCACGATGCAGATGCTCTACCATGTCAACTTCGGGCCGCCGCTGCTCGGGCCCGGTGCGGAACTGGTTACCGCGGTCGAGGAACTGGCGCCGCGCGACCAGACGGCCGCGGGCGACGTGGGAACATGGAATCGCTTCGATTCACCGCGGGCCGGCCGCAACGAGGAGTGCCACTTCATGCGGCACCGGCCCGACGAGAAGGGGATGGCCACCGCGATGCTCGTGGCCCCGGAGGGCCGCCATGCCGCCTGCCTGTCGTGGAGAACCGACACGCTCCCCTGCTTCACGCTCTGGAAGAACCAGACGGGCCTCGCCGACGGCTACGTGACCGGTCTCGAGCCCGCAACGAACTTCCCCAACCCGCGTTCGTTCGAGGAGTCGCAGAACCGTGTGGTGCCGCTGGCGCCCAACGCGAGCGTGCGATTCGATCTTGCCATCGAGCACCTCACGGGGTCGGCCGTGGAGGCGACTCGCTCCCGACTCGCTGCGGTCTCCGCGGTCGCGGCACCGAAGGTTCATTCGCAGCCGAAGCCGGGCTGGAGCAGGGCGTGAGGGCCTTTTGAGTCCCGAGTGCGTTGTGAACTCAGTCCGAACAGCCGAGCGGCATCACCAACTCTTACGAACTGCATGACAGCATCGAGCAGCCCGCACGGTGGCGGGCCCATTCGGGCCGCTTGGCCGCGAAGGACTCCCTGCCGGGCTGCTCCGTGTAGGGGTGCCTCGAGACCTCGAGCATCTCCCGCACGAGCGAGTAGTCACCCGCCTCAGCCTTGTCGATCGCGAGCTGTGCGAGATAGTTCCGCGGCACGTAGAGCGGGTTGACGGCGTTCATGCGGCCCCAGCGGACGCTGTCGGGGATGGCCTCCTCGCGGATGCGAGCCTGATAGCGGGCGAGCCACTCGCCGAGGGGATTCCGGTCGACCGTCGCCCCGGCTTCAGGTTCATAGAAGCCGGAAGACACCGCCGCCAGCAGGCTGACGGGGTCGTCGGGCGTGGTGGCACCGCCACGAATCGTCGCCAGGCCGCGAAAGAAGAGCGTCATGTCGATGTCGACCTCAGCCAGCAGTGGCCAGAGATCGGCGACAAGTGGATCGTCGCCCGTGGCTGTGTCCACGTTGACCCGCAGGCCAATGCCCAGCTTGTCGGCCATCATCCGGCGGTAGCCCGATTGGAAGCGATCGACGTAGGCATCGAGGCCGGCTTCGAGCGGTTTGGGATTCCCCACCACGGGCACGAGCGCGTTGGCAAGTTGCAGCAGGTTCCAGTGGCCGATCTGCGGCTGGGCGACGAACCGGTAGCGGCGGCCCTGGGCATCGGTGGTGTTGGGCGTCCAGTCGGGATCGACGTTTTCGAGCCACCCATACGGACCGTAGTCGATCGTCAGTCCCAGGATCGACATGTTGTCGGTGTTCATCACGCCATGGACGAACCCGACCCGCATCCAGTGGACGATCATCGCGGCGGTCCGCTGGCAGATCTCGTCGAACATCGCGGCAAACGTTTCGGCCGACGGCGGGCTCGACTGCGGGACCAGATGGGGAAAGTCGCTTCGCACGGTGAAATCGACGAGGCGTCGCAGTTCGTCGATCTCCTGCCGCGCCGTGAAGATCTGGAAGTTGCCGAACCGTGTGAACGATGGCGCCACGCGGCAGACAACCGCGCCGGGCTCCGCCCTGGGGTGGCCGTCATAGAACATGTCGCGGACGACGCTCTCGCCGGTGGCGACGATGCTCAAGGCGCGGGTCGTGGGCACGCCGAGATGGTGCATCGCCTCGCTGCAGAGAAACTCACGGATCGACGACCGCAGCACCGCCAGGCCGTCGGCGGTGCGGGAGTAGGGCGTGGGCCCGGCACCCTTGAGCTGCAGGGTCCAGTGCTCGCCGCGGCCGTTGACGACCTCGCCCAGATTGATGGCGCGGCCGTCGCCCAGCTGGCCTGCCCAGTGCCCGAACTGGTGTCCGCCATAGCACATCGCGAACGGCTCCATGCCGGCCAGCAGCCGATTGCCGCTGAAGACCTCCGCGAAGGCCTGCTCGTTCTCCGGCGTCACCTCGATGTCGAGGAGGTCGGCCACCTCATGGGCATGGGCCACGAGCGCGGGGGCCGCGACACGCGTGGGGCTCACACGCGACCAACAGGCCTGCCGCACCTGCCGGCGGCTATTGTGCTGCTCGGGGTCACCGGGCAGTTCTTGCGTGAACCGGTTTGTGAATCGCAGCGACTCGAGGCTTGGCATCAACGTGCCTCCGCGGCAGACGGGCTGCACGTGTTTCGTGTGAAGTCAGTCGTCGAACCGGACCTCGCGGATTTCGAACTTCATCGTCCCGGCTGGTACGTCGATCGAGACTTTCTCACCCACCTTGCGGCCCAGAAGCCCCTGTGCGAGCGGGCTGGCCACGTTGATCCGGCCCGCGTCGTAGTCCTCTTCGCCGGCACCCACGAGCACGAACACCTCCTCGTCGCCGAACTTGAGGTCCTTCACGACCACCGTCGCGCCGAAGACCACCTCGTCGCCGGCTTCCTTCGCCCGTTCCACGATCACCGCTCTGGCCAGCTTGTCGCGGAGGACATTGATCTTTGCCTGCATCATCCCCTGACTCTCCCGCGCCCCGTGATACTCGGCGTTTTCGCTGAGATCCCCCTCGCTGCGGGCGGCCGCTATCCGCTGGGCGAGCTTCGGCATCTCAACGGTTTCGAGTTGATCGGCCTCGGCCTTGAGCTTCTCATAGCCGGCACGGGTCATCGGAATGCGGTCGGACGACATGTGGTACTCCCTGAAAAGGTGTCAAGAATCGCGATGCGTGGGTCGGGCGTCGCCGGACGCGTGCCGGGACGACGATCAGGACGCCTGGCCGGATCAGCCTGACGACGCCCTCTCGGGCAGATAGAGCAGGCGGCCGCAACTGCGGCACATCACCACCTTGCCCACCAGCAGTTCCGAATGCATGTTGCCCGTGATCTGGTGGTAGCAGCCGCCGCAGCTCTCGCCGTCGAGGGGCGCCATGCCCTCGGCTCCCTTCTGCTTGACAACGCGATCATAGAGATCGCGGATGTCGGCAGGGAGTTCCCGCTCCGATGCCTCGAGTTCTCCGCGGAGCCGCTTCACTTCGGCCTCGAGGTGCGTTCCCTCGGTGGCCACACGGGCCTTCGCCTCACCCAGCAGTTTGCGGGCGGCCTCCACGGCCGTCTCCGCCGCTGGGAGCGTCTTCTTGATCAAGTCGACCCGGTCGAGCGACTCGAGGATCTCGTCCTCGAGCACCTTCGTGGCCATCTTGTCGGCCGCGATCTGCTCGGTGAGCGTCTGATACTCGCGATTGGTTTTGCAGGCGTTGAGCTTGGCATCGAGATCGCGAATCTTTGCCTCGGATGTCTTCAGCTGCAGCTGCTTTTGATCGGCGGCCATCTTGGCCTTCTTGACGTCTTCCTGCACGCCCGTCCGGGCCGCCTCCGCCGCCTCCACCTGTGCGGTATGAGCCGCGACCTGGCGTGGGCCGGCGACGATCCTACCCCGTAGGTCGGACAGTTGGGTATGGATGCGGTGCAGCGTCCGCATAATTTCGTTGATGACGGCCGTGGCCATAGAGTCACTTTCGTTTCGGTCGAGGAAGAGTCCCCGCCGCGAAAGGTTACCAGATCAAGGGCTGAAAAACACCGGGCCGGCTGCCTGAGCAGCCGGCCCGTTATGGTGTCGCACCGCTGGGACAGCAGGCTTTAGCCTGGCATCGCTTCCAGGAAGGTCTCGAGTTGCTTCGAGCGGACCGGATGCTGCAGCTTCTTGACCGCCTTCGCCTCGATCTGCCGGACACGCTCGCGTGTCACGCGGAAGATCCGGCCCACCTCTTCGAGCGTGTAGGTGTAGCCGTCGGTGAGGCCGTATCGAAGCCGGATGATCTCCCGCTCGCGGTAGGTGAGGGTTTTCAACAGCGAATCGAGCCGGTCCTTGAGCAGCCCATGCGTGGCGGAATGCGTGGGGCTCACGGTGCTCGAGTCCTCCACGAATTCGCTGAAGCTGGCGTCCTCGCTCTCGCCCACGGGCCGGTCGAGGCTCATCGGCTGCCGTCCCATGTCGAGCACCCGGCGCGCCTCCTCGATCGCCACGCCTGCGGACTGCGCGATCTCCTCCGACGTCGGCTCGCGGCCGAGTTCGTGGAGCAGTTTCTTCGAGGTGGTCCGCAGCTTCGAGAGCACGTCGATCATGTGCACCGGGATGCGGATCGTGCGGGCCTGATCAGCGATGGCCCGAGTGATCGCCTGTCGGATCCACCAGGTCGCGTAGGTCGAGAACTTGAAGCCGCGACGATACTCGTACTTGTCCACCGCCCGCATCAGTCCCGTGTTGCCCTCCTGGATCAGATCCAGAAAGCTCAGGCCGCGGTTGCGGTATTTCTTGGCGATCGACACGACCAGCCGCAAATTCGCGGCGGATAGGTTCCGCTTGGCGGCCTCGTATTCCGCCTTGAGCCGGGCGAACATGTCGACCCGCCGGCGGAGCGACCGCGGGCTTTCGAGCGTCGTGAGCATCAGGTCGCGGAGTTCCTTGCGCATGTCAGCATGGTCGTCGCGGGACATGTCTCCAGTCTCCATCAGCCGAAGGTTCCGCTGGAGATCGTCCATGCGGCCCGACATGCCACGGAGCAGTTTCACCAGCGGCTGCACCCGCCTTGTCCGCAGGCTCAACTCCTCGACGAGCATCAGCGACTTGCCACGGCTGCGGCGAAACCGCATCCGGGCGGCGCGGGCCGCATCGGGCGATGTCTTGCGGCTGATCAGCAGGCGGAAGTCGGTCTTGTCCTGCTCGATCAGGTGTTCGAGCGTCTGCAGATTGTGGGGCATCCGCGCCTGGATCTGCTCCTTCGTCAGTCGTTCGGTGAGCGAGACCTTGATCGTGCGATCGAACGGCAGCTTCCCCTCGTGGACGCGACGGAGCGTCTCGACGGTGGCCTGCAGCGAATAGGAGCAGCCGAGGATGGCGCGGCGGAACCGCTTGCGTGTGACCTCGATCTTCTTGGCCAGCGAGATCTCCTCGGCCCGGGTCAGGAGCGGGATTTCAGCCATCTGAGCCAGGTACATCCGAATCGGATCGTTGCCGGCGTTTGATGGTGCCGTCGTGATCGCCTCGTCGCGGCGCGGCTGCGCAGGCCGCGACTTGGCGGCTGGCACCCTCGTCGCGGCGACCTGCTCGCCCGGTTCGGGCGGGGTGTCGACCAGTTCGATCCCCTGTTCCTCGAGCGCCACCAGAAGGCAGTCGATCTTCTCAGGGTCGACGGCTTCGTCGGGGAGGTAGGAGTTGACTTGATCGAACGTGAGATAGCCCTGTGCCTTGCCAGCCACGATCAACGCCGTCAGATCGGCATCGGCGTGCGCGCTGGAACCAGACAGCGGCGCGGCAGGCTCGACTGCTGCGTCAGGCCGGGCATCGCGGTCGGTTCCGCTGTGGACCGGAGGGGAGTTGTTTTCAGGTTGGGACATCGACAGGGTGCTCACAGATCGGCGCATCAGTGGGTTCTCCTTCACCATCGTACCGTCACCTCGCGCACCGCCCCCCGACCTGTCGGGAAGATGTTCCCGGCGAGGCCGATTGCAGCGACGAGACGGGCACCTTCACCCATCCTTGGGTTCGGTCATGCCCTCATCGACATCAGTCATGCCTTGAACAGCACGCCGTTGGGCGACGAGCTGTTCCAAAAGAGCCGCCTCCGAGCCGGGATCCAGCCGGGAGGTTTTCAGTGTACGAGCGCTGCGGTG
>JBILKZ010000010.1:0-53271 GCA_044376405.1 Pirellulales bacterium
ACCGAGGGCTGGTGGTACGCCGCGCGGATCGCCCGCGACTGGGGAACACTGGCGGTTCGGGACGTGGCCGTGCGGTTCGTGGGGGAGCAGAGCACGCTCGTGAGCGGCCTGAAGATGGCCGACGGCTCCCTCGACCATCCGGCCTCGGCCGTCCGCGACGGCAAGCCGCTGTCGTTCGCCGGCGTCGATGCGCTCTACTTCACGGCGGCGGTCATTCCCGCGACCGAGGGCCCCGAGGTGCCGGCCCTGGCGGAGGTGCGGCCGATCGTGGTCGGCGACATTCCCGAGCCTGCCCGGCGCAAGCTCGTCGACGTCACCTGCCGGATCGTGTCGCGGGACATCCCGCTCGAGCCGGGGGTGCCGGTGTCGCACCGGTACGAGATCTTCGCCGGTCCGAAGAAGCCCGACCTCCTCGCGCGGTTCGGCGCGCGGGGCGCGGCGATGGACGACCTCGTCTACTACGGTTGGTTCGGCTGGGTGGCCCGTCCCATGATCGCGATCCTCCACGCGATCCACGCCGTCGTCGGCAACTACGGCATCGCCATCCTGCTGCTCACCGTCATGGTCCGCGGCGCGATGTTCCCGATCAGCCGCAAGCAGGCCGTCTCGTCGCAGAAGATGCAGGTGCTGCAGCCGGAGATGAAGGCGATCGCGGAGAAATACAAGAACGAACCCGAGAAGCGGACGAAGGCCACGCAGGAACTCTGGCGGAAGCACGACTACAACCCGATGGGCGGCTGCCTCCTCGTCTTCATCCAGATCCCGATCTTCATGGGCCTCTACAGGTCGCTGGCCACCGACGTGGAGCTGCGGCAGGCGCCCCTCTTCAGTTCGGCGATGCGATGGTGCTCCAATCTCGCGGCTCCCGACATGTTTTACGACTGGTCAAAGCTGCTCCCGCCGTTCCTGTCGGCCCCGGAGGCATGGCTCGGCCCATACTTGAATCTCTTTCCGCTAGCCACGATCGGCCTGTTTCTCTGGCAGCAGCAGCTCTTCATGCCGCCGGCGGTGGACGAGCAGGCGAAGGTGCAGCAGCAGGTGATGAAGTACATGATGTTTTTCATGGCGTTGATGTTCTTCAAGGTGCCGTGCGGTCTCTGCCTCTACTTCATCGCGTCGAGCCTGTGGGGCATCGCGGAGCGGCTCTGGCTGCCGCACACGCTGCCCGCCACGGCCGCTGCCGGCGTGACCTCGGGCGGAGGGGCGAGCGGCAACGGCAACGGGCGGGTGATCAACGTGCCGTTCGTCAAACTCGGCGGCAGCAAGGAACCAGCCGTGCCGGCGAGCGACGCAGCCCGGCAGAAGCGGCAGTCTCGGAAGAAGCAGCGCTGACGGTTCACCGCAACACCAGGCCCGGACGGCCGGGTAAGTACCAGCGGGCGGAGGCCCGCCAAGAAAAAACGACACGATGTCGTGTTTTTCGTGAAGCAGCGTCGCCGGCTGCGGCATGCTCGTCGCCGGCGGATTCTGCTACGGGAGGCTCTTGGACGAATCTTGTATCGTTCGTGAGTCGCAGAATTCACCGGCTCCTGCGCGTGCCTCCGACCGGCTCCTCAGCATCGGGAGATTTGAGCGGGGGCACGTTTTCCAATGGCCAAAAGGTGTCTCGCCGCTGCTGGACGAACTCAACTGTCATTCCGGGCGTTTTTCCGCACACTGCATTTTGAACCACCGCCTTCGCCAACAGTCATTGCTTGCGACCTATGATTCTTTCCGTCAGCATCATCGCGTTGTGTGCCCTGTTCGTGCTCTGGCATGAGCCGTGGTTCACGCGGCGGCTGCAGCCGGGGGAGGCGGCCGCTCTGCTCGGCGGAAAGTACGACGATCTGAACCCTGCCGAGCGGGAGCGGTTTCAGGCCTTCATGAATGCCGACGACGGTCGGCCGTTCTACATGGTCAACCTGATGGAGTATCGGGAGCGAGCCGACTATCGCCCCGGAACGGCGCTCAACGGCTCGACACCCACAGGCGTCATCAGTGGTCGCGATGCGGGCTGGCTCTACTCGCGGGCAGTTCTGCCAGAACTGCTGAAGCGGGGCTGCTATCCCGTTTTCGTCGCCGGCAAGATCACGAACCTTCTCACCGCGGGTGGCGACACCGACTTCTTCGAGGATGTGGCGATCGTGCGGTATCGCAGCCGACGCGACATGCTCACGATGGTGGCCAGCCCCGCCTTTCTTCACGCCGTGCCGCACAAATGGGCGTCGCTTGAAAAGACGGTGGCCGTGCCGTGCCGGCGGCTCCTGCTCATCGACCCGGGCGTGCTCGTGCCGCTGGTGCTCCTGGCCCTCTGGCTGCTGTTGCGGCATGGCTGAATGCGCCCCGCTTTGTGATCGCCCATGTGGTCTGTTCATGAGTTGATCGTCGCCCCTGCCACCGTCAGGGGCTCTGGTGCACGGGCCGTGGTGCGGCTCTCCGGCGACGGGCTCGACCGCCTGCTGGGTGACCTGTTCGCGGCCACGGCGGGCGGGTTTGTCCGACAGGGGGAACCTCCGCAGCTTGTGGCTGCCACGCTGGCTGCACGCGAACTGACAGCCGACTGGGGCGAGTTGCCGGTCGAGATTCTTCACTGGCCGGGGCCGCAGGGGCCCACCGGTGGCCCGCTGGCCGAGGTGCAACTGCCTGCGTCGGGGCCGCTCGTCGATGCGGTCGTGGCCGCGGCCTGTCGGCATGGCGCCCGGCTGGCCCGCGGTGGCGAATTCTCTCTGCGGGCGTTTCTCGCTGGCCGGCTCGATCTTCTCCAGGCTGAGGCGGTGCTGGCCGTGGTTGATGCGAAGACGCCAACGGAACTCTCCTCGGCGCTCGATGCGATGGCAGGCGGCGTGGGCCAGACGTTGCACAGCCTGCGGGAGACGCTGCTCGACCTCACGGCTGACATCGAGGCCACGATCGACTTCGCCGACGAACACACACCCGACGCCGTGCCCGTGGCCGACGCGGTGGCGTGGGCGGCGCTCGAGGCAAGGCTCGTGGCGGCCGGCCAGGCGCTCGACGCGGTCGCAGGCCGGCTCGCCAGTCGCGACGCCAGCGCGGTGGCCGATCTGCCCCGGGTGGTGCTCGTCGGGCCGCCCAACATCGGCAAGAGCAGCCTCTTCAACAGGCTCGTCGGACGGGATGCGGCCCTTGTGGCGGATGAGCCTGGCACCACGCGGGACTGGATCGCCGCCCGGCTCGACATCGACGCGACCGAGCCCGCCTGCCTGCTGGTTGACGTGGCAGGCATCGTCGATGGCGTGGCTGATGACGTTGTCGGGACGGCTGCTCGCGGCCTGATCGAACGAGCGGCAGCAGGGCGGGCGAGGGCGGAGATTGCCCGCGCCGACGTGGTGGTGGTCTGCAGCGATGCAGCGGCTTGCGTCGGAACAGTCCTGCCGCCATTCCGTTCAGCCTCGCCGCAGATCGACGTCTTCACGCGGTGCGATCTGGCCACGCCGTCCCCGTGTCTCGAATACGCATCGGCATTCGAAACGAGTAGCCACTCAGGCACCGGCATCGCTGCGGTCCGGTCTGCGATTCTCGGTGCCGTGGCCAAGCTGCCCGGCGGCCGGTCACCGGCAACGTTGCGGATGCAGGTGGGGGTGGCGGCTGCCCGGGAGGCGGTCGCGGCAGCATGTGGAGCGGCGGAGTCGGCCCGCAGCGGCGGAGCTCGCGACGAAGCGATCGTGGCCGGCCTGCTCCATCAGGCGGTATCCGCGGTCGGCGAGGTGACTGGTGTCGAACTTGGCACCGACCTCATCGATCGGATCTTTTCGCGGCACTGCATCGGCAAGTAGTGGATCCGTATACTTGGTGCGGCCACCGGTATGATCCTTGCTTGCGCTGCGGTCTTGGATGAATGTTTTGGATCGACACGTCGAGAAGCACGCCCCCATGCATGATCCCCTTGAACGGCTGAATGACCTGCTTGTGTCGCTCGCCGCCGGCGCAAGGCGGCATGTGGGCCGCGACGCTTCCGCCCGCGCGACGCTGGCGCGTGCCTGCGCCGAGCGGGTGGCCGACATGGCCGACAAGTGGGCCCACACGGCCGTCGCCATCAAGCTGGGCGGGCCAGCGGCCCTCGCAGAAGAGCTTGCCACCGGGCCGCTGGCCACGCTGCGGATTTTGTTGCTTACGTCGCGCGCCCAGGCCGAGATCGCGAAGGGCGGCCTGCCGAGGCCCGGCCGTCCGCCGAGGGTCTCGCACGCCGGGACCGGCGGCTCTCCACGAACGTCGGACCCTGCCTCGATGGTCGAAGTCGACGTCATGCCGGTGGGGGCACTGTTTGATGCAATGATCTTTCGCGGCCACCGGGCCACCGTGCGGTGCGTCAATCCGGGTGGACTTGACGCCTTCGATCGCAGCTGGCGCCGCGAGGCCGAGGAGCGGCCGCGATCGGGGGGCGTGGCCGCCGTGCTCGGGGCGGGCAATGTGTCCGGCCTCGCCGCCGCCGACGTCATCTGCCAGATCTTCGAACATGGTCGCGCCGTCCTGCTGAAACTGCACCCGCTCCATGCGCCGCTCGAGCCGGTGCTCAGTGTGGCCTTCGAGCCGCTCATTGAGGCGGGGCTACTGGGGATCGTCACCGGCGGCGCGGAGATCGCGCAGGCCGCCGTCGCCGCGCCGCTCGTCACCCACGTGCACCTCACGGGCGGGCAGGGAGCTTTTGACGCGATCGTCTGGGGTGGCCGCGATCCGCATCTGGCCGGGGCCGAGCCGCTGCTCGCGAAGCCGATCACCTGCGAGCTGGGGAATGTCACGCCGTGGATCATCGTGCCGGGCCGCTACACGCCGGCCCAACTCGCCTGCCAGTCCGACATGGTGGCGGCGTCGATCGCCAACAACACCTCCTTCAACTGCATCGCCACCAAGCTCGTCGTCACCTGCCGCGCATGGCCGCAGCGGGACGAATTCCTCACGCTCGTCGGCCGGCGGCTTGCGAGCCTGCCCGCCCGCCCGGCCTGGTATCCTGGCGCATCGAACGCCTGGGAGACGATCGCCGGCCGGTCGGCTCCAGCCGATGGCACACTGCCGTGGGTGTTTCGCACGGGGCTCGACATCGAGCGGGATCGGGCCTGGGTCGCGCGGGAATGGTTCGTGCCGGTCGCCGCGGAGACGGCGATCGACGCTGATGACATCGAAGCGTTTTGCACGCGGGCGGGCGGCCTCGTGCACGGCCTGCCGGGATCGTTGGCGGCGAGCGTCACCATTCCCACGACGCTTGCCACGCGGGATCGGCAGCGGGCGGAACTACTGGTCGAGCACCTCGAATACGGTGTCGTGGCCGTCAACGGCTGGTCGGCGGTGGCCTACTCGCTCGCGAACGTGCCATGGGGTGGGTTTCCCGGTGGCACGCTTGCCTCGCCCGCCAGTGGCATTGGCCGCGTGCACGATCCGCTGCTGCTGCCGCTGGTGCACAACACGATCCTGCGGATGCCACTGGTGGTGTGGCCGACAGCGCCGTGGTTTCCGTGGCACGCAGGGGGCGCGAGCCTGGCCCGAGGCCTTGGTGCTATGTACGCTTCGATCGCCCGCGGCGGGCGGGGCCTCGGCCCGCTTGTGCGGATGCTCCCGGACGTGCTCCTGTCGGCGGTTCGCCCGCCGGCTCGTCCGTGAACTTCTCCGCCTGGCCGGTCAACTCGTAGAGAAACCGGCTTGGCTTGCAGGGCTTGCTCTTGCCCCACTTCATCCGCGTGAGGCAGAGGGAGAGGGCGAGTCGTTTCTTCGCTCGGGTGACGCCCACGTAGCAGAGCCGCCGCTCCTCGTCGATCGCTTGCAGGCCATCGTTGAGCGAGCGGTGGTGCGGCAGCAGGCCCTCCTCCATCCCCACCATCCAGACGCAGTCGAACTCCAGTCCCTTCGCCGCATGAAGGGTCATCAGGCGGAGCACGTTGCCCTTCGGCTTGTCGGACTGAAACCGCTCCGCCTCCGTGACGTCGAGCACGAGTTCATCGAGAAATCCGCGAACCATCAGCCCAAAATCGGGAGATCCGGCCGCATTCGGTTTTTTGGAAGAACGCTCGTGGTCGGCCAGCGCGTTGACCATCTGCTCCACGCAGTCCCAGCGGGCCTCCTGTTCGGCGGGATCGTCCTCGTATTCCTTCTGGAGAAAGCCGCGATAGCCGATCAACTCCAGCAGTGTCCGCAGGGTCTCGCCGGCCCCCCGCGCCGTCGCGCCTTCCCGCAGGGCGACCACCCGCTCGAGTGCCATCACGCCGGCCGTCGCCGCGGTCGAGAGCCGATGGGCGTCGCGGGCGGCGAGCAGTTCCTTCCAGAGGCTGTGGCCCGCGGTGGTGCCTGCATTGCGAGCAGCCTGCACCGTCGTTCCGGTGAGGCCCCGCGGGGGCACGTTGGCGATCCGTGACAGGGCGAGGTCGTCGTCGGGATCGACGAGCACCCGCAACAACGCCATCACATCTTTCACCTCACGGCGGTCGAAGAAAGAGCGGCTGCCGATGAGCTCGTAGGGAATGCTCCGGCGGCGGAGCTCCTGCTCGAATACACGGGTCTGTTCGCCGGTGCGGAAGAGAATCACTGCCTCGGCCGGCGCGACCGATCCTTCTTTGAGTCTGGATTCGAGGTCGCTCACCACGCGCCGCGATTCGTCGATCTCATCCTGGGCCTGCACGATCGCCGGTGGCGGCCCGGAGGGTGCCTTGGAGATGAGCGTCTTGCCGTGCCGCCGCGAGTTGCGGGCGATGAGCGTGTTGGCGGCGTGGATGATCTCCGGCGTGGAACGGTAGTTCTCCTCCAGCCGCACGACCGTCGCTCCCGGCCAGCGGCGGGGAAACTCGAGGATGTGCGAGATCTCGGCACCGCGCCAGGCGTAGATCGACTGGTCGTCGTCGCCCACCACGCAGAGGCTGCGGTGGTCGCGGGCGAGCGCCGCCACGATCCGCTCCTGGATGCCGCTGGTGTCTTGGTATTCGTCGACGAGCAGATGATCGAACCTCGCCGCCTCGGCCTTGCGGACCTCCTCGTGCTCGGCGAAGAGGTCGTCCACCACGAGCAGCAGGTCGTCGAAGTCGACGGCGCCCGCCGTGCGCAGGGCCTGCTGGTAGCGGCGGTATCCGGCGGCGGCCAGTTCCCATGACTCCTGCGCATCGGCCGGGATCGCGTCGAACGCACCGTCGGGCCGCACCGCCGCGCTCTTCCAGCGGCTGATGCGGTCAAGCAGGTCGCCGGGGCGGAGCGTGGCCTCGGGCACCTTCAACTCCTTGAGCACCTTGCGCGCAGTCGACTCCTGCTCGCCGCGGTCGATGATGGCAAACCGGCCGGGGAGGCCCACCCGCGCGGCATGACGCCTGAGGATGCGGACGCAGAGCGAGTGGATCGTGGAAATCTCCGGCTTCTCGTCGCTCTTCGTCTTGAGCAGCTTGCCGGCCCGGGCGAGCATCTCCTTCGCCGCCTTGTTCGTGAACGTGACGGCCAGAATCCGCGAGGGACGCGTGCCTCGCCAGACGAGGTGGGCGATCCGCGCGATCACCACGCGGGTCTTGCCCGTGCCGGCGCCTGCCAGCACCAGCAGTGGCCCCACCGGCGCCCACACGGCCTCTGTCTGCGCCGGATTGAGGCCGGTCGAAGGCTTTTGGGGAGCGGCAGGCGTGTTGGCGGGATTCATGGGACGCGGAATCTACCACACGCGCCACAGTCCGGCTTGACGCTCTGCGCCGGGAAGTCTCTATTTCTCGCGACCGCCGCCGCCGCTCCCTCCAGTTGGGAGCCGTCGGCCGCCGCCGTCAGGAGCATGCCGTGAAGAAATCATCGCACAACCGTCGAAGAAGGCCCGGCATGCCGCCGGATGCGGAGGGACGCTCGCGGCTGAACGCCGACGAATCGAGCGGTCTCGATGCCGACCGTGTCGATCTGGCACTGGCAGAGGAGGAAGTTGGCGACAACGACCTCGCCGAGGCGACGCTGAAGATTGTCGATCGTATTCGTCCCTACTTCGGCACGATCCTGGCCGGACTTGCCGCAGCCCTTGCCGCCTTCGTGGCATACGGCGTGGTATCGTCGCAGGCCGAAGCCACCCGCACACAGAGCTGGGATGCGTGCCTGGCGGCGATTTCGACGGGCGAGATGGACTCCTTGAACGAGGTGGTCCGTCGTTATCCCGGCACCGATGCGGCCCGCTGGGCGGAGCTGCTGATGGCCGATGCCGCAGCATCGGAGGGCACGCAACTGCTGTTCATCGATCGTCAGCGGGCCGAGGGCCGGCTGCAGGCCGCCGTCGAGGCCTATTCGTCGCTGATGTCGGGCAGGCCGCAGGGATTGCTCGGCGAACGGGCTGTCTTTGGACTGGCAAAAGCCCGGGAAAGCCTCGGGCAGTTGGCGGAGGCCAGCCGTGGCTACGAGGCTGTGGCCGCCGAGTTTCCCGCCGACGCGCTGGCCCAGATCGCGGCCGGACGGGCCGCCGAACTCGGTCGCGAGTCGACCCGTCAGTGGTACGATTGGTTCGGAGCCCAGAAGATCACACCGCCGGCCAGTGCCACGAATGTCACAAACCCAGCCAACGCCGCACCAGCCGCCGAGCCAGCCCAGCCCGCAGCCGGGCAGTAGCGACGACACAGGCTTCGCCCCCAACGATGAGCTCCGTGATGAGGTTGGGGAGGGTGAGGGGATGGAGCCGACGGCCCCGGCGGTCGAGGCGGGCGCGAGTGGTCTGGCGGGCTACGCCCCCGGCACCGACATTGTGCTGACTGCCGACGCCGCCGCCGCCAACTCGCGGCTCGACGTCTTTCTCGCCCGCACGTTTCCTGAGCAGAGCCGATCGTTTCTCGCACGATCGATCGACAAGGGTGGTGTGCGGGTGGATGGTGTCGTGGCGCGGGCGTCGCTCAAGCTGCGGGCCGGTTCGATCGTCTGCATGACGGTGCCGGAGCCGCCCCGGGCCGGGCCGGCGGCGGAGGAGATTCCGCTGGAGTTCGTGCACCTCGACGACTGGATCGCAGTCGTGAACAAGCCGGCCGGCATGGTCGTGCATCCCGCCAAGGGCAACTGGAAGGGCACGCTCGCCGGGGCGCTCAAGTGGCACCTCGAACGTGCCGACGCGGTCGCCGGCAGTTCGGGACTCTCGAACGCCGGCGGTCCGACGCGGCCGGGGATCGTCCATCGGCTCGACCGTGATACCAGCGGCGTGATCGTGGTGGCCCGCACGGAGGAGGCCCACCACGCGCTCGCGAAGCAGTTCGAGCGGCGGACTGTCACGAAGACCTACCTCGCGATCACACAGGGACAGCCGCAGTTCGACAGTGACGAAATCAATCTGCCGATCGGGATCCACCCCTACCAGCGCGAGAAGATGGCTGTGCGCCGCGACCACTCGACCAGTCGCGACGCGGTGACTCGGTTTGAGGTGCTGGAGCGATTTCGGGGGGCAGCCCTCGTGAAGGTCGCGCCCAAGACCGGGCGAACGCACCAGATCCGCGTGCACTTGGCCGCGATCGGCTGCCCGGTGCTCTGCGACGGGCTCTACAGCGGCCGCACCCGCATCGAGCCGGCCTTCTTCGGGATTCCCGAAGAAGGGACCGGCACAGCACTCATCGAGCGTCAGGCCCTGCACGCCGCCAGCCTTGCGGTCGATCACCCCGTGACTCGGGAACGGATCGAATTCACCGCTCCCCTCCCAGCCGACATGCAGCGTGTGCTCGACGCGCTGCGTGGCTGACGCTCGCAGGCGCCTACCAGTTCCTGCTGGGCTCGCGTCCATGGAGGGCCCATCCCGTCGCTTGCGCTCAGGGCTTTTATGGAATCGGTATCATCCGTGAGGGGCTGCCCATACCTCGAGAGCCGGCGTTGCTGACCAGCGCAGGCAGGATGCCGAAGCGGAGGCGATCTGGCCAGCGCAGTCAGCATCGAGTGAGCGAAGGGCAGCGGGCACCGATCCGTCTCGGCGGATTGGTCGACGAAGCGAACGTCCGGCGACGAGGCATGGGCAGCCCCGAACCGTGGCCGAGCCGTGCGGCGGGAGCGCACTCAGGCGTCTTCGTCGTGGCGGTCGTCCGCGAGCAGGAGGGCACGTGGCAACGTGGAGTCGATCACCCGACCGAGCGCGACCACGAATCCGATGCCCCCATCCCGCCAGCCGCTCCGCAGCACGTAGCTCTTTGCGAATGCCGCCAGCCCGCGGAGCGGCAGCATCCAGGTGACGGTCTTCTCCCCCGTCGCACGCAGGATCTCGGCCTTCAGCGGCGCGTAGCGCAGCGACCGCGACAGCACGTCGCGGCAGTCGGCGAAACTGTAATGGAGGATCGAGCCGGCCAGTGGCCGCGGGGACCGCTGCGATTGCACCTCCTCGTGGACGGCAATCGCCTTGAAGCCGGCAGTCGTGCGGTTGAACAGCCGCAGCACGCGTTCGTCCTGCCATGCTCCGTGGCGGATCTCGCGCTGGCCCACGAAGGTGCGCCGGCGGATGGCCCAGCAGGCGGCGGGGTCGGACAGATCGAGACGCGCGCAGGCCGCTTGTGCCTCGTCGTCGAGCACCTCGTCGGCATCGAGCGAAAGAATCCAGTCGTGGGCCGCCAGTTCGACGGCCCGCCGCTTCTGCGGACCGTAGCCGAGGAACGGCTGGTGTTCGACGCGGGCGCCGGCCGCGCGGGCCAACGCCACGGTGTCGTCGGTCGATCCAGAGTCGAGCACGAGTCGTTCGTCGCACATCTCCAAGGCCCTGAGCACATCACCGATCCGCGCGGCGGCATCACGCGCGATGATCACTGCCGAGATCGGCAGCCTGCCCGTGTCGGGCAGGGGAGCCGTCTGCACGTCCGTCTCGCCTGCGGTAGGCGTGGTGGCAGTCATGGCGTGGTGGCATCGGGGCCGCAGCCAGACTGGCTGTCGTCTCCGGTGCGCAGCGGGAATTCCAGCACGAACGTGCTCCCCTCGCCGGGCCGGCTGGTGACGCGAATGTCGCCGCCATGCTCGCGCAGGATCTTCCGGCTGACCGTCAGGCCCAATCCGGTGCCGCGGGCGCCCTTGGTCGAGACAAAGAGGTTGAAGATTTCGGCGATCGTTTCCGGCGACATGCCCCCGCCGTTGTCGCCGACGATGACGCGGACGAGTTCGGCCTCCGTATCGCATTCGACGTGGATCGTCACCGCCGCCCCGTCGCGGTCCTCGACTGCATCGAGCGCGTTGGTCATGACGTTGAGGATGGCCCGTGACAATGCCTCGGGGTCGAACAGCAACTGAGGAACGTCGGTGGGGGGGGCCCAATCGATTGCGGCGCCGATTTCGTCCGCCCGCTGCTGGACGGTTTCCACGATGTCGGTGACCAACGCCACGAGGTCGGACGGCACAGGATCAGGCTCACGCTCCTTGCTGAATGACAGCATGTCCATCACCAGCGAGGAGATCTTGTTCTGGTTGCGGTTGACGATGTCCCAGCCCTTGCGGACAACGGCGAGATCCTCGTTCTCCAGGCCCATGTCGACCAGGTAGCTTCCGCCTCGGATACCCTGCAGGATGTTCTTGATGTGGTGTGAGAGCGTGGCGATGGTCTGGCCAACGGCGGCAAGCCGCTCCGACTGCACCATCGCGGAATAGTAGGTGGTGTCTTCAACGGCCAGCGCCGCTTGATGGCCGATGGCGATCAGGAGCTTGAGATGCTCGTCGGTGAACTGCCGCTGCCCACGCTCGATCGCATCGCCCAGCGGCACGGTCGTGTCGACATAGATCACTCCCACCGTGCCGTAGCGGCCCTGCATCGGCACGCAGATCGCCTCCCGCACGCCTGTTCGGACCACGCTGTTGCCGCCGCTGAAGCGGTCGTCGTCCTGGGCGTCGCTGGTGATCACGCCCTCGCCCCGGTCGAGCACGTAGTCGAGGATCGTGCGGCTGATGGCCATCGATGTCGTCTCGCCCACGCGCCGGTCGCGGCGGGCCTTGGTGCGGAGCTGTTTCGACTCGGGGTCGAGCAACATGATGCAGCCACGGTCCGCCTCGACCCATTCGAAGACAAGTTGCAGGATCCGGCCGAGGAGTTCGTCGATGTCGAGCGTGTGGCTCACCGCAAGCGCCGTGCGATACATCACCTGCAGGTTGCTCCGGGCCCGCGCCAGCCAACGATTCTGCGTGTCGTCGGGAAGCGGACTGCCGCCGATGTCGGCCTCGTGGGCCGTCCGCACGATCCGCGAACCGTCGGCGGCATTGGACGCCGGCACGATGTCGACCAGTCCCGCCGCGGGTACGTCGACACCGTCCCGGGCATAGACGAGGATCGTGCGGCCCACCTGGATCTGGTCTCCGCTGGAGAGTTCCGACCGCTCGATCTTGCGGCTGTTGAGCCAGGTTCCGTTGGAGCTTTTCAGGTCGCCCACGACGAAAGTCTCGCCGATCCGGCGAATCTCGGCATGCCGCCGGGACACCTCGTTGTCGTCAAGCTGCACGAAGTTGCCCGCCTCCCGCCCGATGCACATTGCCCCCTCGTGGTTCGTGAGGTCGAAGCGGGAGCCGCGATTGCGGCCCTGAATCACGAAGAGGGAAGGCACGGACGAGGCTCCACGGGGGTATTTTCCGTCCCCATCCTACCCGCTGCGCTGCGTGTCACGGGAGTATGGCTAAAATGCCAGGGAGTCCCTCGCGGCCTGGCGGCGGCGAACTCACGATTTCCTCATGAAGTGTCGAAGGACCTGCCCATGCTGAGCATCACGCCCATGCCAATTCGCGTCGGGGTCGCCCTGTTGCTGCCGCTGACACTCCACCTCTCAGCCGTGGTCATGACGGCCGCAGCGGATCCGGCTGACGACGCTGCGATGCGTGATCGGCTCAAACACGCGGTCGAGTGGCTGGCCGCTCCCGAACGGGAGGGTCGGGGGCCGGGTACGAAGGGGGTCGAGCAGGCGGCAGACTGGGTCGCCGAACAGCTGTCCGGCATCGGCCTCGACACGGTCGTGGGCGGCGATCCGCACGTGGATTCGAACCGCCCCGCCGGCGAGCCGGCGGCTGCGACGCTCTTCCAGCGGTTCGTCATGACGCTCGACGCAAAGCTTGGGCCTGCGGACGCCAACACGGCCGAGCTTGTGGGCCCGCCCGGGGAGGACGGCGTCTCGAAGACGATCCCGCTCCGACTGGGTGAGGATTTCACGCCGCTGGCTGCGGGTGGTTCAGGGCGGTTCGACCTGCCGCTGGTCTTCGCTGGCTACGGCATCACCGCCCCCGCGGAGCACTACGACGACTACGCGTCACTCGCGGCCACCGAGAAGAGCGGCTCTGCCAAGGGGGCCGGCGTCGTGGTGTTGCGACAGGAGCCGCAGAAGGACAACCCACATAGCGTGTTCGACGGCAATCAGGCATCGCAGTATGCGGCGCTGGCTCGCAAGGTGGCCAATGCGTCGGAGCACGAGGCCGGGGGCATCATCTTTTGCAACGACGCCGACGCGGACGGCGACACGCTGATGGCCTTCACCCGTGCCGGCGACGGCTCCGAGAACCGCGCGATGCCAATCGTGCAGATCCGCCGGTCGCTGGTCAACGACGTGGTGAAGGCGTCGCTCGGCCGGGATCTCGACGCCATCCAGAAGGGGATCGACGACTCGCTCGAGCCGCAGAGCGGCCCTCTCGCCGGCTGGCGAATCCGCGGCCAGACGGCCGTCGAAAGGACCGAGACCGAGGGCAAGAACGTGATGGCGATCCTGCCGGGCGTGGGCTGGCCGAAGAGCGGCGCCGACGCTTCCGCCGGCAAGCGGTCTCCTGAATCCGAGACCGTGGTGCTCGGCGCCCACTACGACCACCTCGGCTACGGCGGCGCCAATTCCGCGGCACCTGGCGAGCACACCGTGCATCACGGCGCCGACGACAATGCCAGCGGCACGGCCCTGCTTGTCGAGGTGGCGAGGCGGCTCAAGCAGGAGGGGCCGTTTCCGCGGACGATCCTCTTCGTGGCCTTCTCGGGCGAGGAGCGGGGCCTGCTCGGCAGCGCCCACTACACAGCGAATGCTGCAGTGCCGCTTGCTGACACCGTCGCGATGGTCAACCTCGACATGGTGGGGCGGCTCGAAGGCAACAAGATCGTGGTGCATGGCACCGGCACCGGCACCGGACTCGACGCGCTCGTGGACCGGTTCGTTGCTGCCCGCGGGTTCGAGGCGGCCAAGGAGCCGGGCGGCTTCGGGCCCAGCGACCATTCGAGCTTCTATGCCCGGAAGATTCCGGTCCTGCACCTGTTCACCGGTTCGCACAGCGACTATCACCGCCCCACCGACACTGCCGAGAAGATCAACTATGACGGCATGGTGCGGATCACGCAGATGGTGACCGACATCGTCCGTGACCTGGCCACTGCGCCCGAACGGCCCACCTACATCGAAGTGGCCTCGAAGCAATTTGCCCGTGGCGGCGGCGACCGGCCCTACTTCGGCAGCATTCCCGACTTCGGAAAGCCGGGGAAGGGCTACGCCATCACCGGCGCGACGAAGGATTCACCTGCCGCGAAGGGCGGACTGACGGGGGGCGACGTGATCGTTCGGCTGGGCGGGAGTGCGGTCACGGGGCTCGAGGATTTCGATAGCGCCCTGCGGAAGCACAAGGGGGGCGAGACGGTGCCGGTGGTGGTGGTGCGGAACGGCGCCGAGGTCACGCTCCAGATCACGCTCGATCCGCCGAAGTGAAGCGAAAAGCGGCCGCTCTGGGCCCTCTTTTCGGCTGTTTTTTGGCCTTGATCCATCCGGCTGGGATCGTCATTCTTCCGCCCGCCGTCGGACCCGAGGCCGACCACGAATCGTTTCGGTGGCGATCGGTCGGCGCCGTGGGTCGCGCGTGAGAAACAACCAGCAAGGAGTGCATTCCGTGAACAGGCAAATCGCCAGTATCGTGTGTGCGGCCATCGTGGCCCTGACGCATGCCACCGTCTTCGCCCAGGCTCCCGTCGCCGTGCCGCAAGGCCAGCCGCAGCAGGTGCGTCCCACGTCGCCGTCGTCCCACGTCGCCGTGATCGACGTCGGCTACATCTTCAAGAACCATGCCCGCTTCAAGGGCGCCATGGACAAGATGAAGGACGAGGTCATGGCCGCTGAGAATGCCCTCAAGGGGGATCGCGATCGCATCAATGGCCTGATGGAGCAGCTCAAGGGATTCAATGTCGGGACGCCGGAATACAAGAAACTGGAAGCCGAGATTGCCAAGGGGCAGGGCGACTTCAACGTCAACGCGCAGCTCCAGAAGAAGGACTTCATGGACCGCGAGGCGAAGGTCTACCTGCAGGTCTACACCGAGGTCGAGAAGGCCGTCGCGCAGTTTGCGCGTGAGCACGGAATCGCCGTGGTGTTTCGCTTCGATGGTGATCCGGTGGACGGCGCCGATCGCAATCAGATCCTGAGGGGCATCACCAAGCCGATCGTGTTCTACGAGGCCGGCAACGACATCACGCCGGACATCCTCAAGATGCTCAACGGGGCTGCCGTTGCCGATCAGACTGGTCGCCCAGGAGCGATGCCTCCGCGGACTCGCTAACTGACTGTGGGTCGCCTTGTTCGTCCACGGGGTTGTGGCGGGTTTTCTCATGCATCAAGCCTCACGACTGCGGTTGCAACGCACGCTTAGGAAGCCGGTGTCCGTCACGGGTGTCGGCTACTGGAGCGGGCGGGAGAATCGCGTCGAGTTCGAGCCCGCGGCCGCCGGTGCGGGAGTGGTGTTCCTGCGGGCGGATCTGCCTGATCCGGTGACGATTCCCGTCAGTGTGAACTATCGCATTGAGGCTTCGAGCCGCACGAACCTCAGTGTCGGCGGTGCCCGCGTGGAGATGGTGGAGCATGTGTTGAGCGCGCTGGCCGGCCTCGATGTCGACTGCTGCCTCGTGCGGGTCTACGGTGAGGAGATGCCGGGCCTCGACGGCTCGTCGCGGGCGTTCGTCGAGGCGATCGACGCCGTGGGAATCGAGGATCTGGGCACCGCCATCGATCCGATCGTGGTCGATTCGGTGGTGCGGGTCGGCGATGACACATCCTGGATCGAGGCATCGCCCCCGACGTTTGCCGGTCTCTCGATCGACTATGAACTCGATTACGGCGACGGTCCGATTGGCAGGCAGACGCTCTCGCTGAGGGTCACGCCTGAGGCGTATCGGATGGGGCTCGCGGCTGCGCGGACGTTCCTCCCGGCGGCGGATGCCGAGCGGCTCCGGGCGCAGGGCCGCGGGCTGGCCGCCACCACCGATGACCTCTTGATCTTTGGGCCTGACGGCCCGATTGGGAACACGCTCCGCTGGCCCGACGAATGCGTGCGGCACAAGGTCCTCGATCTGGTGGGCGACCTGACGCTCGCCGGTCGGCCGATCCATGCCCACATCCGAGCCTGCCGCAGTGGCCACCGGCTCAATGGGGCCCTCGCCGCCCTGCTGGCCGCGGCCCGTCTGCAGCCGGTCTGCTCCTGAAGCCTCTCATATCCTCGGAACAACACGGCATGGACGATTTTCAAGCCACTGTGCCGATGCGGGGCGATGTGCCCTCCCGCGGGACTGTGCTCCGGGGGCTGCCTGCCGTAGTTCATCCGTCGGCCATCGTCGAGCCTGGGGCGCAACTCGGCGATGATGTCACCATTGGTCCCTTCTGCTGGGTGTCTGCAGGTGCCGTGATCGGTCGGGGCACGGTGCTCGAGAACCACGTCACCATCATGGGCGATGTGCGGATCGGCGAGCAGAACCAGATCTTTCCCAACGCCGTCATCGGTGGGGGGCCCCAGGACCTGAGCTACCGCGGCACGCGGACGCGGGTCGAGATCGGCGACGGCAACATCATCCGGGAAGGCGTCACGATCAATCGCGCCACTGAAAAAGAGGATGGCGTGACGTCGATCGGCAGCGGCAACTTCCTGATGGCCTGCTGCCACGTGGCGCACGATTGTCGCATCGGCGACCACTGCATTCTAGCCAACGGCACGCTGCTGGGCGGTCATGTTCGCGTGCACTCCCGCGCGTCGTTGTCCGGAGCAGTCGCAGTCCATCACTGGGCCACGATCGGCGGATGGTCGTTTGTGGCAGGCCTCTCCCGTGTGCTTCACGACATTCCCCCGTTCATGCTCTGCGAAGGGCTTCCGGCCCGGCCTCGCTGCATCAACGTGGTGGCGCTGAAGCGAGGCGGTTTTTCCAAGGAAGCGATCGAGGCGGTGGCCGAGGCGCATCGGCTGCTCTATCGCGCGAAGGTGGGGCTGGATTCCGCCCGGGAGATTCTGGGGTCGCAGGGCATGCTGCTTCCGGATGTATTGCAACTGCTCGAGTTTTTAACCAAGCAAAAAGAAGGGCGGCACGGACGCGCCCGCGAACAAAGGAGGGCGGCATGACGCGGACGAAGGTAGCTGTGATCGGGTGCGGACATCTGGGAACGATTCATGCCCGCCTGCTCGCCGCGCGGGCCGATGCCGAACTCGTCGCCGTGGTCGATCCCTTGCCCGAATCGCGGCAACGGGTCGCCGACGCTCATGGCTGCCGGGCACTTGCCGAACCGCACGAGCTCGTCGGTCTGGCTGATGCGGTCGTCGTTGCGGCTCCCACCTGCCTTCACGCGGAGGTGTCTCTTCCCCTGCTGTCGCAGGGTCTCGACCTCCTCATCGAAAAGCCGATCGCCGCCGATCGTCGCGAGGCGGACCAGATCGTGGCCGCCGCCGATCGCCATAGCCGGATCGTCGCCGTGGGTCACGTGGAGCGGTTCAATCCCGCCTGGCAGATGGCCGTCGAACGCTGCGGTCGGGTCGTGGCGGTCGAATCGTCGAGGCTTGCACCGTTCACGTTCCGATCGCTCGACGTCGGCGTCGTGCTCGATCTCATGATCCACGACATCGATCTCGTGCTCTCGCTCGAGCCCGGCAAGCTCACGCGCGTCGAGTCGCAGGGGCTCGTCGCGACGGGTGGCCACGAGGATGCTGTCCGGGCTCGGCTCGTCTTCTCCTCCGGGCTCGTCGCCGATCTCTCCGCCTCTCGAATCCATCCCACGCTCAGTCGTCGGGTGTCGCTGTGGGGCACGCAGGGGGTCGTCGCCGCCGACTTCAATGCGAAGACCGTCGAGGTCGTGTCGCCGTCTCCTGCGGTCCAGCGTGGCGACTTCGACGCAGCCGCCGTACCGCCGGCAGAGAGGGCCGCGCTCAAGGACCGGTTCTTCACCGACATCCTGCCGCGGGAAACGCTGACCGTGCCCGACGCCAATGCCATCGCCTGTGAGCACGACGACTTTCTCGCGGCGGTGCGGTCGCGTCGGCCGGCCCTCGTGCCGGCATCGGCCGGTGCTGCAGCGCTCGACATTGCCATGCGGATTCTCGACGGCCTCGTCTGCGTCCGCCTGGGTGCCGGCTCGCCGACCGTGTCGGTGCCCTCCAACGCCGCAGCCTGATCCCTTCGCCCGGCGCACGCCGGCGTTCCTGCGCAGTCGACGCAACCGTCATCGATGGCCGCCCTGCCAGGTGGAAATCGTGGCGACGGCACCGGACGAACCGGCTGCACAGCCGGGATGGATACGGTCAAGATGGCCACGGCATGCGCCGAAGACAATCGTATGGGGGCCTGGGGACTCCCGTGTCACATCGATCAGCAGGGGGCAGCCATGGATATGGACGATCGTATGTCGCAGATGGCGGAGGAAGCCCGCCGCAGCGCAAGCGCTGCGCGTTTTCTGCCCGCCGCGAGTATCGTCGTGGCGGCGTTCTCCTTCATGCTCACCACCGTCGTGTGGCGGTTGGTCCACCAGACCAGCGCCGTCGAGGCCGCGGTGCAGGAAAGCATCGACGGGATCAATCGTTTCAGTGCCGCCAACAGCGATGAGCTGTCGCGGCTTCACGAGGGCCTTGCCCGGCAGAGCGCCGCGGCCGTCGCGCTGGAGGCGAGGCTCGCCAGGGTCGAGTCGACGGGCGTTGCGAGCCTGGAGCGGATGCAATCGCTCGGTGCGGACATGGCCGGGCAGTGGGCCGCTGCCGACCAGGTGCGGCAGGAACTAACGAGGGCTACCACGGCCATCTCCCAGACGCGTCAGGAGATCATGGAGCGGCTGGCCGTTCACGCTGATCGCAACGCGACGGCACGCGACGCGATGATTCGACAGGTGAATGAAGCGATCACGCAGATGGAGCGGACGCTACTCGCTCAGGCCACCGACTTCCAACAGCAGAAGCAGCAATTCGACGCGGCCGCCGAGCGTGACCGCGCGACGCGGCGGGCGATGCTCAACGAGGCGACGCAGGCCTTCGCCGTACAGGTTGAAGGACTGCGGCAGATTCTGGATGGGCTGCAGGTCGAGGCCAACGAAGTGGGTGGCACGATGACTTCCGACGCGCCGAAGGCGGCAGTGGAATCCGCAGTCGGTGGTGCTGGCGACGCTGCGAAGCCCGACAAGGGTGAGCCCGCTACGGCTGCGTTGGATAAGGAGGGCGTGCTCGAGTAGACGAGGGGCACGGGATTGATTGGCGGGACGGGCCGCGACTGCCGATCCATGGGTGGTCGGACGGATCGTCGCCCGCCAGCGGAGGGTGTGAGCATGCGTGGAATCACCGTGATTCTTCTGGGGCTGGCCACCGCCTCATGCGGAGTCGCCGATGCTGCGTCGGAGACGGCAACAGCGTCGGCCACGTCGCCGGTCGTGTTCGATGGACTGGGCCTGGAAGACTTCAACGGCGTCGGCTCGGTCGCATCGGCGCTCCGCGGCATCGCAGCCGAATCCCAGCCGTCGGAACTGCCGCTGGGCGTGCCCATGGACGTGCTTGTGAAGGGGCCGTCGGGACGGGGTGCCGGCAGCGATTCGCTGGCCGCCGAGTTGAAAAGTCGCATCGAAGGGATCGACCTGGCGGCTGGCATGCAGGCCGATTCAAGCGTGATCCAGGATGGACCTGCGAAGTGGGTCGGCAGTGTCGGCGTCGCGACCGATCATGAGTTGGGCCGGGAGGTGCTGGAACTCAAGACGTCGCTCGGTCGGAGCCAGCAGGCCGGCATTCTCGGTGTGGAAGTGGGGCCGCGGATCGAGCGTCGGCTCCGCGGAGGCACGCTCATTTTTCTCGACGGCAAAGCGCAGGCACAGGCCCACCGCTCGACCGACACGGGCACCTGGATGATGCCTGGGCTGGCGGAACAGGGCACTGGTGGCGCCGGAATGGTGGGTGTCACCGCGAGCACTGGCCTCGTGCGGTAGCGCACACGGTGCTGCACCGCCGGGCCGGCAGAAGTCTCGTCGCAGTGGCTTTTTCGCCATCACGCGTGGCCGTCGTGCTTTCCCGAGCAGGAGCGAAAAATCAAAAAGCTCCTCGAGCTTCCGCCGATCCCGGCCATCGTGGCCGGGACGATCCCGTCGCCTGCGCTCAGGGCTTGTATGGGTGCGCGATCCGTGCCTGCTTACAAGCCCCCGGCGTGAGCCGGGGGATCGTGCGGCATGAATACAGATCCCGTCGCTGGCGCTCAGGGCTTGTATGGGAATCGCACGATGCGAGGTTTTTTGTTAAGCCAAGTCGCGGTCTTGGAAGAGAACGAGCGCCACGAGCAGGGCCACCGCGGAGTAAAGAGCCGCATAGAGCGCGGCCCAGCCCAGGTAGCTCCAGGGCACCGGCACGCCACCCACGACAGCCGCCTCGATCGTGAAGTGCTCGAGCACCGGCAGAATCGTGGCGAACAATTGACCCACAAAACGCACGATCGAAAGTTTGCCGACGCTCGACTGCACGATCAGCGGCACCAGGTGGCCGAGGGCGTAGACCGTGAAGCAGATGATCAGATTGGGCACGATCCCCAGTCGGGTGGAGACCGCGAGGCTGACGGCCGCCAAGAGAATCGTCTCCAGCAGTGAGAGCACCAGCCCCGGCACCACGGTGATCATTTCATCGGCGCAGTCCCGCCAGATCGGATCGAGCTTGGAGCCTTCGCGGGCGTCGTAGACGACTTTGAGACTCGTCGTGGCGAGCAACACCGTGCCGAGAATCATGAACACGAGGAGCGCCACCAGCACCAGTCCGGCGAACTTGCCGAGGATGAACTGTGGTCGCGTGAGTGGCTTGGAGAGCACCGTCAGCGCGGTCCGGCCCTCGATCTCTTCGGCCACCGATACGCTCGCGGTCCAGACGACGACCAGCAGTGCCAGCACCTTGATCAGTGTAAGGCCGCTGTCCTTCAGCATCTTCACGTCTTCGCCGAAGGTGTTGTAGGGGATCACGATGAACGCCAGCAGCACCACCACGCCCACGATCAGGGCGACGGCGAAGATCGGTTGCCCGATCGCCTCCTTCGTCGTCGCTGAGGCGACTGCCGCGATGCGGCGCGGCACCAGCCGGAACAGGCCGTAGGCCAATGACAGCGTGAGCAGGGTGATTACCGTCCACGGCAGCAACGCCGCCTGCGGAAACTCCGGGACGAGCTTCCAGTTCGCGGTGAGTTGCACCGGCTTGTCAGAGGCGTTGGTGGCCTCCAGTTTGGCCCGTGCCCCGAGGAACGGATTGGTGCCACCCTCGACGCGCTTCCACGACCACCGGTTGCTGTTGGTCGCGTCGAGTTCCACGTCGGGCACCTTCGACAGCGCGAAGCCCTCGATCGGCTGTTGCGTGCGGACCAGCAGCGGCGCGTCGCTCTTGAGTTCCAAAGAGGCCAGTTCCTGCGGCCTCAGATCGAGCGGAATTTCCTGGAGCGTGGCACCAGCCGGCACCGTCGTGCTGACCGATACCATGTCGGCTGACGTCAGCCGGACGAGCGATCGCCAGATCTGTCCCATCGGCACGAGCGGCGCACATGCGACCGCTACGCCGGCGAGCGTGAGAAGGAGCCAGGCCATCGGTCCGGCAAAGCCATCGCGGAGGCTCGTGCGGGCCTCCGCGGCCGCCCGTGGTGCCACCACCAGCAGAATGGCCCAGACCACTGCCAGAACGGCGAGCGTGATCAGTGCGCCGACGCCGAGCAGCCAAATGGGAGGAACGGCAACCAACCAACGATTGGCAAAGAGCGGGGTCATGGGAGCGTGTGGGTGGATGAAGTGGAGGACCTGAATGACGGACGTTTGAGGATGGAGTCAAACGATTCAAGCCGCGGGGGCGGAGCCGATGATGACGCCGTCCCCCCCGATGATCGTGACCGTTATTATGACCGCGCTGCGGCAGGAGTGGAAGGCTCCGTGCCGGCAGGCCCGGCCAGAACGGTCACGCCGGGGCCGTCGAGCGGCCAGCGGGCGAGAACGCGGTGCAGATCATCGACCGTCAGCCCTTCGACGATCCGGAGGTTGTCGGCCACCGAGCGGTAGCCGCCGCCGTGCGCCCATTCGAGGCCGACGTGGAACAACCGCCTCCGGGGGCGCTCGCCTTCCAGCACCACCCGGCCGGCGAGCTTGTTGCGGGCCTGGGCGAACTCCGACTGGCTGATTCCCCCTGTCGCGGCCTGGCGGTAGACATCGAGAATGCGGGCCAGCAGGGAGTCCACGTCGGCCGCGTCGCAGGAAAGTTGCGTGATCATCAGTCCGGCGTCGAGGAAGTCGTGGTGGTGGCACGATGCATGTTCGGCGTCGCCGGAATCGACCATCGCCCAGTAGAGACGGCTTCCCGAGTCGTCACCGAGCGCCACGGAGAGCAGTTTCGCGGCGAAGCGATCGTCATCGTCACCGGCCGGTCCCGCCGACATCCGCACCGCGTATTCGAGCGTGGCGGTGGGGCGGACGATCCGTTCGAGATGGTCGCCGTTTGCCTTGGGCATCGGCAGACGTCGGTCCGGAATCGCCCGAGGCTCCCAGCCTCCGCAGAGCCGTTTGGCCGATTCCAGGAGCGCCGGAAAGTCGACCGCACCCGTCGCCGCAAGCACGATGTTTCCCGGACTGTAACGGCGGCCGTGATATTCCCGCATCGCCTCCACGGGCAGCGACTGAATCGATTCAACGGTACCGAGCACGCTCCTCGCCAGAGGGTGCTGCCCGAAGAACGCCGCCCGGCAACGGTCATCGGCGCCAAACGGCGGCTGGTCGTCATACATGCGGATCTCTTCGAGGATGACGAGTTTCTCCGTGGAGAAATCCTCCTCTCGCAGGGCCGGCCGCATCATGCGGGCCAGGAGATCCACCGCCTCATGCTGCTGCGATGGCAGCACGGCGGCATGGTAGACAGTGTCCTCCTCGCTGGTGAACGCATTCGCGCTGGCGCCCATCCAGTCGAATCGCCGATTGATCTCGTCGGCCGACAGGTCGGTCGTGCCCTTGAACACCATGTGTTCGAGGAAGTGGCTCGCCCCCCAGAGGTCGTCGCTTTCATCCCGGGCACCGGTGCGGACGAAGAAACCGATGCTCGTGGAAAGAGCGCCGTCGGTCACCTCGGCGATGATGTCGAGCCCGTTGTCGAGGCGTTCATGCAGAAACCGCATCGCGCACCTCCAAGGGTTCCCGGCCGAGTGAGACGACCGAGAGATCGCGGACGGGGTGCTTCGCAAGCCACCCCTCGATCGACCGCACACTGAGGCGGTCGTAGCGATCCAATTCCTCGGCGAGCGTCCGCACCTTGCCGAGGTGGTACCATTGCCGGGCGATCGCGCCGGCCCGCGCTGCGCTCGACTCCTGCTGCATCACCAGCGCGCTTTTGGCCCGTGCCTTGACTCGCTCCAATTCTGCCTCCTGGATCGTGCCCGGCAGCCGGTGGATCTCGGCGAGCATCACGTCGAGCGTCTCCTGCGCCCGTGCCGCCGTGGTGCCTGAGTAACACATGGCCATCGCGAAGTCGCGGTGGGTCTGGTATCCGGCAGAAACGCTGTAGCAGAGGCCGCGTCGCTCGCGGACCTCGGAAAACAGACGCGAACTCGAGCCGCCGCCGAGCACCGCGAGTGCCGCCGTGGCCTCGTAGGAGTCGTCCGAGTGGTAGGGTGGGGCCGACCAAGCGAGAGCGATGTGCGTCTGCTGCGAGTCATGAGGCACATGCTTCACCCGCGGCCCGCGAGGGCCTGTCTCGACCGGTTCCGCACTGCCCGTTTTCCAGTCTCCGAAGAGCTGCTCGATCCGCGGTACGAAGTCGTCCCAGTCGATGCGGCCAGCGATGGCGATGATCGCGCCGCGCGGCTGCACGTGGGCGGCGACGAAGTCGCGGATGTCCTCCCCGGAGAGGCGTTCGACATCGGCCGAGAGTCCTTCGGACGGCATGCCCCACGGCGCCGGATAGTGGATCTCACGCAATGAAAGGATCGCCCGGTGGGCGGGGTCGTCTTCGGTGCCGGCCAGGTTCTGGAGCACCATTTGCCTGGCGTTTTCCAGTTCCTCGTCCGCGAGGAGCGGTCGCCGGAGGATGTCGGCGTAGATCGGCAGAGCGTCGGCCAGCTGCCGGGCGACCATGGCCCCGGAGAAGCTCGCATGGCTCATGGAGACGGCCTGGGCCCACTGCACCCCGGCCCCCTCGAGATCTTCGACGATCTGCCGGCTGCTGCGAATGCCCGCGCCACGGAGCATCATCTCGCCCGAAAGCGAGGCCAGGCCGCACCGGCCGCTGCCGTCGTGGACGGCGCCGGCTGGTGTGTGGAAGGCCACCGCCACCGATTCGAGGCCGGGGAGTTCCTCGCCGAGCAGCACGATGCCGTTGTCGAGCGTCGTCGAAAAAAGGGTCTGCTTCACGGGCACCGAGGATAACGTGGGATCATGACAAGGTGGCCACAGACGCGGTTGAATGGTCGCGGCCCGCCTGGGCCGACACGCTGCCGACTCCGGCCGGGCACTCGTCCACCGTGCAGCCATCCACCACTTTGTACACGGTTCGCGCCCGACGGAAACCCAGCCGCTGATAGAGGCGGACGGCACGGCTATTGTCGGCCGTGACCTCCAGCGATGCCACCCGGAGCCCGTGCCGGCGAAAGCCCTGGAGTGCCTGTTCGATCAGGCACGTTCCAAGCCCCAGGCCGCGGTGTCCAGGCACCACACCGATATTTTGGATCAGGCCATTGCCGCCCGGGGCGGCGACCCCCTGAATCGTGCCACACCACTGCAGATCTTCGGGCGATCGCCCGAAGGCGATGAGCCAGGTCGCATGCGGCAGGAACCCGGGCTTGTTGCGAATTTCCCGCATCAGCCGCCGACAGCCCTCGAAACTGCCCAGGCAGGGAAACACCAAGGCATCGATTTCGTCGCGAAACGAACGGAATTTCGCCCGGGCATGGACATCGACCAGGGCCTCGTTCCAGGGCACAAACCGGTATTCCGGCCGCATCGGGGCCGGACACCGCTCCAGCGACAGATCCGCATCCATCCGAAACCGCTTGAAGTAGGTCGATTCCACGGCTTCGCTCCTGGGGCACTGAACAGGTTTCCCGAACTTAAGAATACGCTCTGTTTTGGTCAACGCGCCGGTTCTCGAGGATTGCGTTTTTTGGCCGCATCGGCTATCTTTTTGGCGGATCAAAAAATGTTTTTTGACAACCCAAAATCCCGTGCCCTCGCGGTGGCTGCCGCCGCTGCCATGGCGGTGGTGCTCCCAGCCGCACGGGCGGAACCGCCGGCCGCAACTGTTGTCGCGACGACCACGGTCGTGGCGGATCTCGTGCGGCAGGTTGGCGGTAACCGGGTGGCCGTCGACTGCCTGATGGGGGCCGGCATCGATCCGCATTCCTACCGGGCGACGCCCCGCGATGCCGATCGGCTCGCCAGGGCGAAGCTTGTCGTCGCCTCGGGCCTGCACCTGGAGGGGAAGCTTTCCGAGTTGCTCTCCCGGCTGGCACGACGCGTGCCCGTGACTGCTGTTGCCGATGCGCTGCCCCGCGACAAACTCCTGCCCGTTGCCGACAACCTCTACGACCCGCACGTGTGGTTCGATGCGCGGCTCTGGAGCCTGTGCGTGCCCGCGGTCGTCGACGCTCTCGCGAAACTCGATCCTGACGGCCGCACACACTACCAGGCCCGCGCGGCCGACTTCGTCGCCCGCCTCGAGGCGCTCGATGGAAGGCTGCGTGACCGCCTGGCGACCATTCCGAAGCAGCGGCGGGTGCTGGTCACGGCGCACGACGCCTTCCGCTACTTCGGTAGGGCGTATGACGTCGAGGTGGTGGGAGTGCAGGGCACGAGCACGGAGAGCGAGGCAGGTCTCGCCGACATCAACCGGCTGGTCGAATTGATCGTTTCGAGAGAGATCCCGGCCGTATTCGTGGAGACGAGTGTGTCCGAACGCAACGTCGCGGCACTCCGCGAGGGCGCGCAGGCCCGTGGCCATGCCGTCGCGATGGGTGGCCAGTTGTATTCCGATGCCCTCGGTGGTCCGGGGAGCGGCGCTGAGACCCTCGAAGAAGTGCTGGCGGCAAACGTCGAGACGATTCACGCCGGACTGACTGGAAAACGGTAGCGACATGCATCCGCCGCTCGGTGAGCCGATCCCCAAGCCGATCCATGAGCCGATCCATGAGCCTGGCCAAAAGCCTATCCTGGAATTCCACGATGTGACGGTCGCCTACGGACGGCGGCCGGTGCTCTGGAATGTCGACCTGACGATCGACGAGCCCGGCTTGTTCGGCATCATCGGGCCCAATGGTGCCGGGAAGAGCACGCTCCTGAAAGCAGCGCTGGGCCTCATCCCACTGACTGGCGGCACGATCACCTTCTTCGGACGGCCGTTTGCCGAGGTGCGTGGCCGGATCGGCTACGTGCCGCAGCGGGAAACGGTCGATTGGGATTTTCCCGTCAGCGTGAGCGACGTCGTGCTCATGGGAACCTACGGCCGGCTCGGCTGGTTTCGCCGGCCGGGCCGCCGGGAGCGTGACCTTGCCGGTGAGAGCCTCGCGCGTGTTGGCCTTGCCGACGTGGCGGGGCGGCAGATCGGCAAGCTTTCGGGGGGGCAGCAGCAGCGAGTGTTTCTCGCCCGAGCCCTGGCCCAGCAGGCGGATGTCTACGTGCTCGACGAACCGATGGCTGGCGTCGATGCGAGGTCGCAGGAACTGATCTTCGGCGTGCTCTCCGAACTCCGCGATGCCGGCCGGCTGGTCGTGGTCGTGCACCACGATCTCCGGACCGCCGCCCAATGGTTCGACCGCGTGGCGCTCATCGACATGCGCCTGGTGGCCGCAGGTCCGACGGCCGCCGTGCTCACGCCCGAAAACCTGGAGCGGACCTACGCAGGCCGGCTCGATCTGCTCGACGAATTGGGACGCGCGGTCGAGCAGCGGGGGCGGACGTCATGACCGCCCCGATCTGCATCGAGCCGCTCCTGGCGATCTCCCACAACACGCTGGTGGTGGCCTGCGGCGTGGCGGCCGTGGGATTCGCCGCGGGCGTGATCGGCTGCTTCGGTGTGCTCCGCAAGCGGGCACTGGTCGGCGATGCCGCGGCCCATGCCACACTCGTCGGCGTGGCGCTGGCGTTTCTGGCCACGGGCCGCCGCGACCTGCCGGTGCTGCTCGTCGGTGGCTTCATCTCGGGGCTCGTCGCCCTCGGGGTGCTCGTGCTCTTGAAGCGGTGCAGTCGCACACGCGACGATGCCGCGACGGCGATCGTTCTGAGCGTGTCGTTCGGTCTCGGCATCACGCTCGTCTCCGGCATCACCGCCCGAGGCATCCCCGGCGGCGCCGGCCTGGAGCAGTTTCTTCTCGGCCACACCGCGGCGCTCACGACTGCCGACGCGATGCTTCTGGCCGCCGTCTCCGCGGCCGCTGTGCTGCTGCTGGTGCTGTCGCTCAAAGAGGCCACGCTCGTCGCCTTCGATTCCTCGTTTGCCGCCGCCACGGGCTGGCCGGTGGCCCTCATCGACTACTGTCTCGTGATGCTCGTCGCGGTGATGGTGGTCGCGGGATTGCCGGCCGCCGGCGCGGTGCTCGTCACGGCACTCGTCGTGATTCCGCCGGTGGCCGCCCGGCAGTGGACCGACCGCGTGCCGACGATGCTCCTGCTCTCGGGGGTGTTTGGCGTCGTGTCAGCCCTGTGTGGAGTGGCCGTGAGTGCGGTCGTGCCCCGCCTTGCGACGGGGCCACTGGTGGTGCTGGCGGCCGCCTTCATCTTTGCCGTTTCATTCGTCGTGGCGCCGGACCGCGGCTGGTGGGCCCGCCACCGACAGCGGCTGGCCCATCAGAAAAAATGACGCCCCTTTCCTTTTTCACCGATGGTGGCGGCATGCATGCCTGGGCGATCGCCACGGCGGCGATGGTCGCGGCCGGCTGCGCGCTGGTGGGCACGCTGCTGGTCGTCCGCCGGATGAGCCTCGTGGGCGACGCCATCAGCCATGCCGTTCTGCCCGGCATCGTGGTGGCGGTGCTCGCGGGTGGCAGACCGGGGGGCCTGCTCGTGCTCGTGGGCGCGGTGGCGGCGGCACTCCTCACGGTCTGGCTGACGCAGCTGTTGCGGACCGAAGGGGGGCTTGCCGAGGATGCTGGTGCAGGGGTCACGTTCACTTCGCTGTTCGCGCTCGGGGTCGTGATGGTGACGGCCGCGGCGTCCCGGATCGATCTCGATCCGGCCTGCATCCTCCATGGCGTGCTGGAGCTGGTGCCCTTTGACACGCTGCCCATCCTGGGGGCCGAGGTGCCGCGTGCCTTCCTGACGGCTGCAGTCGTGTTTGTCATGCTGGCCGTGGCGGCACTGGCCACCTGGAAGCTGCAGGTGTTCACCGCCTTCGATGCCGCGGCGGCCCGGGCGGCTGGCGTGCCAGTGGCTGCGGTCACGACAGGGCTGCTCGTGGCCACGGCGCTGGCCACCGTCGCGGGTTTTGAGGCCGTGGGGGCGATCCTCGTCGTGGCCATGCTCGTCGTGCCGGCTGCCACGGCCGAGCTGCTCTCCCGGCGACTGCATCGCATCGCCGTGCTGTCGATCCTGCTGGGCGTGGCGGCCGCGGTGATCGGCTACCTCGTCGCGTGGCGATACAACACCAGTGCCGCGGGCATGATCGCCGTCGTGCTCGGCGTGCAATACCTGGTATGCGTGCTGCTCACGCCCGACGACGGGATCGTGGCCAGGCTCTGCAACCACGGCTGGTTTGCCTGGCGGGTGGCCTGCGAAGACAGGCTCGCCGCGTGTTGGCGGGCTGAGGAGACCGCGGCACGTGGTGATGCGGTGACGACGTTGGTGCGGCCGACGGTCGGCGACCGCCTCGCAGACATCTGGCTGTCAATCACGGGCCGCGTGACGCGAGGGCCACGTGGCTCGATGCTCACTGCCCGCGGCCGGGAGGAGGCGGACACGGTGGTGCGGTCGCATCGGCTCTGGGAGTCGTGGTTGGGTCGGCATGCCGACCTCCCGCTCGATCATCTCCACCCGCCGGCCGAGTGGATCGAACATCATCTCGGGGCCGAGGTCCGGCGCCGGATCGAGGCGGAGGTCGGGATGCGGACCAGCGATCCGCACGGCCGAACGATCCCGCCCGAGCCGTGACGCGACCCAATTTCCAACCGATGATCCCCCGGCTTCCGCCGGGGGCTTTGATTGCACTCATCCAAGCCCGGAGCGGAAGCGATGGGATCGCGTTCACGCTGGCCGCGGTCTGCGCCGCAACTGGTCGAGGGCGAGGTAGACCACCGGCGTCGTGAAGAGCGTCAGGCACTGGCTCACGATCAGTCCGCCGACGATCGCGATCCCGAGCGGCCAGCGGATCTCCGCCCCCGGACCGGTGCCGAGCGCCAGCGGCAGTCCGCCGAGCAGGGCGGCGAGTGTCGTCATCGTGATCGGCCGAAACCGCAGGATGCAGGCCTCCACGATGGCGTCGGATGCTTTCAGGCCCCGCGTCCGCTCCGCATCGAGTGCGAAGTCGATCATCATGATCGCATTTTTCTTCACGATCCCGATCAACAGGATGATGCCGATCAGCGACATCACGTTGAGTTCTTTGCCAAACCAGAGCAGTGCCACGAGCGCGCCCAGTCCGGCGCTAGGAATCGTCGACAGGATCGTCACCGGATGCACGAAGCTCTCGTAGAGGATTCCCAGCACGATATAGACCGCGATCACCGCCGCGAGGATGAGCAGCGGCTGATCGACCAGCGAGGCGCGGAACATCTGCGCGGTGCCAGCGAAGCGGCCTTGCACGGTGGCGGGCATCGCCAGATCGTCCACGACCGCCTCCACCGCCTCCACCGCCTCGCCCAACGACACGCCCGGGGCCAGATTGAAAGACACCGTCGCCGAGGGAAACTGGCCGGTGTGATTGACCATCAAGGGGGCACTGGCGGGGGCAAACTTGCAGAGTGAATCGAGCGGAATCTGCGCCCCGTTGCGGCCCGTCACCCGCAGAAACCGGAGCGATTCCGGCCCCTCCAGGAACTCGGGCTCCAGCCCCAGCACCACACGGTATTGGCCTCGCGGTCGGTACATGATCGAGACGTACCGCTGTCCGAAGGCGTCGTAGAGCGCGTCGTCGATCTGCTGCGGCGTGACGCCAAACCGGGCGGCCTCGTCGCGGTCGATCATCAGCCCCGCCTGCAGCCCGCGGTTCTGCTGGTCGCTGCGGACATCGACCAGCTCGGGCAGCGCCCGCATGGCGACCAGCAGCTTCGGGCCCCAGGTGTTGAGGTCGCCCAGCGTGTCGGCCCGGAGGGTGTATTGATACTGGGCACTGCTCAGGCGGCCGCCGATACGGAGATCCTGAACCGGTTGCATCACCAGCATGGCGCCGGGCAGGGAAGCCAAGGACTGCCGCAGGCGGTCGACCACCCGGTCGGCGTCGAGCCCGCGTTCCTCCTTCGGCTTGAGCGTGATGAACATCCTCGCTGTGTTGGGGCTGCCGCCCGTCGCGGCTCCCGTCGAGCCGGTCACGCCCGCCACGGCCGGATCCTCGTGGATCGCCAGGGAAAAAGTCGTGAGGAGCCGGCTCATGGTCTGGAACGACGTGTCCTGATCGGCGTCGAGCGTGGCCGCGATGCGGCCGTTGTCCTGCTGCGGAAAGAATCCCTTCGGCACGATCACGTAGAGATAGACAGTGAGCGCCATCGTCGCGAGGTTGACAGCCATCGTCAGCCGCGGGTGCCGCATCACCACCGCCAGCGCCCGTGCATACCAGTCGGTGATCGCCGCGAGACCCCGCTCGGTCCAACGGTACGCCCAGCCGTGTTCCTGTGCCGAGGCGGGCCGCAGCAGCCACGCGCACATCATGGGCGTGAGCGTCAGCGACACCACCATCGACACCCCGATCGCCACGGAGAGCGTCACGGCGAACTCGCGGAACAGCCGCCCCACGATGCCTCCCATGCAGAGGATCGGGATGAACACGGCCACGAGCGACACGCTGATCGACAGCACCGTGAACCCGATCTCCCGGGCGCCCGCGACCGCCGCCGCCATCGGCTTCATGCCGGCCTCACGGTACCTCGCGATGTTCTCCAGCACCACGATGGCGTCGTCCACCACGAATCCGGTTGCGATCGTGAGCGCCATCAGCGACAGGTTGTCGAGGCTGTAGCCCAGGAAGTGCATGGCGGCGAAGGTGCTCACCAGCGATACCGGTACCGCCACGGCTGGCACGAGCGTGGCCCGCACGTCTCGCAGAAAGATGAACACGACCAGCACCACGAGTGCCACCGAGAGCAGCAGCGTGTGCTGAACGTCGGCGATGCTCGCCCGGATCGCCGCCGTGCGGTCCATCGGCATCGTTAATTCCATGCCGGCGGGAATCTGCGCCCGCAGCTGCGGCAGGAGCGCCATGACGTTGTCCACCGTGCGGATGATGTTGGCGGTGGGCTGCCGGTAGACGATCACCAGGATCGTCGGCTGCCCGTTGTAGACGCCGGCCACGCGAGTGTCCTGCACGGAGTCGGCGACCGTGGCCACGTCGCCCAGTCGCACCGGCGCCCCCTGCCGGAATGCCACGATGATGTCCCGATATTCGTCGGCCTTGAACAGCTGGTCGGTGGTGGCGATCGACCAGGATGCCGTGCCGTCGTCGATGATCCCCTTGGGACGGTTGGCGTTGGCGTTCTGCACCGCTTGGCGAACCTCATCGAGCCCGATCCCAAACCTTTCGAGCACGGTCGGATTGACGCTCACCCGCACGGCGGGTGACGAGCCGCCGCTGATGACCACCTGCCCAACCCCCGGCACCTGCGAGAGCTTCGTCTGCACGATCGTGGCTGCAGCGTCCTGCAGCTGAGACCGCGTGTGCAGCGGCGAGGTCATCACGAGGATCATCACCGGCGAGTCGGCGGGGTTCACCTTGTAGGCGCTGGGTGTGCCGGGGAGATCCGCCGGCAGGCGGCCGCGGGCGGCGTTGATTCCCGCCTGCACGTCGCGGACGGCGGCATCGATGTCGCGGTTCAGGTCGAACTGCAGCGTCACCGCCGTCTGGCCGAGTGCGCTCGAGGAGGTCATCTCGGTGATGCCCGCGATCAGACCGAACTGCCGCTCCAGAGGCGTGGCCACGGCCGATGCCATCGTCTCTGGGCTGGCGCCGGGCAGGCCGGCGCCGACGCTCACCGTGGGATACTCCACCTGCGGCAGCGGCGATACCGGCAGCAGGAAGTAGCAGATCGCACCGGCGAGTGTGATCGCGATCGCCAGCAGCGACGTGCCCACCGGTCGACGGATGAACCACTCGGAGAAGTGCATCACGCCGCCTCCCGGCGGAACCAGCGGCCGAGCCTGTCGAACCACAGGTAGATCACCGGCGTGGTGTAGAGCGTGAGCAACTGGCTGAAAACGAGCCCGCCGATGATCGTGATACCCAACGGTCGCCGCAGCTCAGAGCCCACCCCGGTGCCCATCGCCAGCGGCACCGCACCGAGGAGCGCCGCCATCGTGGTCATCATGATCGGCCGGAACCGCAGCAGGCAGGCCTGCCGGATCGCCTCGGCGGGGCCCACGTGGCGGCCGTCGATCCCGTTTCGTTCGGCATCCAACGCGAAATCGATCATCATGATCGCGTTCTTCTTCACGATGCCGATCAACAGGATGATGCCGATGAGCGCGATCACGCTCAGCTCCATCCGGTAGAGCAGCAGCGCCAGCAGCGCTCCCACGCCGGCACTCGGCAGCGTGGAGAGGATCGTCACGGGGTGGATCGTGCTTTCGTAGAGCACGCCCAGCACGATGTATACCGTGACGATCGCCGCCAGAATGAGCAACAGCTGATTGTCGAGCGACGCCTGGAATGCGGCCGCTGTTCCCTGGAATGCCGCCTGGATGCCGACTGGCATGCCGATCGCTGTGCGCGCCGCGTCGATGGCCTGCACGGCGCCGCCCAGCGAGGCTCCCGGTGCGAGGTTGAACGACACCGTCACCACTGGGAACTGCCCCTGGTGGTTCACCGCCAGCGGTGTGGTCGTCTCCTCGATCCGCGTGACGGCGCTGAGCGGCACACGGCGGCCGCCCCGATCGCCTGCCCCCGGCGTTGTGCCGCCTTCGCCAGCCTCGTCACCCCCGCCGGGCACGCTGACGTACATCTGCCCGATGTCGCTGGGGTTGTTGCGGTACTCGGGCTGCACCTCGAGCACCACGCGGTATTGATTGAGCTGCGTGTAGAGGATCGAGATCTGCCGTTGTCCGAAGGCGTCGTAGAGCGTGTCGTCGATCATCTGCGGGGTGATCCCCAGCCGAGAGGAGGTGTCGCGGTCGATCACGACGCGGGTCTGGAGCCCCTCGTTTTGCTGGTCGCTGGTCACGTCGCTCAGTTCGGGCAGCGATTGCAGCTGCTCCACGAACCTCGGCGCCCAGACCGCCAGCTCGTCCTCGTCGGGCGACTCCAGGCTGTATTGATACTGGGTGCGGCTCACGCGGGTCTCCACCGATAGGTCCTGCACCGGCTGCATGAACAGCGTGATCCCCTCCACACCGGCCAGCCGCGTCTGCAACCGTCGGATCAGATCGGTCGCGGAGATGTGGCGTTCCTCCAATGGCGTGAGGTTGATCTGGATGCGGCCGCTGTTGACCGTGGTGTTGGTGCCGTCGATGCCGATGAAGCTCGACAGGCTCGCCACGGCGGGATCCTCCAGGATCGCCTTGTTGAGCTGCTGCTGACGCACCGCCATCTCCTCGAACGAGATGCTCTGTCGCGCCTCCGAGATGCCGAGGATCACGCCCGTGTCCTGCACGGGGAAGAAGCCCTTGGGCACGATGGCATAGAGTTGCACCGTCGCCACCAGCGTGGCCACGGCGACGGCCATCGTCGCCACCTGGTGCCGCAGGACGAATCCGAGCGTGGCAGCGTAAACCCACAGGCACCCGTCGAACACCGCCTCGCTGGCCCGATACAACCAGCCCCGCCGTGCCGTTTCGTGGTGTGCGAGAAGCTTGGCGCACATCATCGGCGTGAGCGTCAGGGAGACGATGGCCGAGACGATGATCGTGACGCTCAACGTGACAGCGAACTCCCGAAATAGTTCCCCCACGATGTCGCCCATGAAGAGCAGCGGGATGAGCACGGCGATCAGCGACACGCTCAGGCTGACGATCGTGAAGCCGATCTCGGCAGACCCTTTCAGGGCCGCGGCCAGCGGCGACTCACCCTGTTCCAGATAGCGGACGATGTTCTCGATCATCACGATCGCGTCGTCGACGACGAATCCCGTCGAGATCGTCAGGGCCATGAGCGTGAGGTTGTTGAGGCTATAGCCCAGCACCTGCATCACCGCGAACGTGCCCACGAGCGAGAGCGGCACCGCCACGCCGGGAATGAACGTGGCCGTCACGTTCCGCAGGAACAGGAATATGATGAACACGACCAGCCCGATGGTCAGCAGCAGCTCGTGCTGCACGCCCTCGATGCTGGCCCGGATCGTGACCGTGCGGTCGGTGAGCACGTGGAGCGACACGGCGGCCGGCAGCGATGCCTGCAGTTGTGGCAGCAGGGCCTTGATGCTGTCGACGACGGCGATGATGTTCGCCCCTGGCTGCCGGTGGATGTTGACAATCACTGCCGGCACGTCGTTCATCCAGGCGGCTTGCCGCACGTTCTCGGCCCCGTCGACCACGCGGGCCACGTCGGCCAGCTGGATCGGGGCGCCGTTGCGGTAGCCGATGATCAGCTCGCGAAACTGGTCGCTGGTGAGGAGCTGGTCGTTGGCGCTGATCGTGTAGGCCTGCCGGCGGCCGTCGAAGCTCCCCTTCGCCTGGTTCACGCTGGCCTGCACGAGTGACGTGCGCAGGTTTTCGAGGTTGAGCCCCAGCGACGACAGCGCCGCGGGGTTGGCCTGGATGCGGATGGCCGGCTTCTGCCCGCCCGAGATGCTCACCAGCCCCACGCCCGACAGCTGCGAGATCTTCTGCGCCAGCCGCGTGTCGGCAAGGTCTTGCACCTTCGTCAGCGGCAGCGTGTCGCTGGTGATCGCGAGCGTGAGGATCGGCGCGTCGGCAGGGTTGGTCTTGGTGTAGACCGGGGGATTCGGCAGGTCGCGGGGCAGGAATGCCGCAGCCGAATTGATCGCCGCCTGCACCTGTTGGGTGGCCACGTCGATGTTCAGGTTGAGGTTGAACCGCAGCGTGATCACCGAGCAGCCCTCCGAACTCGTGGAGGTCATCTGCGTCAGGCCGGGCACTTGGCCGAACTGCCGTTCGAGCGGCGCGGTCACCGAGGAGGCCATCACGTCAGGGCTGGCGCCGGGATAGAACGTGAGCACCTGGATGGTCGGGTAGTCGACCTGCGGCAACGCCGAGACGGGCAGCTGACGGTAGGCGACCAGGCCCGCCAACAGGATGGCCAGCATCAGCAGGCCGGTGGCCACCGGCCGCAGGATGAATGGCCGCGATAGGCTCATGGTTCAGGCTCTCGCGACATGGTCGGGGTCACGACAGAAACCGGATCCGCGAGGCTGCGCGGCCCGGCCGGCCGTCAGCCTGCCCCCTGGCCGGAGGTTTTTGCCGGTGCGCCGCGGACGGCCACCTTGGCCTTGTTGTTGAGTTTGTCGATGCCGGTGGTGACGACCAGTTCGTCCGGCACGAGTCCGCTGACGATCGCCACTTGGTCGCCCTGGGTAGCGCCGGTGATGACGGGGCGCAGTTCCACCGTTGAATCGGGCTGCACGACGTAGACGAAGGTTGATTTCGGCCCATGCTGCACGGCCGCCATCGGAATCACGGTCGCGGCTCGGATCGTCTCCACCAGCAGACGCGCATTGACGAATTGGTTTGGGAACAGCGTGTTGTCTTCGTTCGGAAACACGGCCTTGATTTTGACGGTCCCGGTCGACGGATCGACCTGGTTGTCGATGGCCAGCAGCGCGCCGCTGGACAGCTTCGTCTTGAAGTCGCGGTTGTAGGCGTCGACGGTGAGCTTCCCGCTGGCAGCGAGCGCCCGCTGCACACGCACGATCTCGTCCTGTGGAATGGTGAACACGACGGCGATCGGATGGATCTGCGCGATGACAGCCAGCCCGACGGTGTCGTTGGCCCGGACAATGTTGCCGGGATCGACCAGTCGCAGGCCGATCCTGCCGCTGATGGGAGCCGTAATCCTGCAGTAGTCGAGCTGCAGCCGCACGTTGTCGATGACACCGCGGTCGATCTTGATCGCCGCCTCACACTGCTGCACCAGAGTCCGCTGGGCGTCGATCTGCTGCTCGGTGATCTGTTTGAGGTCGGCCAGCGACTCGTAGCGTTCCAGATCCCGTAGTGCCGTCCGCAAGGCTGCCTCGCCCCGGGCCAGCGCTCCTTCGGCCTGCGTGAGCTGCACTTCGTAGGGCCGCGGATCGATCTGCGCCAACAGATCTCCCGCCTCCACGGCCTGCCCCTCCTGGAAGGCCACCTTCAGAAGCTCGCCTTCTACGCGGCTGCGGATCGTGACGGTGTTGTAGGCGACGACCGCGCCGAGCCCGTTGAGATAGAGATCCAGGTCGGCCTGCCGGGCCGCGGTGGCCGTCACCGGCACCACCCGCGGCGCCGCGGCCTTGGCCTGGGGCGGCTGGGGCCGGATCAATGCCACCGCCCGCTCCACGATCCCGGGGTCGAGGGAGTAGGCCGTCCCTGCAGCTCCAGCCACCAGCAGCCAGAGGGCCGTGGGCCACCACGAACGGCGGTGGGGTGGAACGGCTGCCCGAGCTGGTGCGACGTTTGCCTGTTCTGACAGCATTGGCAACGCAGTCGTAATAAAAAGATGGCAGCCGTGGGTTTCCCCCGACGGCATCGCTCGGATTCACACCGGTCGACTTCTTGGAAAAAGGGCAGGAATGGCTCTTTCACCAGACCCCCAAAGGTACCCGACCGCCCGCCCCGCTTCAACGACGGGTCAGCCCGCCACGAATCCTCGGAGCGTGGCGAGGTTGCCACGGTCCTGATCGGGGCAGGGCTTTCCGTCGGCGCCCTCCTTGGGTGTCTCCAGGATCAGCGGGATCTTCGCCAGCTTCGGGTGGTTCATGATCAGCCGAAAGGCATCGGGGCCGATGTGGCCCTCGCCGATCGCCTCGTGGCGGTCGACCCGCGAGCCGCGTTCGCGCTTCGAGTCATTGGCATGGATCACCTTCAGGCGTTCGATGCCGATGGCGGCATTGAACTCAGCCAACGTGCGATCGAGTTCCTCCCGGGGCGACAGGCCGTAGCCCGCGGCGAACACGTGACACGTGTCGAGGCAGACCGCCACGCGGGCGGCGTGGCCGGCAGCATCGATCGCCTTCAGCATGGCCGCAATCTCCTCGAACGAGTCGCCGAGGCACGAGCCCTGGCCCGCCGTCGTCTCGATGAGGATGCCGGAGGACAGGCCGCGGGTGCGGCCGAGCGCCGAGGCGATGCCGTCTGCGGCCCGTTGCACCGCCTGGTCACGCGGCTGTTCCCCGGCGGCGCCGGGGTGGGCAACCACCCAGGGAATGTCGAGTTGGGCGGCCCGTTCGAGTTCCACGACGAGTCCGTCGATCGATTTCTTTCGCAGCACCGGATCCGCGGCCGCGGGATTGATCAGATAGGAGTCGTGTGCCACAACGAGCGACAGCCCTGCTGCCTTGACGGCGGTCTTGAAGGCCTCCGCATTGGCGGCGTCGATCGGCGAGACATCCCAACGGTTGATGTTGCGAGTGAATATCTGCAGGCAGTGGCAGCCTGTCTCCACGGCACGGTCCACCGCCCGGCTCAGACCGCCGGCAATCGACTGATGGGCACCCACGATCCGGCCGGAGTTGCCACGCCGCGAAGCGGCTGGCTTCGCGGGAGATTTTTGCAGGGGATTCTGGACTTTTTTTCGCGGTGTCGTGCGCGCTGTTTTCGGCTTCATGCGGCTCTGGTGAGAAGAGAGGGGGCGTGGGTCTGTTCGCGGCGAACGGCCGCGGCAGTGTACGTTTTTCTGGTGGTTTGGACCGGTTCTGGCCGTGGCGTTGTGCCGTGGCCGCCGCTCGGGCCGACATTCGGTTTTGACGCGCCGATCCCCGCCCGTACACTTCGAGTGATTCTGGTGAACATCTTCCGTTCCGCAGGTCAGACCGTGGGCAACATCCTGTCGATCATCGTTGCGGGAGCCCTCGCCGCCCTCGCCGGCACCGCGATCGCGGTGGCCCTCCGGCCCATTCGTGCCGCGCGGCGTGCCGAACAGTTGGCCCGGATTCAGCGGGATTTTCACCGGCAACGGGAACAGTTGGAGGCCAAGTTCATCGATCGGGCCGCAGCCACCGGTAAGCCGCGAGGCCTGGCGTGGACGAATGTAGCCTTCGACGACGATGTGATCTACGTCCGTGATCGCCGCGACCGGACCCTCAAGGCACTCGTGGCGATCGAGGTGAGCTTCGAGGCGGTGGAAGGGGGCGGCATGGAGGATGTTGAAGCGGTGTCGAACGTGCGGGCTGCCACGGCGGAATTTCTCTACGACGGCACTCGCTGGTGCACGGCGGGCCGCGTCTATTTCAATCTCGCGCCGTCTGCGGCCGTGAAGTATCTGAGTGCCGACATGGAACTCGTGGCCGAAGAGCACGCCGCGGAACGAACCTGACGCTCGCTGGCAGGCCAGGCAGGCTGCGGCGAGTGTGCCGGTTGTGCCATGAAGACGGCGAACAAGGCCTCCTGCCGCCGATAGAAGGCGGAAAGGGGGCATCGTGTGATCGGCGTTCGTGCTGGCGTTCGTGCCGAACTGATCATGGTCGCGGTGCTCGGCCTGACGGTCGCGCTGGGCGTGCGGACAGTCCCGGCCGCCGAGGGGCTCACGGCCCCGTCGCCAAAGATGTCGCTGGCTCCCGCGGTGCCGCCCGAGCGGGTCGCAGAGGGCCATCTGCGCCGGGCCCGCGAGCTCGCCTCCTCTTCCTGCGAACTGGCCAAGAAATGTGACTGGCACGCGGTCGATGGCTACTACACCGCCTGCGAGGAGGCATGGAACGCCATCTGGACCTGCCCTGGTTCACCGGAGATTCTCTGCGAGGCATCGGAGATCTATGCCGACGCGTTGCAGGGGTTGCTTGAATCCGCCCACTGCCATGGCCGGCTCACGGGGCAGGGGCTCATGATCGGCCCTACGTGGAAGCCGATCTGCGTGCCGATCCAGACGCGGTCGCTGGCGGTGGATGCCACGGGGATCGAGTCGATCGAAGCGGCCTGCCGTCCGGACGACAAGCGGATCTCGCGGCGGCACGTCCGCGGCGGATTCGGCCTTCCGGTGTCGGTGCGACTCGCGAAGGGGGGCGAGGGAAGCGTCTCGAGGGATTTCGCGCCGAAGCGGCAGGCGATCGCCGCCACCGCGGTGCTGCGGTTCCAGATGCCCGGCGAAGAGAATGCCCTGGAAAAGTTCGCGGGCCCGTTGTCTCGCGACCATGCGCCGGCCATTCTCGATCTGGCCAACCCGGTGGACATCGCCGCCGTGCACATCGGTCCCGCCCGTCCGCTGCTCGCGGCGGATCTCACCGCTCCGCTCCTCGACATGCTCGAGAGCCTGCCGCAAACCAACGCCATCCAAGGGTTCATCCAGCCCTTCGGCGCCGGCGACACGCAGCCGAGGCTGGAATTTCTTCAACCGCACCAGCCGGGCAAAATCCCGGTCGTGTTCATTCACGGCCTGGCCAGCGACGAGGGCACGTGGTTCGACATGCTCAACGAACTCCGCGCCTGGCCGACGTTTCACCGCCGGTTCGAAGCCTGGCTCTACCACTACCCGACCGGCGCCTCGTTTTTGCAGTCGGCGGCGGTGCTTCGCCGCGAGCTCGCTTCGGCCGTGCGGCGGCTCGATCCGCAGGGCAACGATCCGGCGCTCAAATCGCTGGTGCTCGTCGGCCACAGCATGGGCGGCCTCCATGCGAAGCTCCAGGTGGTGGAGCCCGGCACGGCGATCTGGGATTCAATAGCCTGCCGGCCGTTCGAGGAGATCCGGATGCGGCCCGACCTGCGCCGCCAGGTGAAGCCGGCCTATTTCTTCCACCCGCTGCCGTTCGTGAAACGGGTAGTGTTCATCGCCACGCCGCACAGCGGCTCGATGCTGGCCTCACTCGGAGTCGGCCGGGCGGCGTCGCTCACCGTGCAACAGCCGCCTGAGATGAAGGCGATCCACGACGAGATCGTCCGTGACAATCCGGGATCATTCCGGCCCGACTACGAACGCAGCCTGCCAACGACGGTCGATGTGCTCGAGCCCGACTCCATGATCCTCCAGTCGCTGCGCGGCCTGCGGGTGCCCTGCTGGGTGACCACGCACAGCATCATCGGCAACGCCCACCAATCGCCCTTGGGCGATGGCGGTGACTGCATCGTGCCGGTGTCGAGCGCCCGGTTGCCGGGCGTGGTGAGCGAGGTGCTGGTGCCGGCCAAGCACACGAAGGTGCACCATCACCCTGATACGATCGCCGAACTCGAGCGGATCCTCGTGCAGCACCTCCGCGAGACCGGGCTGTAGAAAAATGGGGACGGGAGCGATTTTCCGGGAGTCGATGACGACACGGACATCGCCGTTGCGAAAATCGCTCCCGTCCCCATTTTTACTGACGGAACGGCGGCAGATCGGCAGCCTTCGCCGCCAGCATGATCGCCGCTGTCGGCTGCAATGCCTGGGTGCCGGACGCGACAGATCGGCGGGAACGCCCCCAGAGTTCGTGGAGTGTAACCACGCCAAACGTCAGCGACGAGTAGACGAAATAGATCCAGTGAAGGGCGAAGGACGCGACGGCGAATCCGACGCCACGTTTCCGGGCGCACAGACCGTAGAAGCCGCTGTTGAGGGCGACCACGACCAGTCCGCAGGCCAGCGCCGCCCACAGGGCAACCGGCACGAACACCGCGACGGCCAGGCAGGCCGCCAGGAGCACCGAGCAGATGCCGCTGACTCGCCCTCGCCAGTCGAGGTTCAGCGCGGCAGGCAGCTTGCTGCTATTCATGATGAGGCGGGTCCAGGGCGTGGCCCGGTGCACGATGTCGGTCACCACCATCGAGGCGAGCGTCCAATGCTTGAGGTGCTTGCACCGCACTTCGGGCACGAGCAGGATCTTGCCGCCATTGGCGGCGACCCGCATGCCCAGTTCGATGTCCTCGACGCTCGGATACGCGTACTTCTCGTCAAATCCGCCGACATCGAGGAATGCCGTCGTCCGCATGGCCCCGCAGCCTGACCAGAACGTCCCGGCGGCGCCGGGATTGGAGACGTGGGTGTGATGATGCAGCAGGTTCCGAAAGGTGCTGGTCAAGCCAACGGCTGCCGGTTCGTCGTCGTAGGCGCCGAACAGGCCGACCAGATCCGGGTCGGCCGCAAACGCTGCGTGAACGCGGTCAATGGTATCGGCAGCGAGTTCCACATCGGCATCGACGAAGAACAGGATCTCGCCCCGGGCCGACTCCGCGGCAAGGTTGCGGGCGACCGCCGGCCCGGAACGGGTGCCGGTCGTCACGATTCTCACATCGGGGCGGTCGAGCCATGCGGGGGCCGGAGGGGGTGCGCCGTCAAATACAAAGACGACCTCCGCATTCGCGGTCGTCTTCTCGAGCAGCGACAACACCCGCCGCGCACACCGCTCAAACGTGCCCGTCCAGAAGATCGTGGGCATGATCAGGGAGAGATCGATCTGCCTCGCGTTTCGAGCGGATGGGATTCGTTTCCGCGGCGATTGATCGAACGGAAGACTCTGCAGTCCCTGTCCGCTGTCGTGGGCGGTCGTTTCGTCCATGCGAGATCGCTCTTGAAGGGGCGTCGACGATCTTCCCTGTCACCATCGGCGCTGTATCGGCAGCGGGTGCCCGCGTGCTGATCGGCCACTTTAGATAAAACTTTCTGATTGTCCAAGGAAAAAAACATGATTCCGCAGCGGCGCGCACGAATCAGGAATTTCGTGCACGAACCGGCGCTCGCGAGGTCATTTTGGCAGCCAATCCCCTTCTTTGGCGGGGGGCGTGCCGCAGGCTAGGGCTGGGTCAGGGACCCTGTGACCGAAGGTCGAAGTCGAGGTCATTCGTTCCGGTGACGACCCTGGCCTCGAGTTGCGAGCGGGCATGGTAGCGGGGCGGCAGGAGTTCCCGGCCTCCGTTCGCCTCGCTGGCCGTCGTGATCCGCACGATGTGCTGGTCGATGTTGGCGCCGGGAATGGCACGCAGGTAGCGGAGTTCGTAGGAACCGTCGGCATCGGTGATGCCCTCCGAGGTGCGGCCCGGCCCTGCCGGCGTGAACCGCACGGTCGCGTTGACGAGGGCCTGGCCGTCGAGCCTGACTGTGCCACTGACCAGTCCCAGCGGTGGCTGTTGCGAGTGGGAGCAGCCGAGAATGCTCAGCACGGTGACCGCACATGCGATCTGTCGAAGCTGGCTGGCGGAGCAACGAATGGAGGGCATCGCGAGGGGCTCCCGATACGTTCAATAGCCAGCCGTGGCGAGGCTGGCGACGGCCCCATCCCGCATCGAACCCAGAAGCGGGAAGACGGCGTTGTTGTCCTTGGCATCGATGAACTCGCTGAGCCACCGCACCGACCCGTCGGCCATGGCAAAAAAGCAGCCGCCGGCATGGTCGCTACCGGGCGATTCGAAAAAGAGGTTGTTCAACCCACCGGGATTGGAGTGGCCGGGATCGGTTGCGGTCACGAAGAGCGTGGCAACGCCCCCCGCCGCCCAGCCGTCATGGCTGGTTCGGTTGTAGGTGCTGGCGGCGCCGCTGCCCCTGGCGAGCGGCCGCAGGCGTTGCAGTTCGCCGAGCAGGATCGTGCTTGCCAGCCCATCCGTCGCCGCGGACAAAAGCCTGCCAGTGTTTGGAAGAAACAAGCCCTGACGATTCCCCTTGGAGCCGACCACCGGAGTGTCAGTATCAGCGAAGCGATGGTCGTCGGCCGTGTCGTTGACGAAGCCGTCGCCGCGGCCGTAGCAGCCACCGTAGTCGGTGCCGCCGGCCCGCCAGCTGGTCTGCACGAGATTTTTGTGGTCGTCTCGATCGATGCGAATGCCGGAGCGGCGGGTGGGGCAGTAGAGCGATGGAATGTCGGTCTGGGCCACGGCGGCATTCCCCAGCACGTTGGTGGTGCGGTCCCAACGGTTGAAGAGAGGCGTCTGCTCGATGAACGGCAGCACGACCAGCATCCAGCCTGAGCCGTGTTTTGTTCCCGGGGTGAAGGATGCCAGTTGGGCCTCGGCCCAGGGGTTCCAACAGCCCGTGCAGGTCGCCGGCGTGATCGCCTCGCTGACGACCGCCGCGGCCGGCAGGCGGCGGCTCCCCGACTCGTAGTTGAGCACGGCCACAACCAGTTGCCGCAGGTTGTGCTGGCACGTCGCCCGCCGGGCCGACTCCCGACCAGCCTGGATCGCTGGCAATAGCAGACCGGCCAAGATCGCAATGACGGCGATCACCACGAGCAGTTCGACGAGGCTGAAGCCCTGCCGCACCCTCACCACATCGATCCATCCCTGCCCACTGCCGATCGACCTTTCCGTGAGTCGATCCGTCCTTGACGCAGCCACGTCCTTCCAACCCTCAAACGCCTGATGAGATGGTGGGCTGATGGAGCCCACCATCGCGTTATACGGGTGGACTCATCCCTCGCAAGAGGGCTGCGTGGATGCTGCGGAAATCACCGCCAAAGCATCGCAAGAGAGACAAAAAAGCACGTGGGCAAAAACCACACGGGCCAACAAAAGAAAAGGACCCGCGGTTGGGGAACCACGGGTCCGGTAGCGGCTCTAGAAGTGTGGGTCTTTGGGGGGGGGGGAACAGCCGCTGAAGAGATCGGTGGGTGTATGGTGGGGAGGTCGCCCTCGCCTGCCACAAGAATACCCCACAATCGCTGGCGTGTCGACTCCGGTGGGAAATTTTTCTGATTTCCCCAGCCGGAGCAGGGATTCGCCAGTTTTCGCGGGGTTGTGCCAGTGATTCGAGGCGGTTTTTCGGGGCCGCGGCAGCGGACACTTCTCTGCCGGGAGACGAGTTCGTTAGGCTAGCCGCCGCTCGGGCGGACAGCACTCGCAACACCACCCGCTCTCCCTCCCGCACCTCACCCCAAGGTTTGCATCCATGGCAGCCACGTTCGTCGACCCATTTTCTGCCCGCGCCACCTTCGAAACGGGCTCCGGCCCGGCCACGCTCTACCGGCTGCGGGCGCTCGACGACGCCGGCATTACGAACACATCCCGGCTGCCCTATTCGATCCGCATGGTGCTCGAGGCCCTGCTGCGGACGTGCGACAACTACGAGGTGACGGAAGCCGACGTCCGCAGCCTCGCCACCTGGAACGCAGCCAAGCCGGCCGAAACGGAGATTCCGTTCAAGCCGGCCCGGGTGGTGCTGCAGGATTTTACCGGCGTGCCGTGCGTGGTGGATCTGGCGGCCATGCGGGCGGCGATGAAGCGGCTCGGCGGCGATCCAAGGAAGATCAACCCGCTCGTGCCGGTCGACCTGGTCATCGACCATTCCGTGCAGGTCGACTTTTTCGGCGCGGCCGATTCGCTCGCCAAGAACGTCGACATCGAGTTTGAGCGGAACGCCGAACGCTACGCCTTCCTGCGCTGGGGGCAGCAGGCGTTCCAGAATTTCCGGGTCGTGCCCCCGGCCATCGGCATCGTCCACCAGGTGAACCTCGAATACCTCGCCGGCTGCGTGTTTCTCCGCGATGACCCTGCGGCTGCGAAGGGTGGCCTCAAGGTGGCCGTGCCTGACACGCTTGTCGGCACCGACAGCCACACGACGATGATCAACGGCCTGGGCGTCGTCGGCTGGGGCGTGGGGGGCATCGAGGCCGAGGCCGTGATGCTCGGACAGGCACTCTCGCTCTTGCTGCCGGAGGTGGTGGGCTTCGAGTTCACCGGCCGGCTGCCTGCCGGCGCCACCGCGACCGACCTCGTGCTCACAGTCACCGAAATCCTGCGGAAAGAGGGCGTGGTCGGGAAGTTCGTGGAGTTTTTTGGGAGTGGCCTCAGCGGCATGTCGCTGGCCGATCGGGCGACGATCGCCAACATGGCCCCCGAGTATGGCGCCACGATGGGTTTCTTCCCGATCGACGACGAGACGCTTGCATACCTGCGGCTCACCGGCCGGCCGGCGGAGCAGGTGACGCTCGTGGAGCGGTATATGAAGGAGCAGGGGCTCTTCCGCACGGCAGCTGCCGCGGTCCCGGAGTTCACCAAGCGGCTCAGCCTCGACCTGGGCAGTGTCGTTCCGAGCCTCGCTGGGCCGAAGCGGCCGCAGGACCGTGTCGCGCTTCAGAACGTCAAGAAGACTTTTGCCGAATCGCTCACCGCGCCCACGGCAAAGCGAGGTTTTGCTCTCGAGGGACCGGCACTCGCCCGCACCGGCACCGTGCGGGAAAACGGCCATGCCTCCACGATCCATCATGGCGCGGTGGTGATCGCCGCCATTACGAGCTGCACGAACACGAGCAATCCCAGCGTGATGGTGGCGGCGGGACTCGTCGCCCGGAAGGCGGTCGCGAAGGGGCTTACCACGAAGCCTTGGGTGAAGACGAGCCTTGCGCCCGGATCCCGCGTGGTGACCGACTATCTCGAGCGGTCGGGCCTCGACAAAGACCTCGATGCCCTCGGCTTTGAGACCGTCGGCTACGGCTGCACCACCTGCATCGGCAACTCCGGGCCGCTGCCCGATGCCGTTGCCAAGGCGGTGACGGACGGCGATCTGGTGGCCGCGGCCGTGCTCTCCGGCAATCGCAATTTCGAGGGTCGTGTCAATCCGCTGGTGAAGGCCAACTGGCTCGCGAGCCCGCCGCTGGTCGTGGCCTACGCGCTGGCCGGCACGACCGACATCGACATGGAACACGAGCCGCTCGGCACGGGCCGCGACGGGAAGCCGGTGTTTCTCCGTGATATCTGGCCGACGACGGAGGAGGTGCGGCAGACAGTCGAGGCGAGCGTGCTGCCGGGGCAGTTTCAAAATCGCTACGGGAATGTCTGGAACTCGAACGAGCGTTGGAATGCCGTACCGACATCGAAGGGCGAACTCTACGACTGGCAGGCGGCGAGCACCTATATCCAAGAGCCGCCGTTTCTGGCCGACCTCACCCGCGAGGCCGTCGCGCCCAAGAGCGTCCGCGGGGCCCGCGTGCTGCTGGCTCTGGGGGACAGCGTGACGACCGACCATATCTCGCCCGCTGGCAGCATCGCCAAGGCGAGCCCGGCAGGTCACTATCTGGTCGAGCATGGCGTCGAGCCGGTCGAGTTCAACAGCTACGGCGCCCGCCGCGGCAACGACCGCGTGATGACCCGTGGCACGTTTGCCAACATCCGCATCCGCAACCTGCTCGTGCCGGGCACGGAAGGTGGCGTGACGCGTCTCCTCCCGGGGGCGGAAGTGATGCCGGTCTACGATGCGGCGGTGAAGTACAAGGCTTCCGGCACGCCGCTGGTGGTGCTGGCCGGCGCAGAATATGGCACCGGCAGCTCCCGCGACTGGGCGGCGAAGGGGACGATGCTGCTTGGCGTGCGGGCCGTGCTTGCCACGAGCTTCGAGCGGATCCATCGCTCGAACCTGGTCGGCATGGGCGTATTGCCGCTCGTGCTGCCGGAGCCGTGGCAGCAACTCGGGCTGACGGGCGAGGAGACCTTCGACATTCCGTTCGAGAACCTTGTGCCGCGGACGACCGTGGTGGTGAAGGCCACGCGGCCGGATGGCACCGTCAAAGACATTCCCTGCATGGTGCGGATCGACACGCCGGTGGAGCTTGATCAGTTCCGCTCCGGCGGCATCCTGCCGTTCGTGCTGCGGAAGCTGCTGGCGGTGTGACCGCGGGGCCCGCGGTGACGTCTGCCAGCTGGAAATCTCTGCGCAGGCCGTAAGGTCTTGATTTGTTTCGCAGAAGCGACTCTGGAAAGTATACTACGGGCCGTCGCCGCCTGAACGCGGCGTGGATTCGTGGATCGTGCAGCTCGGATTCGCTGCACGCGTTGTCGCTCTCGCGTTTACTCGCACGGAGGGGCGCATCCGATGGGAGTTGGCATCATGGGCACGATGGCTGGCGTTTGTGGTGAATACGGCGAGACGCTCGTCGCTGATCGGATCCAGCCGCGGGCACACTCGCGCGAGGCGATCGAGCGGGTGGTCTTCGAGGAACTCGCCCGGGTCAGCCCGACTGTCACGCTCCGCACGCTCGTTCCAGAGTCGTCGCTCGTGGGATGCGGCATCGATACTGCCCGCTTCCTCGATGTCATCACCCGCATCGAAGGCCGCTACCAGATGCGGTTTCGTGATGAGTGGCTCCACGGCATTCGCACCTGCGCGGATCTCGTCGATTGCATCGCTGCCCGCATGTTCGACGAGGCGGATCGTGCGGTGGAAAGTGGCGAACGTCCGAGCCACGAGCCGCGCCAGCAGATGGAGTCGCGGCGGCAGATCGACTCCCACAAGCAGATCGACTCTCAGAAGAACCTTCGGCGGGCCACGCCTGTCGCGGCCGCCCGCGTGTCACCGGCAGCCGATCGCTTTGCGTTCCCCGAGTGCGTGGCGCTCGAGGAGCGGCTCGCTGGCCTCGAGGCGGCGGGGCTTGAAAATCCGTTCCTGCGGGCCAACGAAGAGGTGCGCGGTCGCACGGCGCGGGTCGGCGGCCGCGAGGTCGTCAGCTTCACGAGCTTCGACTACCTCGGTCTCGCCGGCCATCCCGACGTGACGCGGGCCGCCAAGGAGGCGATCGACCGCTTTGGCTGCAGTGCCTCTGCCAGCCGCATGGTCGGTGGCAACAACACAATCCTCGACGAACTCGACGCCGAACTGGCGAGGTTTCTCGGCACGGAGCGGGCCGTGGTGTTTCCCTGCGGCTACGGCACGAACGCCTCGGTGTTCAACCATCTCTTCGGTGCCGGTGACCTGATCCTCTACGACGAACTGGCCCACAACAGCATCATGCAGGGGGCCGGCGCCTCGAAGTCTGGCAAGCGTTCGTTCCGGCACAACGACCACGAACAGCTCGACGGTCTGCTTCGCGACCTGCGTTCGCAATACAAGCGGGTGGTGGTGGCGATCGAGGGCGTCTACAGCATGGACGGCGACTACCCCGACCTGCCGAAGTTCATCGAGGTGAAGAAGCGTCACGACGCGTTGCTCTACGTCGACGAGGCACATTCGCTCGGCACAATGGGCCCCGAAGGCCGCGGCATCTGTGACTTCTTTGGTTGCGATCCCGCCGATGGCGACCTCTGGATGGGCACGATCAGCAAGGCGCTCGGGGCCGGCGGCGGCTACCTCGCCGGCGGTGAGCGGCTGATCCGCTATCTCGGCTACACGACGCCGGCGTTCGTGTTTTCGACCGCCTGCTCGCCGCCGAATGCCGCTGCGGCGCTCGAGGGCCTGCGGGTGATCCAGCGGGAGCCGTGGCGAGTGACGCGGCTGCGGGAACGTTCGGAGCTTTTCCTGAAGCTCGCGGCCGACTGCGATCTCGATACCGGCGAGAGCAGCGACACGCCCGTGATCCCGGTCATCGTGGGGAGTTCGTCGCGGGCGATCCTCGTCTCGCAGATGCTGCTGGAACGGGGCATCAACGCCCGGCCTATTCTCTATCCGGCAGTCCGCGAGAGTGCCGCCCGGGTACGGTTCTTCATCACGAGCGAGCACAGCGAAGAGCAGATCGCCCAGGCGGTCGAGGCCGTCGCCGAAGTGATGGCCGCGACGCAGGGCTGAAACGCACTCGCCGAAATCCGTGAGGGGCTGCCCGCGTCCCGAGAGCCGGCGTTGCTGACCAGCGCAGGCAGGATGCCGGAGCGCAGTCAGCATCGAGTGAGCGAAAGCCAGGATGGCTGAAGCGAACGTCCGGCGACGGGGCGTGGGCAGCCCCGGAACAACTCCCGATCGCTCAGCACAATCAGCCGTTCTAGCCCGCAAGCTTGCCTGCGGCTGGCTGGCCGCCGTTGACTGCCGGCCACGGCAGCGGCTCGCTGCCGAAGATGCCGTCGTGCCGTGTCGCCGGCCGCCGCCGCACGAAGGCGTCGGTCACGACCAACAGCGCCGGCAGAAACACGAGTTCCGCGACCGTGGCCGCGGCCACGGCGGCACAGGCGAGCATCCCAAAGCCCGCGAGCGATGGCACGGAGCTCACCGTGACGGCCGCGAATCCGATCGCCAGCACGATTCCACCGAGCACGACCGCATTGCCCGTCTCCGCGACGGCGCGGCGAACGGCGCTGGCGATCGACAGCCCCTCGCGACGCTGTCGCTGGAGCGCCGAGAGCACGTGCACCGTGTCGTCCACCGCGAGTCCGAGGCAGACGTTGAACACGATCACCGTGGCCGGGTCGAGCGATCGGCCGAGGGCAACGAGCAGCGTTCCGATCACCGCGAGTGGAAAGACGTTGGGTATCAGGCTCACGATGCCCGCCAGCGGCGAGCGGAAGGCCAGCGCGAGAATGCCACCAATGACGGCCACCTCCAGCAGAAGACTGGAGCCTAGGTCGCGGACCAATTGCCGGATGTTGCGGGCCGAGACGACCGACATCCCGGCCAATTCAAACGTCCATCCGGGTCGGTCGGCCGCAAGCGCGGCCAGTCCCTCGTCGATGCGGTCGTAGACACCCTCCAGCGTTCGTGAGCCCAGATCGCTCACGCGGGCCCGCACGATCGCCATGCGGTTTTCCTCGTCCACCAGATCGCGAAACTCCGAGGCATCAAGCCGCTGCTTGGTTCGCTCTGGCAGCGTGCCGGCCACTGTCGCCAACGAAATGGCCCTGGTGACACCGCCCGACTTTTCAAGCACGTCGTGCACCTTCCCGAGCGACTCGACCACCGGGGCGTCGAGCCAGCCGAATCCCTCCGGCCAACGGACCACCACATCGACCCCCATCACGCCGCCAAACTCACGGTCCACGCTGGCCAGCGTCCGGGATGCGGAAGCTCCCCGCGGCAGGCTGTCGGTCACGCGATTGTCGGCGTCGAGCCCAGTGGCCACGAGCCCTAGGAGGAGCGTGGCGATGCAGCCCACCGCGGCAATCGGCCAGGCATGCCGCACGGAGAATGCCGTGAGGCTGCTCGCCAGGCGGCCGGCATGCCGGGAGGAACGCCCCAATCGCATGCCGCTGAAGGCCGGTGAGGAGGCGAGCAGGGGGGTGAGCAGCGTGACCGCCAGAAAGCTCGCCACGGCGCCGGCGGCGGCCGCCAGGCCAAAGTTCCGCACCGCATCGATGCGTGCTGCGGCGAGCGAGGCAAAGCCGATCGCCGTCACCAGGCTCGTCAGGCCGCAGGCCACGCCCACCCGTCGGATGGCCCCGCTCGATGCCGCCGCGCCAGCCACACCCCGCCGCGCGCTCCGCCGCATGTCTTCGATGAAGTGGATCGAGTCGCAGGTGCCCACCACGAGCGCCAGCGACGGCACCACGCTGGTGAGCAGGTTCACCGGCACGCCCCAGAGGCCGAGGATGCCCATCGCCCACACCGCACCCACGAATGGCGGCAGGCAGGCGACCACCGTCGATCGCACGCTCCGTGCCACGGCCGCCGACAGCACGACGGCCAAGCCGAATCCGATCGAGTTGAAGAACAGCATGTCGTGGCGGAGCGCCTGCGCCGCCTGCTGGCGGAGCGCCGGCAGGCCGGTGAGGGCAAGCTTCAGCACGCCGTTGCCAAGGTCTGCGTTGTGGTCGGCGAGAAGCTTCTCGATGCGGGCCACGACCTCGCCCTGCCGGGGCGGCTTGTCGGCGGCTGCCGAAAGCCGGGCGATGAGCAGGCTGGAGGTGGCGTCGGAGGAGAGCAGGTGGCCTGCGATCAGGGGATGACCGACGGCGCGGGCCTTGGCGGCTTTGCCATCTTCCGGAGTGAGCTGGCCCTCGACATGCGGGATCACCGGCAGCACCGCACCGGCGACGCCCTGCCGACGGATGTCGTACATCGACCGCACCCGCTCCACGCCGTCGATCGTGGCCAGGCTGTTGGCGAGCGAACGCAGCGCCGCGAGCGAGGGGCCATCGAACAGATCGCCGGAGCGGGCGGTGGCCCGGATGATGCAATCCCGGTCGGGAGCACCGAACCGTGCAGCGACCTCGTCAACCAGCCGAAAGTCGGCGTCGGCGTCGCGCAGCAGCGTTCGCAGGTCGTCGTCGATCTTCAGCCGCGACAGTCCGAATGCGGCCAGCAGTGTCAGGAGGCCGACGGTGGCTGCGGCGACGAATCGCCAGCGGTTCGGGGCAGGAGGTGCAGCTCCTCCGGATCGACGATCCAGCCCCGGCAGTCCGGCACCCCGCAGCGGCACGGGATCGCCGCGTCGGCCGGCCAGCAATAGTCGATCAGCAGTTCGTCGCCCGCGTTGATCGAACGGATCGTTTGCAGCCACAGCCGGTCTTCCTGAAGGCTCCCATCCTCTTCATCAAACCAATAGAAAAGCTCGCAGTTCGGATCGCAACTGTGGTTCAGAAATCGTAGTGGCGCGGCCGGTTCCAGCACCATGCCGCTTGGCAATTCCATGCAATAGCTCGGATCCTCGGGCTCCACCGGGAAAATCTGGCCGAGGATCTCGCCGAGCACCATGCCCGCCTTGAGCTTCCGCCGGGCGAATACCCCCCGGCCGACGTGAGTCTCTTGGACCTCCACGAGTTGGCTGAGCTTGTCGCCCGCCGCCGCCCGGGCGTTTTTCGATCGAAGGGTCTGCGGTGCCGCAGGCGGGCCAGGCAGAAGATGTGTATCCTGTTGAATCGTCATGGCCTGGGTCGTTCGGATGTGTCTCGGATGCGGCGATTGTGGATTGCAATCAGAAAACTCTAGCGGCGATGAACAGCGTTCGTCAACGGTCGGTGCGTATCGAGGCTCTGTCTTTGGCGAGGGCACGCTCAGCGTGCGCGACCGACCTGCGGCTGCTCCTGCTCCCGTTCGTGGTGTCGCTGATGATGCCGTGGGGAGTATCGGCGCGGGCCGAGGAGCGGACGACGCGACCGGCGTGCCTTCTGCGAGTGGCCTGTTTCAATGTCGAGAATCTCGCCGCCCCAGGTGAACGGACGACGCTCACCCGCTTCCGGTTCGAGCCGGCCCGCCGCCGCCACCTGGAGCACGTCGCTGCCGTGATCGAGACCCTCGCGCCCGATATCGTGGTGATGCCGGAGGTGGTGTCGCGCGAGGGCGTCGATGCGGTCGTGAACCTGCTCCACGACAAGGGGCTCAAGGACTATCACGGCTATCACGTGGATGGACGGGACAAGTTCTCCGGATTCGACGTGGCCATCCTCTCGCGAATCGTGCCCGACGAGGTGGATGGTCGCCAGATCCACATCTTCGTGCCGTCGGGCACCAAGCGGGCGGCCAAGCGGCCCCGAGATGGCGATGCCACCGTCGAGGTGCCGCCAGCCGACCCCCGCGACACGGCGGCCGAGGGCGGCGACGGATGGATGCGTCGCAGCTACAGCCATGTCGATAACGCTGGCATCACTCGCAACGACCAGGCGGTGTTGCAGCGGCATGCAGCGGCCTTCTTCACCGTCTGCGGCCGGAAAATCGCCCTGCTGGGAGTGCACCTCAAGAGCAACCCATCCGATGTCGGCAGCAACGCGCAGCGGATGGCCGAGGCGTCGATCGCCCGCGAGGTCGTCCGCCGCGAGTTCGTCGCCCGTGGCTACACGCCGATCGTGCTTGGCGACATCAACGACTACGATCCCGACGTGCCGATGGCCGACTCCAATCGCCGCACGCGGACGACCGTGCTTCACGACCTCAAGGATTACGACGACGCCTCGGCCGGCGATGAACTCGTCAACGCGGCGCAGTTCATCCCGCGGGTGGCCGACCGCTACACCTCGCACTGGGATTTCAACGAGAACGGCGCGGCCGATGCCGACGACGTGTTCACGATGATCGACCACGTGCTCGTGCATCGCGATCTCGTGCCGGCGATCACGCGGGCCCACGTCTGCCATGCGATCGATCTCGACATCTCGGATCATTTTCCGGTCGTCGTCGATTTCGATCTCGGCAAGCTGCCGTGAGCCCCACCCGGGCCCGATCCCGTCGCTTGCGCTCAGGGCTTGTATGCCCATACAAGCCCCCGGCGCGAGCCGGGGGATGCCCGCCCCATACAAGCCCCCGGCGCGAGCCGGGGGATGCCCGCCCCATACAAGCCCCCGGCGCGAGCCGGGGGATTCCCGCCCCATACAAGCCCCCGGCGCGAGCCGGGGGATGCCCGCCCCATACAAGCCCCCGGCGCGAGCCGGGGGATGCCCGCCCCATACAAGCCCCCGG
>JBILKZ010000077.1:0-18800 GCA_044376405.1 Pirellulales bacterium
ACGATTTGTCGGAGATCGATCTCAAGCAGGCTGATCATCGCGTGCGGATCAAGCGGGGCGGTGAAGTCATCGCCACCCACTCGGCTCCCGTGATCCAGACAGCCCGGTCTGCCGCTGCGGCCGGGGCCACTGCCCCGCAGCCGGCCGCTGATGCCGGCATGCTCATGATCAAGAGCCCGATGGTGGGCACGTTCTACAAGGCCTCCGGCCCCGATGCCGCTGCGTTTGTGAAGGTTGGTGATCGGATCGGGCCAGAGAAGACGGTCTGCATTGTCGAGGCCATGAAGGTCTTCAACGAGATCCCCGCCGGCGTCTCCGGCCAAGTCGTGGCGATCCTCGTGGAAAATGGGGCGGCGGTCGAATTTGGCCAGCCGCTCATCAAGGTGGATCCGGGGGCGTGAGCCTGCCCTCTGTGGTGATCATGGTGCGCGTACCGCCACGTGATCTGTTTCTTTCTTCGCTGGCCCGAGTTTCTGGCGAGACCCCCTATGTTCAAACGGATTCTGATAGCCAATCGAGGTGAGATCGCCCTGCGTGTCATCCGCGCCTGCCGTGAACTGGGCGTCGAGACCGTGGCCATTTTCAGCGAGGCCGACCGCGGGGCACCCTACCTGGAACTGGCCGATGAGGCGATCTGCGTCGGGTCTGCCCGGGCGGCTGACAGCTACCTGCGGATCGACCGCGTGATCAGTGCCGCCGAGATCGGCAACGTGCAGGCGATCCATCCAGGCTATGGCTTTCTCTCGGAGAACTCCCACTTCGCGGAGGTCTGCCGCTCGTGTGACATCGGCTTCATCGGACCGACGCCCGAGGCGATGGAGCGGGTGGGCGACAAGAACTCCGCGCGGGCATTGGCTCGCGAGGCGGGCGTGCCGACGGTGCCCGGCAGCGACGGGCTCGTGTCGAACGAGCAGGAGGCGGTACGGGTTGCCAAGGAAGTCGGCTATCCCGTGCTGCTGAAGGCGACTGCCGGCGGCGGCGGCAAGGGCATGCGGGTGGCGGCCAACGAACTGGCCCTCGCGAACGCCTGGCAGCAGGCTTCGGCCGAGGCGCAGGCGGCCTTCGGCAATGCCGGCATCTACATCGAGCGGTATGTCGAGCGGCCGCGGCACGTGGAAATCCAGATTCTGGGCGACCAGCACGGCAACATCGTGCATCTCTGGGAGCGCGACTGCTCGACGCAGCGACGGCACCAGAAACTGATCGAGGAGAGCCCGTCTCCGCGTCTGCCGCAGGAGACCCGCAAGAAGATGTGCGAGGCGGCGGTCCGTTTGGCGAAGGCCGCCGGCTACTACTCGGCCGGCACGGTCGAATTCATCGTCGACCAGCAGGACAACTTTTATTTCATCGAGGTCAACGCGAGAATCCAGGTGGAACACCCGGTGAGCGAGATGGTCACCGGCATCGACCTTGTGAAGGCGCAGATCCGGGTGGCCGCCGGCGAGAAGCTCGGCCTCACGCAGAAGGACATCGTGCCCCGCGGCCATGCGATCGAGTGCCGCATCAACGCCGAGGATCCCGCCCACAACTTCCGTCCCTGCCCGGGGCGGATCGAGCGGATCATCGCCCCCGGTGGCTTCGGCGTGCGGTTCGATTCCCACGCCACCGCCGGCTACACGGTGCCGCCGCACTACGATTCGTTGGTGGGCAAATTGATCGTGCACCAGCCGACGCGGCAGGAGGCGATCACGACGATGATCCGGGCGCTCAAGGAACTTCGGGTCGAGGGGATCAAAACGACGGTGCCGCTCCATCTGGAGGTGCTGGCAAACACCGCGTTCCACGAGGCCCAGGTCGACACGACATTCGTGGAGCGGATGCTGGCCGGATGAGTCGGCCCTCGCTGGCCCCGCTGGTCATGATCGGGCGCGATCCAGAGCGGAGATGTCGTTCAGTTTCAGCAACACGCCCACTTTTTCATTCGAACATGACCGTTTTCCATCACACATTCAGACCGTTTGCCATCAGGAGAGAGCCATGAGTGAGTCGTTGTCGCGTCCGCCAAAGGGAGATCATCAGTTCCGCCGTGTGGCCATCCTCTTTGCGGGTGGCCCGGCGCCGGGAGCCAACGCGGTGATCTCAACCGCTGCCACGTCGTTCATGCGCAACGGCACGGAGGTCGTCGGCATGAAGCACGGCTATTCGTCGCTGGCCGACTACTCCGCCGACAAGCCGCTCGTGCAGGGCCGTGACTATGTCATCGTCACGCCCGAGTTCCTCAAGCGAACTCGTTCCGGTCAGGGCATCATGCTCGGCACGGCGCGGACGAATCCCGGCAAGCACATCTCGTCGCCCGCCCACTTCGACGACGCCGAGAGGGTGGGCCCTCTCAAGAACGTCTACGAAGGCCTCCTGTCACTGGGCGTCGAGGCACTGATCTCAATTGGCGGCGACGACACGCTTAAGACGGCCAACAAATTCAAGATGTACCAGGACCGCCTGCCGGAGGGCAGCAAGCGGATCCCGGTCGTGCATCTGCCCAAGACGATCGACAACGACTACATGGGGATCGATTTCACATTCGGCTATTTCACGGCGGTCGACACGCTCGGCGGCGAAATTCGCAACCTGCTCTACGACGCGGACGCGGGCCGCTGCTACTACCTCTGCGAGACGATGGGACGCAGTGCCGGCTGGCTCTCCTATGGGGCCGCGATCTCGGGCGAGGCGAGCCTCGTGATCAGCGTCGAGGACATCCACGGCAAGTATCGCAGCGAGGAGACGGTCACCGACGCCGCGGGCCAGACGAAGATCAAGCCGGTGATGAACACCGAAGAGGTCGTGGGCCGGATCGTGAAGACGATGCGGGTCCGCGAGGAGGAGGAGGGCAAGCAATACGGCGTGATCGTGCTGGCCGAGGGCCTGGCAGAATACCTGCCGAGCAAGCAACTCGAAGGCATCCCCCGTGATGAGCACGGCCACATCTCGATCGCCCAGGTGCAACTCGGCCGCATGTTCTCCAAACTGGTCGCCGACGAATTCAAGCGACAGACGGGCCGCTCGCGAAAGGTCGTGGGCCTGCAGCTGGGCTACGAGGCCCGCTGCGCCAAGCCGCATGCCTTCGACGTGATGCTCGGCAGCCAACTGGGCGTGGGCTCTTACCGGGCCCTCGCCGAGCGGGGACTCAACGGCGTGATGGTGAGCGTGTCGGGACAGCTCGACCTGAACTACGTGCCATTCGAGGAGCTGGTCGATCCAAACACACTCGTGACGGTCGTCCGCTACGTCGAACGCGGCAGCGACTTCCACCGCCTGGCCCGCTTCCTCGAGACCTACGTCAACGAGTAGGGTGCGCAACGCGCGTGGAGTCAGCGTCTGGTGGCGACGCGCCGCCGGGACGGCAGAAGTCGCGTCGCTACGGCTTTTTCTCCTTCCACGACCTACGGCAGTGCATTCCTCAGAAGGTCGAAAAATCCTAATGCTCCTCGACCTTCCGCCGATCCCGGCTCCACCGTGAAGTTCGAGAGACAGCTGCCTTGGACTGCGATGAATCCGTGAGGGGCTGCCCGTGCCCCGAGAGCCGGCGTTGCTCGGGCACCGATCCGTCTCAGCGGATTGGTCGGCGCAGACAGGATGCCGGAGCGCACTCAGCATCGAGTGAGCGAAGGCAGGATGCCGAAGCGAACGTCCGGCGACGGGGCACGGGCAGCCCCGAACCGTTGCTAGCCTGCCGACGCGAAAGCCGTCAGTCCTGAGTCAGCGTGCCCTTGGTGCTCGGCACGCCACGCTGGCGCGGGTCGGCTTCGACCGCCATGCGGATGGCGCGGGCGGCGGCCTTAAAGACCGCTTCGGCGATGTGGTGGCCGTTGCGGCCGTGGTGCAGGATGGCGTGGAAGTTGGCGCCGAGAGTGGCCGCGAAGCTCTCCCAGAAGACCTCGACCAGCTGCGCGTCGAACGTGCCGATCGTCGGCACCGGGAAGTCGACGGCGAACACCATGGCGGTGCGGCCACCCAAGTCGACGGCCACCGTGGCAAGCGACTCGTCCATCGGAATGATCGCGTGCCCGTAGCGGCGGATGCCACGGCGGTCGCCGAGGCATTCCTTCACCGCCGTACCCAGGGCCCGGCCGACGTCTTCGACCGTATGGTGGCCGTCAACGTGCAGGTCGCCCTGGCACCGCACGGAGAGGTCGATGAGCGAGTGCCCGGCCAGCAGCGTGAGCATGTGGTCGAAGAACCCGAGGCCGGTCTGGACGTCGGCCTTGCCGGTGCCATCGAGGTCGATCGACAGCACGATGTCGGTTTCAGCGGTCTTGCGAGAAACGGTGGCGGTGCGTGGCATGGCGTTGGCTTTGCAGCGAGGGATGCGGAAGCGTCGTGAGCGGAAACGGTCAGATCGTCCTGATGCAGGCGAGGAAGGCGTCGATCTCCTCGTCGGTGCCGACGGTGATTCGGAGGCCGTCGCCCCAGCCGGCATAGTGCATGAAGCGGATCAGGATGCCCTGGGACTTGAGCGCTTCGTAGATCGGCTTGTGTGGTCGTTCGGGGTGCGTGCACCAGACGAAGTTCGCCTGACTCTCCTGCGCGTGGTAGCCAAGCGACCGCATGGTGTCGGTGAGCCGGCGGCGGGTGGCGATGATCCGGGCCCGGTTATCGGCCAGCCACGCCTGATCATCGATGGCGGCAGTCGCCGCGGCGATCGAGAGCGTGTCGCAGTTGTAGGAGTCTTTCACCTTCTGCAATTCTTCGATGACCTGCGGCTGGGCGACGGCGAAGCCGAAGCGGAGGCCTGCCAGGGCGTAGGACTTACTGAAGCTCCGCGTGACGATCACGCGAGGGTTTTGCCGCACGAGGTCAAGGCAGTTGCTGTCGGCGAAGTCACCGTAGGCTTCATCGACAACGACGGCGCAGGCGAGCCTGTCGGCGAGATTGGCGACCCGCGCCGGCGGCAACAGCGTGCCGGACGGGCTGTTCGGATTGGCGATGATCGCCAGCTTGATTTGATCACCGCCTGCCGTTTGGGAAGCGGCGAAGCGGTCGTCGAGCGACCAGTCGGGGTTGTAGTGAAACTCGTCGCAGTGGGCTCCCTGGATACCGGCAAGCGTGCGGTAGAGGATGTAGCTGGGATAGGGCATCCGCAGCCACTCACCCGCCCCGACAAAGGTGCGGACCAAGATCGTGAGCAGGTCGTCGCTTCCGTTGCCGCAGAGGATCCAGTCGGGAGAGACGCCGAGCACCTCGGCAGCCCGCATCCGAAAGACGGTGGCGAGCGGGTCGGGATACTTCGCGAGTGTGCGGCCGGCGGCGGTGGCGACGATCGCCCGCGCGACCGCAGGCGACGGCGGGTAGGAATTCTCGTTGGTGTTGAGCTTGATCCACTTGCCGCCCTGCGGCTGTTCCCCCGGGACATAGCCGGAGAGCCTGGCGATGTCAGGCCGGACGAGAGCAGACTGTGGCGGAGGGAGGGCCATCTCGAGCGCATCAGGAGGAAGGAGGGCAAATGGACACGACCGCGGTTCAAGTCTACCTCACCGTCGGGGCGACACCCGGCCATGCGTTCAGGGGGGCCGCACAACCATCGGGAGCCGTTCTGTCAGGACAACGCTACAACCGCCACAGCCGGTGTCACCGGCCCGGTGGCTACGGCAGCGGATGCCGCTGGAAGAAGTCCCACATCAGGTCGTTGGCCGAGATGTCCCGGGTCGATTTCCCGAGAGATCCTAGCCGCGGATCCCTCCCGGGCCAGGTGTGCCCGCCCCCCTCGATCGCGATCAAGACGACCTCCGCTCCATCCTTCCCCTGCCCGTAGGTCGTGCGGGTGACGGTCGTGCCATCGTCCGTCGTGTCGCGCAGCCTCATCGTGACGGGAGTTGGGTCGCAGCCATCGGCCTCGACCCAGGCTGCAATTGAGTGGTCCACGGAGAAAAAGATGGTGCCCGACAGCCCTCGACCCCGGCCACCCTGAAACGGAGCGAATGCATCGTCTGTGCCATGGAAGTGGATGACGGAAACCGGCCGACCGGGACGGCAGCCCTTCGTTCCCATCGGCCCGCCCACCGGCGCGATGGCCGCGATGCGATCCGACAGCTCCGAGGCCAGGCGGTAGGCCATGATGCCGCCATTCGACATTCCGGTGGCGAACACCCGCTTGGAATCGATGCTGCATGCACCCGCGACGTCATCGAGAAGCCTGCGGGTAAACTCGACGTCGTCCACGCCGTTGGCGGCAGCCTGTCCGCAGCAGTTGCCTCCGTTGAAGGTGAGCATTCGCGACAGCCGGCCGGTGCCATTGGGATAGACCGCAATGAATCCCGCCTCGTCGGCCTTCTCATTGAGACCACTGAAGCGGACCATGGTGTCCGCATTGGCTCCACCGCCGTGCAAGGCGAGCACGACCGGCATGGGGACTCCGCGGGTGTAGCGCGGCGGCACGTGGACGATCGCGGATCGCTGCAGGTCGCCCACGGCGAGGGACAACGCGTGATCGCCGGGGCCGAACTGTTCGGCTACCGCGACGGCCGTCGCGCCGCAGAGCATCAACAGCATGGCAAGTGCGGAAGGAGGCCTCATGGCCTGCTGCTTCCCTCGGACGCCAGCCTGGCCTCCACGCTGCGGCGGTGGGCCGTGAGGCCCTCGGTATCGGCGAGCGTCGTGATGTCGGCGGCCAGCGCCGCGAGGTCGGCCTGGGCGAGCCGGATCACGCTCCCGGCGCGGAGGAACTCGTTGGCCGAGAGGCCCGCGGCAAACCGGGCCGTGCCTCCGGTGGGCAGCACGTGCGACGGGCCGGCCGCATAGTCGCCCGCCGCCACGGGGCTGTAAGGACCAAGAAAAACCGCACCGGCATGCCGGATGTTCCCGAGCGTCGCCTCTGGATCGGCCGTGTCGATGGAGAGGTGTTCGGCCGCAAGTTCATCGGCCAGGTGAGCCGATTCGTCGTCGCTGCGGGTCACCACGATCGCGCCAAAACGCTCGAGGCTGTCACGGGTGAGATGGCTCCGCTCGAGCACCGCCAGCCGCCTGTCGAGCGCCTCGGCCACACGGTCGGCGAGCGCTAAGCTCGAGGTGAGAAGGATCGCGGAGCCCGGGGAGTGCTCCGCCTGTGCGAGCATGTCGGCGGCGATGTATTCGGGATTACCGGTCGCATCGGCAACGATCACGATCTCGCTCGGCCCGGCGATCGAGTCGATCGAGACGTCGCCGTAGACATGTTCCTTGGCGAGCGCCACGAAAAGGTTGCCGGGGCCGACGATCTTGTCGACCCGCACGAGTCCTTCCACGCCATAGGCCATCGCGGCCACGGCCTGCGCGCCCCCGGCCCGCATCACGGTTGTCACACCCAGTTCGTGGCAGGTCGCCAGCACGTGGATGTTTTCCGAGCCGAACTTCGTGGGCGGCGCGACGACGACGATCTCCTTCACGCCGGCGACCCGGGCCGGCACGACCGTCATGAGGAGCGTCGACGGATAGGCCGCCGCGCCGCCGGGCACGCAGACCCCGACGCGATCGAGCGGCAGATACCGCTGCCGCAGGGAACCGCCGCCGGGCAACGGCACCTCCACGTCACGGGCCAGCAGGGCCTCTTGAAACCGCTCGACGTTCGCCTTGATCCGCCGTACGGCGGCGAGGAAACCGGGCTCGGCGGCCGCATGGGCGGCGGCCAGCGCTGCAGCATCGACGAAGAGCGATTCCCGTGAGACGGTCGCGCCGTCAATCCGACGCGTGTAGTCGAGCAGCGACGCGAGCCCCTTGGACTTCACGTCGCCGCAGATGCGTTCGACCACCTGCCGCGGCGTGAGTGGCTCGCCGAAGACGTCGATCGTCCGCTGGCGGCCGGCTGGGCTTACCAGTTCGCCCTGCGACGACAGTTTGGCCCGCAGAGCATCCAGCCGCTGCCGCCCGTCAGCCGAGTTCAGATCGATCCGCTCGCACGAATGCAGTGCCGAAGACGCCGGAATGGATGTGGGTGCCATGATGCCGCCAGCATAGCCAACTTTACCGCGACAGGGAGGTTTGCCGCGACGGGGAGGCCTCGCGGGCCCCAATTTGTAATTAGCCTGGAATCAGCCTGCCATCAGGCAGCTACCTGGCGGCGACCGCATTGACCTGCCCCTGCCACTGCTGCGACCAACGTGTGGCGATCCAGTTGGGCATGGCTGGCACGGCTCGACCAGCGCCGGCCGGCTCTTCCGGGAAGATCCGGGCCAACAGGTGGCTGCTCCGTGAGATGAGCGTCGTCGGTCCGGCGTCGGGTCTGTCGCCGAATACCGGATCAGGGGGGAGCCGCTGCTGTGCCGCCACCGCTGCCGCCGCATTGTCACCCAGCCGGGCATCAATGGCCACGGCCCGATCGACCGCCTTTGCAGCGTCGTCGGTTCGCTCGAGGGCCGTCAGCACGATCGCCTGCCGCAGGAACGTGTCTGCCTGATCGGGCGCGATGGTGGCAGCCCGTCGGTAGGCATCAAGCGCCGATGCCAGCTTGGCGGAATCGTGGAGGGCCGTCCGCATGTGCCGGTCGCCGACGGCCACGAGCCTGGCAGCACGCAGTCGGGTAACGCCGTTGCTCGCGCGTACGGCAATGGCCGCCGCGGGAGCGGCCGGTGCAGCTCTTCCCAGCGCCAGTTGGGGAGCCGGTGGCGCAACAGCACCACCAGCAGACACCCGGGCAGGCACACTCGCGGACAGTCCCATGTATGGCAGCACACCCGCCGGTCCATAGACGGGACCAAAAGAAACCGGATAGGGCGACACGACGATCGGTTGATAGCCCCAGCAGCCATAGCCGTAGGGATAGTAACCATTCCAACCATAGCCACGCCAGCCGCAACCATTCCAGCCATAGCCACGCCAGCCGCCGAAGTATGCGGGGCCGCACCAGCGAGGACCGATCACATAGCTCGAGACCGCGCCGGAGAAGAGGCCGCCGAAAGGACCACCCACGTAGACAGAGTCACTGGAGGCGAACCGCGTGCCGCCATACCAGCCGCCATAGCCACCGTAGACACGCGGGCCGAACACCGGGCCACACCAGGGACGGAAGCCCGCGCCATAGAAGCCGCGCTGCCACCGGCCAAACCACGCCGAGGCGGTCTGCGGTTGGCACCACGCAAGTGCCGTGACGACGACGAGAACCGACACCTGAAACCACCGCGAGTGCCGCGACATAGTCGATGTGCTCCTCATGGAAACCACTCGGTGAACCCTAGGGCTCCGCTGCCGACACCATTCTATCCGAGTCGATGGCAACCCGGCGAGCGCCTGGTGACCTCATAAAACCACAATCTGCCCGGTTGAGACTGCTTGGCAGGATGGGTAGTCTGCCTGCCGAGGCACGCATGAATCCGCGGGTAAAATTAGGCGTCGATATCGGGCTGACCAGGGCGATGGCGACCCGGCTGGCCGGGCTGCGCACGCCGGAACGGATCCAGGATTTTGTCAGCCGTCTCCACTGGAATCACCAGGCCGACGGCCCCACTGCCCTGTCTGTCGTCGGGGTGCTTCGGCAGCACCAGGCGCATTGCATCGAGGGGGCCTTCGTGGCGGCCTGCGCCCTCTGGCTCAACGGCCATCCGCCGCTGCTCATCGACCTGGGGGCCGCGCGGGGCGATGTCGATCACGTCATGGCGCTCTTCCGCCGCGGCCGCCATTGGGGGGCGATCTCCAAAAGCAACAGTCCGTATCTCCGCTACCGTGATCCGATCTACCGCAACCTGCGGGAACTCGCCTTGTCCTTCTTCCCGCAATACGTCAAGCGTCGCCGCAAGACGCTGCGAACGTATTCCGTGCCTGTCGACCTCCGCCGTCACGATGCCGCGCTCTGGGTGACCCGCGACGGCTTCTGCCACGAGATGGTGGACGTGCTGACGGGTGCACGCCACTTCGACATCCTGCCCGCCGATGGACAGTCGAAACTGCGGCCGATCGATGAGATTGAGGCCCGAGCCAACACGCTCCTTGATTACCCGCAATAGGTGCGGCGGGTCGGTTCGGGGCTGGCCATGCCCCGTCGCCGGACGTTCGCTATGGGCATCCTGCCCTTCGCTCACTTGATGCTGACTGCGCTCCGGCATCCTGCCTGCGACGACCAATCCGCGGCGGATCGGTGCCCGAGCAACACCGGCTCTCGGGGCATGGCCAGCCCCTCACGGATAATGCCAATGTGCATACAAGCCCCCGGCGCGAGCCGGGGGATTCCTGCTGGACGCGGTTCGCAGCGCGTGCTGTCACATCGATGCCTGGCCGAGGAGCGTGCGCAACGACGTCATCGCGATCTCTCCGAACTGCCGCGGCGGCACCCGCCACAGCCGCGGGTTGTGCAGTTCCACGCTGACGGCGCCGGCATAGCCGATCTCGACGAGCCGCTGCACGAGTTCGTCGGGGGGCGAGGAGCCCTCGCCGGGCAGGATGCGGTCGGCATCGGTCGCCATCTCGCGAGGAACGTCGGCCGTGTCGGAAAGTTGCACGTGCGCGAGCGTCTCGCGAGAGAGCAGATACAGGTCGAGCGGCTTGCTCGGCCCCACTGCAAAGTGAAACCAGTCGAGGCAGATTCCCAGATTCGGGTGCCCGACATCCTCGACAAGGGCCACGGCCGACTGCAGGTTATTGGGAAAGCTGGCCCGGGCGTCGAATTCGAGGGCCAGCCGCACGCCCGCGTCGGCCGCCCGCATGGCCGCCTCCGACAGGCTCACCGAGAGCCGCGAAAGGTCCTGCGGCGCAAGCGGGCCGAATGCGTCGCCCGCGATGACGAGCACGGGGATGGCAAGTTCGCGGAGCAGCCCGAGGCGGCTTTCGAAATGCGACCAGTGCTCGCGCCTCGCATCGCCCTGGCTGATGAGCAGGCCGCCCTGAAAGCTGGCCGCGACGGCCGTGATGCCGCTGGCCTCGAACAACCCCTTCAGGTCACCCGGGGCGTGGCTCTCGAGATACGTTTCAGCATGCCCGAGCCAGAGATCAACGGCGTCGCAGTGGCCGGCCGCGTAGTCCTCGAGAATCATCTCGAGGCCGCTGTCGAGCGAGCAGACAGTGGAGAGTGCTGGCTTCATCCGCGCAGCCGATCGCGGAGCATGTCGACGCACTCGGCAATCGGCACACGGGTTTGGACGAGCGTGTCACGGTCACGAAGCGTCACGGTCTGGTCGGTGAGCGTCTGCCCGTCGATCGTGAGGCACCAGGGCGTTCCTGCCTCGTCCTGCCGGGCATATCGACGGCCGACCGAACCCTTTTCGTCGTACATGCAGGGCATGTGGGCCTTGAGTCGGCGGTAGAGATCGATCGCCACCTCCGGCATGCCGTCCTTCTTCACCAGCGGCAGGATCGCGGCCTTCAGCGGTGCCAGCCGGGGATGCAGCTTGAGCACGGTGCGACTGCGGGGCTTGCCATCCTCGTCGGGAACCTCGTCCTCGTGGTAGGCGTCGCAGAGGAAGGCAAGCACGGCCCGGTCAGCCCCCGCCGACGGCTCGATCACGTGCGGCACATAGCGTTCCCGTGTCGCGTCGTCGAAGTAGCTGAGATCCTTGCCGCTGCCGCGGTGCCGCGGCTTGCCGTCGGGGCCCATTTCCACGACGAGCTGGCCGTCCTTGCGGACGAGCTTGCCCTCCATGTGGCTGCGGAGGTCGAAGTCGCCTCGATGGGCGATCCCTTCCAGTTCGCCGAACTCACCCTCCGCCAGGAAGGGGAAGGCGTACTCGATGTCGGCGGTGCCGACGGAGTAGTGGGAGAGTTCGTCGGCGTCGTGCTCGCGCAGCTGGAGTTTGCCGGGGGTGAGGCCGAGGCCGAGGTACCAGTTCCAGCGACGGTCGCGCCAGTAGCGATACCAGGCGGCCGAGTCGGCCGGCTTGCAGAAAAACTCGATCTCCATCTGCTCGAACTCGCGGGAGCGGAAGGTGAAGTTCCGCGGCGTGATCTCGTTGCGGAAGCTCTTGCCGATCTGGGCGATGCCGAAGGGCACGCTCACCCGCGACGTATCGAGCACGTTCTTGAAGTTCATGAAGATGCCCTGCGCCGTCTCCGGCCGCAGGAAGGCGCGGTCGTCGTCGTTGCCCGCGAGGGCCCCGATCCGCGTCTCGAACATCAGGTTGAACTCGCGTGGCTCGGTGAGGGTGCCGGGCTCGCTGGCGTCGGGACCGAGTGCCCCGGAGAGCGCGACCGTGCCCGCCACAACGCTCGCCGCCAGGGGCACGAGGCCGCCCTCCCACTCGATCTCGTCTACCTGCTTGGCCCGCAGTCCGAAGAATTTCTGCGCCTTCTGCGCGGTGTGCGGAGCTGCCTCGTCGCCCGACTGGTCGGTGACAACGAAGACCTTCTTCCCGCGATGACTCGCCCAGCGGCCGTGGAGGTGGTCGTAGCGGTAGCGGCGTTTCGATTCGCGGCAGTCGATCATCCAGTCGTGGAACAGGTCGAAGTGGCCGGAGCACTTCCAGACCTGCGGATGCATGATGATCGTGCAGTCGAGGCCAGTCATCTCATAGGGCGTCGGGGCGCCCGGGAGCGTGGACAGTTCGTCGTGGCCGGCCACCATGTCGTGCCACCAGCTCTCCTTCAGGTTGCGCTTCAGCGCGACACCAAGCGGGCCGTAGTCCCAGAAGCCGTTCAAGCCACCATAGATTTCGCTCGACTGAAAGATGAAGCCACGCCGCTTGGCGAGCGACACGATCCGATCCATTCGCGACTGGTCGTTTTGTTTGTCCATGAACAGGTGGCTTCTCGAGGTGTGACAAATGCGTGCAAACAGGTTTCCATGCAAGCCCGAAGCGCAAGCGAGGGAACTCCGGAACCTGAGTCATCCCGTCCCTCGCTTGCGCGTCGGGCTTGGGTGAACTGGCTGACTGATCATTCCTGAAACGAGGAGTGTAGTAAGCCCGCCGCGCCGCGGTCCACCTCAGGCTGGATCTGCGGCGTCTGCGTGGAGCCAGCCCACGACGGCCTCGTCTCCGCGTCCGCCACGGTCGAGCCGTGGCACGACCCTGAGGCTGTCGATCGCGGCTGCTGCCGGCAGGTCGGCCTGCATGCCGAGTTCGATCAGATTGCGGCCTCCACGCGATGCGGCGAAGGCGGCGGTGATGGCGGCAGCGGCGATCGCATGGGCATCCACCCTCTCCCCAGCGGTCGGCGCCGACAGCACGCCGCGGAACATTTCCAGGGCGGCGGTGGCCGATGCGTCGAGCACGTCGCCATCGGCGCCGGGCAGGCGGCCTGCCGCATCGAGGATGGCACCAGCCGTCAGCAGATCCTCCTCCGTGACCTCTCCGTCGGTGCCGGCGCAGACAAGATGGATGTCGGCGATGCCACGTGACCTGGCGAGATCCCGGGCCCGTGCCGCCACGGCCGCACGGTTCACGATCGCGCCGATGAGCACCTCGGAGGCGGCCGTGCAGGCGTCGAGCGCGGCGGTGCCATTGGTCGTGGTGATCACGATCCGCCGGCCGGCCACGCGTGCCCGCGAATATTCAAGCGGGGAATTACCGAGGTCGAAGCCGTCGATCCGCAGGCCGCCACGTTCGCCCCCCAGGAGCACGCCGGCGCCGACGCCGGAGATGGCGATGGAGCCAAAGCCAGCCGCCAAGGCCCGGGCCGCCTCGACCGTGAGCACCGGCCGGACGCCGGCGGCCCCGTGCGCCAGGGCCGTGACGATCGTCGTGGAGGCCCGCAATACGTCGATCACGACCGCGATCCCTCCCGCAACTGCCTCCTGCGGCATACGATTGAACAGATTGTGGCAGTGCCAGTGCATCGCGTGCTTCAGGAGTGAGCGTGTCCAGTCAGGAAACCGTCACCATAGATCAGACCCCGGGTGGTGTCGACAAGAGCGGGGCCGTTGATAAGAGTGGAAACCGGGTCCGCGGCATGTTTGCCGAGATCGCGCCCCGGTACGACCTCGTCAACCGGATGCTCTCCGGCGGCATCGATGTCTGGTGGCGGCACGTCACGGTCTCCCGCGCTGCCCCGCCGCGGTCGGGCGCAGTCCTCGATGTCTGCACCGGCACAGGCGACCTGGCGCTGGCCTACCGGACGAAGTGCGGGCCCGATGTCCGTGTGGTCGCCTCCGACTTCTGCCGTCCGATGCTCGACCGCGGCATCCAGAAGTCGGCGAAAACGGGTGCGGCGATCGAGTGGGTGGAGGCCGACGCGATGGCCCTCCCCTTCCCCACTGCGTCGTTCGACCTGGTCACCGTGGCGTTTGGCCTTCGCAACATCGCCGACACCTCACGCGGGCTCGAGGAGATGGCCCGAGTCTGCAAGCCCGGCGGCAGGCTGGCGATCCTTGAATTCTCACTGCCGCGAAACGCCCTCATCCGCAACGGCTACCTCTGGTATTTCCGCCGCGTGCTCCCATTCATCGGCAATACCGTGGCCCGCAACGCCTCCGATGCCTACACCTATCTGAATCAGAGCGTGGAGGCGTTTCCTTCCGGAGAGGCCCTGGCTTCGCTCGTTCGGGCCGCCGGCTTCGAACGGGTCGAGATGGTGCCGCTCTCGTTCGGCATCGCCACCCTCTCTATCGCCACCCGCGCTTCGTGACAGCCGCCATGCCATCACCCACCGACCTGACACATGCTTCCCTGCCGCTTGTGCTCGGCATCACCGGAGCGTCCGGAGCCGCCTACTCCGTGCGGTTGCTGGAGGTATTGCTCGAAGCGGGACGGGACGTGCACCTCTCCATCAGCCCATCGGGACAGGCAGTGATCGGTGAAGAACTGGGCGTGAGGATCGACCTCGACCGGTTCGATCCGGAGGTCGTGCTGGGCAAGGCGTCGCCGGCCCTGCGCCACCTCGACCGCCTGCGCTATTTCCATCACAAAAACCTGATGGCCCCGATCGCCAGCGGTTCATTCCTGACCGCCGGCATGGTGATCTGCCCATGCAGCGGCAGCACGCTCTCGGCAGTGGCCCACTCGATGGGCGAAAACCTCATCCACCGTGCGGCGGAGGTGCATCTCAAGGAACGGCGGAAGCTGGTCGTCGTGCCCCGCGAGACGCCGCTCTCGCTGCCGCAGCTGAAGAACATGCAGGCGATCCACGAGGCGGGCGCGGTCGTGCTGCCCGCCTCTCCGGGCTTCTACCATGGGGCCACGACGGTCGCGGATCTGGTCGACTTCGTGGTGGCGCGGATCTGCGACCAACTCGGCGTGGCCAACGCGCTCATGCGTCGCTGGGGCGAGGCGACTTGATGGCCGCCACCCTGCGGACCTATCTGGAACTGGTGCGTTTCAGCCACACGATCTTCGCGCTGCCGTTCGCGATCATGGCGGTGCTGATCGCGATTGCATCTGCCGACAGCCCTACCGGTACGACGGAGACGGCGCCGCTGTCCTGGCTCAAATCCCTCGCTGGCATCCTCGTCTGCATGGTGACGGCCCGCACGGCGGCGATGGCTTTCAACAGGCTTGTCGACCGTACGATCGACGCCGCCAATCCGCGGACCGCGTCCCGCCATCTGCCGAGGGGCGCCGTCGGCACGGCGGAGGTCCTCGGCCTGGTCGTCGCCTCATGTGCCGCATTCATCGCGGCCACGCTGCTCTTCCTCCCCAACTGGCTGCCGGTGGCCCTCTCCGTGCCGGTGCTGGCCTGGCTGCTCGGCTACAGCTACGCAAAGCGGTTCACGATGCTGGCCCACGTCTGGCTGGGCATCGCACTGGGCCTGGCGCCGGTGGCGGCCTGGATCGCCCTGCGAGGCCAGGAGCTTCTGCAAAACCCTGCCGACATCCTCCCCGCGGCCATCCTCGGGCTGGCCGTCACCGTCTGGGTAGCCGGGTTCGACACGATCTATGCCTGTCAGGATGCCCAGTTCGACGCCGCCCACGGCCTGCAGAGCATCCCGGCGCGGCTGGGCGTGCCGCGGGCACTCTCGCTCGCCGCGAGTCTGCACGGGCTCACGCTCCTGCTCCTCGCCCTCCTGCCGCTGGCCGTACCGCAACTGGGGGCGATCTACTGGCTGGCCCTGGCGGCGATTACCGCCCTGCTCATCTGGGAGCACTCGATCGTCCGCCCAAACGACCTGTCGCGAGTGAACGAGGCATTTTTCAATGCCAACGCGATCATCGGCGTGGTGCTCCTGGCCGCAATCGCGGCCGATCTGTGGTGGTGAGGGATGGGCCCGGGGAGGCTCATTCAGGCCAGCTTTTGCCCGGATCGGACCGGGCTGTTGCAGATCAGCCCGGGGTGCGGTTTAAGCTCGGGCGGCGGTTCGCCTCCCACCCGGCCTCGGGAGAGGCCGGGCTACCAACCAAACACCTCAGGCACCCCCCCCATGATCCGCGCCATCACGCCGTCGCTCGACCCGATTCGCGAGAAGATCGAGGCTGGGGAACGCCTCAATGCGGCTGAAGCCGAGATGCTCTGGGACGAACGGCTCGACCTGCACGAGCTGGGCGAACTGGCCAACCTCGTCCGCGAGCGGAAGAACGGCAACCTCGGCTGGTACAACATCAACACCCATCTCAATCCCACGAACGTCTGCGTCTACCGTTGCACGTTCTGCGCCTTCCGGGCCGATCTCCGAGATGCCCGCGGCTACGTGATGAGCGACGAACAGATCCTGGCCCGCGGCCAGGAGGCGGTCGATGCCGGCTCGACCGAGATGCACATCGTCGGCGGCCTGCACCATCAGCGAGACTACGACTGGTATCTCAACATCATTCGGCTGCTGCACGATCACCATCCCACGCTCCATCTGAAGGCCTGGACGCCGGTCGAGATCAACTGGTTCTGCCATCTCACCAAGCGTTCGATCCGCGACATCCTCGTGGAGATGAAGGACGCGGGCCTCGGCAGCCTGCCAGGCGGCGGCGCCGAGATCTTTCATCCCGAAGTGCGCGACAAGATCTGCGAGCACAAGGCCGACACGAAGGAGTGGTTCAACGTCCATCGCACGGCCCACTCGCTCGGCCTGCGGAGCAACGCCACGATGCTCTACGGCCACATTGAAAACGCCTTCCACCGCACCGACCATCTGCTCAAACTTCGTGACCTGCAGGACGAGACGGGCGGCTTCCAGACATTCATCCCGCTCGCCTTCCACCCGGAGAACACGAGGCTCTCGCACATTCCGAAGCCGACTGCGGCGATGGACCTGCGAACGGTGGCCGTGTCCCGGCTGGTGCTCGACAACTTCGACCATGTGAAGGCCTACTGGATCATGCTCGGCATCGGCACCGCTCAGGCGGCCCTGGCCTACGGGGCCGATGATTTAGACGGCACGGTCCGTCACGAACTGATCTACCACGATGCCGGCGCCACGACGCCGGAGGTGCTCTCGGTCGACCACATCAAGCGGCTCATCCGTGAGGCTGGCCGCGAACCGGTGGAACGCGACACGCTCTACCACCGCGTCGTCCGCGACGGCACGCAATGGACCGCGCTGCCGATCATCGCGTCGTAGTCACGCGTTGTGCAATGCGAGTGCTCCGGCCGCAGTTCGGGGCTGCCCGTGCCCCGTCGCCGGACGTTCGCTACGGCCATCCATGGCCTTCGCTCACTCGATGCTGACTGCGCTCCGGCATCCTGCCTACGCTGGTCAGCAACGCCGGCTCTCGGGACACGGGCAGCCCCTCACGGATGATTCCGATCCGAATACAAGCCCGGAGCGCAAGCGATGGGATGATGTGCGCCAGGCCCGGAGGGCCGGGTTAGCACCAGCAAACTGCGTTTGCCAAGCGCTGACTCCAGCCGGGCATCCGCCCGGCATTGCGACAGGAAGTCGTGTTTTTTGTGAATACCGATGCTGAGGAGCCGGTCGGAGGCACGCGCAGGAGTCCGGTGAATTCTGCGACTCACGAGCGATGCACGATTCGTCCAAGAGCATCCTGTAGCAGAATCCGCCGGCGACGAGCATGCCGCAGCCGGCGAACCAATCCGGCACGCCATAACCGGCACAATCCCAAAGCCAGCCGCATCAGGAATTCTGAATGGCAACAAGGACCGTGTCGGCCATCGAGCGGGCCGAATCGACGGCGGCCTGGTTGGCGGTGAAGGCGTTGATCACCGTGGCCGACCCGCCGTCACTGTCCATCGAAACCACCGTCACCATCACGCCGGCACCATAATGGTTGCCAGCGGTCGTGATCTTGCCGGGCTGCACCGGGTCAAAAATCTCGAAGCCAGAGTTGATCAGGACCTGCTGAGCGATCTGCAGGGCAACGAGCGGAGCGAGGTAGCACTTATAGCCGTAGGCGAAGCAAAACACGGACAGAACTCCAGAGGGGTGACGGGGCCGATCATCAACGTAGCAGGCCGCTCTCCCGTCGGCATCAGCCCACCTTCCCGAGGCCGAGCTGTTCGCCCCAACGCTTGAGGATGAGTTCGCGGAGGCGGCTCCAGCTCGGGGCCGACAGCGAGGGATCACGGGCGAAGAGTTCCAGGGCGTCGCGGCGGGCCTCCGTCACCACCGACGAATCGCGGAGCAGGTCGGCCAGATACATCGGCGGGGCTCCACTCTGCCGGGTGCCCACCAGTTCGCCCGGACCGCGGAGCAACAGGTCCTGCTCGGCCAGAGCAAAGCCGTCGGTCGTGGCGACGAAGGCCTCGATTCGCGGAATCGAGGCGTCAGCCGACGCGGTCACGGCGCCGCAGATCCCCTGCGTCGCGCCCCTCGCGACGCGGCCGCGAAGCTGATGGAGCTGCGCCAGGCCAAATGAGTCGGCGTCGAGAATCGTCATGATCGTCGCCCGCGGCACGTCGATCCCCACCTCGATCACGCTCGTCGCCAGCAGCACGTCGATCTCCCCCGCGCGAAAGCTGTCCATGATCGCCGCCTTCTCCTTCGGCTTCATGCGGCCGTGCACCAGCCCCAGGCGAAACGCCTCCAGCGGACCGTTGGCGAGGGCTTCAAGCGTGCTCGATATGCTGGCCAACTCACGCTTCGATTC
>JBILKZ010000078.1:0-18706 GCA_044376405.1 Pirellulales bacterium
AGGCAGACCGACCGACTGCTCGCCGACCCGCGGTCTGACCGGTTCATCGCCGACTTCGCAGATCAATGGCTTGACCTCCGCAAGATCGACGCCTCGCAGCCCGACCTGCGGCTTTACCCAGAAGGCCGCGAGCATCTGAAGCAGAGCATGATCGCTGAAACCCGCGGCTATCTCCGCGAACTGATCGCGAAGAACGAGAGCGTCACGCATCTCGTGAAAAGCGACTTCGCGATGCTCAACCAGAGCCTCGCGGAGCATTACCGCATCCCCGGAGTCACAGGCTGCACGATCCGCCGTGTGCCGCTGCCGGAGGGGAGCCCGCGGGGCGCATTTCTCACGCAGGCCGCCATCCTGAAAGTCACGGCAAACGGCTCCGTCACGAGCCCGGTGACCCGTGGCGTATGGATCAACGAACGGATCCTCGGCAACCATATCCCACCGCCCCCCTCCGGTGTGCCCGCGATCGATCCCGACACGCGGGGAGCCAAGACGATCCGCGAGCAGCTCGTGCAGCACCGTGCGGATGAGAGGTGCGCCGGCTGCCATGCGAAGATTGATCCCCCCGGCTTCGCCCTCGAGCGCTTCGACGTGATCGGCGGCGAGCGCGACCGGTATCGCTCGCTCCACGAGGGGAACACGCTCATGGCCTTCAACTTCGCTTCCGGGTGGGATCCTCGCGTCCGTCTCAACCTGCCCGTGGACCCGTCGGGGCAGATGCCATCGGGTGAGCGGTTCGACGGCATCGCGAGCTTCCAATCACTCGTGCTCGAGAAGCCCGAACCCCTCGCGGCGAACATGGTCCGCCAGTTCCTTATGTATGGTACGGGCTCCGGGATTCAATACTCGGATCGTCGCGAGATCGATCGCATCGTCGCCGAGGCCCGCTCGAGCAACTACGGGATCCGTTCGCTCATCGACGCAATCGTGCAGAGCGAACTCTTCCTGACCAAATGAAAGGTTCTCCGATGCCACGTTCGTTTCATCCGGTAGCAGCCATGCTCGTGATGATCGCCACGGCCGCGCCGGCGGCTGTTGCTGCCGACCCGACGCTCCTCTTCGACGCCACGTCGTTCGCCGGCTGGAATGGCGACACGACAAACACGTGGCGGATCGAGCACGGCGCGATCGTCGCCGGCAGCCTCGACAAGGCGGCGCCGCGAAACGAGTTTCTGGCCACCGACAGGGAGTTCGAGAACTTCGAACTGGATTTCGAATACCGGATGGACTGCACGGGCGGTTGCAACGCGGGCGTGCAGTTTCGCTCGAAACGGGTGCCGAACCACCACGAGGTGAGCGGCTACCAGGCCGACATCGCGCCGGGCATCACCGGCGGTCTCTACGACGAAAGCCGCCGCAACAAGATGCTGGCGGTGCCGCCGAAGGAGCTTCAAGAGAAGGCGATTTCGCTCGCGAAAGACGGCTGGAACGCCTACGCGGTCCGCGCCGAGGATCGCCGGATCCGGCTCACGATCAACGGCATCGAACTGCTCGACTACACCGAACCAGATGAGACGATCCCGCTCAAGGGGATGATCGCCCTGCAGATCCACGGCGGACTCAAGGGCACGATCCGCTACCGCAACCTGAGGGTCACGGAGTTGCCTGCCCCGCGTCCGTAGGGGGCCGAAAAGAGCTGCGTCCCCTTTTCGGCACTTTTCGGCAAAAAGAAGCGGCCCGGACCTTTCGGTCCGGGCCGCCCTCGTTCCCAGTGGTGTTCCTTCGTGTGCCGTCGGCGTCAGTCTGGCGTGCCGGCGGACAGGAACTTCCTATCTCTCGATCACTCGCAGCAGGGCACCTCACGGTAGACCGTCTTGGGCACGCAGCGGGTCACCGTCGTGGCAACCTGCTTCGGCACCATCCGGACAACTTCCACCGTCTTGGTGTAGTGCACAGGACGCGTGGTGCAGACCGGCACCTGCTTGGTGCGGGTTTCCTTCACCATGGTGCAGACCTTGTAGCACTCTTCACGCGAGCACTGCTCGCTCACCATCTTGCACACCTTCGAGGTGCAGGTCTTCACGCGTTGCTCGGCAACCATCGTGCAAACCTTGTACTCGCAGGTGCGAACCTGCTCTTCGGCAACCATCTTGCAGACCTTGTAGCAGCAGGTGCGGACCCGCTGCTCAGGCACCATCTTGCAGACCTGGTAGGTCCGGACACGCTGCTCCGGCACCATGCGGCACACCTGGTACGAGCAGGTGCGAACACGCTGCTCGGGGACCATGCGGCACACCTGGTAGGTGCGGACACGCTGCTCGGGCACCATGCGGCACACCTGATACGAGCAGGTGCGGACACGCTGCTCGGGGATCATGCGGCACACCTGGTACGAGCAGGTGCGGACACGCTGCTCGGGGACCATGCGGCACACCTGATAGGTGCGGACACGCTGCTCGGGCACCATGCGGCACACCTGGTACGAGCAGGTGCGGACCCGCTGCTCGGGGACCATGCGGCACACCTGGTAGGTGCGGACACGCTGCTCGGGCACCATGCGGCACACCTGGTACGAGCAGGTGCGGACACGCTGCTCGGGGACCATGCGGCACACCTGGTAGGTGCGGACACGCTGCTCGGGCACCATCTTGCACACCTGGTACGAGCAGGTGCGAACACGCTGCTCGGAGACCATGCGGCACACCTGATAGGTGCGGACCCGCTGCTCGGGCACCATCTTGCACACCTTGTACTCACAGGTGCGAACCCGCTGCTCGGGCACCATCTTGCACACCTGGTAGGTGCGCACACGCTGCTCGGGCACCATGGTGCAGACCGTGTAGGTGCAGGTCTTCACCCGCTGCTCCGACACCATCTTGCAGACCTTGTAGCACTGCTTCTCGACGAGCGTTTCCTTCTCGTATCGAACGCAGTTGACTTCCTTCTCGCACACCGTCGGCACCCACTTCTTCTTCGTGATGGTGCGGGGCGGGCACTGCTCCTCGACCTTGCAGACCTTGCCCGGGACGTAGCAACGCTTGCCCGTGCAGGGATCGCAGACCCAGCAGCCAGGCTCACGGATGCACTTGGTGACCACCGGGCCGGGGATCTCGCAGGTTTCCGTCTCCCAGCGGCCACTGCACACCTTCACGGTCTTGGTGTAGTGGACCGGCTTGCAGACGGTCTTGCAGATCTCACGCTCACGGGTCTCGTACACCGGCTTGCAGACCGTGTAGGGGATCTCCTTGGTGCGGGTCTCCTGGACCGGCTTGCACACCGTGTAGGTCTGCTCACGGGTCTCGTAGACCGGCTTGCACACCGTGTAGGGGATCTCCTTGACGCAGGTCTCGTAGACCGGCTTGCAGACCGTGTAGGTCTGCTCGCGGGTCTCATACACCGGCTTGCAGACGGTGTATGAGATTTCCTTGGTCATCGTCTCGTAGACCGGCTTGCACACCGTGTAGGTCTGCTCGCGAGTCTCATACACCGGCTTGCAGACGGTGTAGGGGATTTCCTTGGTCATCGTCTCGTAGACCGGCTTGCAGACCGTGTAGGTCTGCTCACGAGTCTCATACACCGGCTTGCAGACGGTGTAGGGGATTTCCTTGGTCATCGTCTCGTAGACCGGCTTGCAGACCGTGTAGGTCTGCTCACGGGTCTCATACACCGGTTTGCAGACGGTGTAAGGGATTTCCTTGGTGATCGTCTCGTAGACCGGCTTGCAGACGGTGTAAGGGATTTCCTTGGTCATCGTCTCATAGACCGGCTTGCAGACGGTGTAGGTCTGCTCGCGAGTCTCATACACCGGCTTGCAGACGGTGTATGGGATTTCCTTGGTCATCGTCTCGTAGACCGGCTTGCAGACGGTGTAGGTCTGCTCGCGAGTCTCATACACCGGCTTGCAGACCGTGTAGGGGATCTCCTTGCTGATCGTCTCCCACACCGGCTTGCAGACCGTGCTGCGGATCTCGCGGGTCTTCGTCTCGTACACGGGCTTCATGACCGTGTAGGGGATCTCCTTCACGACCGTTTCCCACACCGGCTTGCAGACGGTGTAGTTGATGGTGCGTGAACGGGTCTCCCACACCGGCTTGCAGACGGTGTACTCGACCTCTTTGAACGACTTCTCGGTCTCATAGCGGACGCAGTCGATCTGCTTCTGCTCAACGACCTTCTCACAGATCGTCTTGTAGCAGGTGTACTGCTTCTGCTCATACACGACGTCTTTCACAAGCCGTGTGCCGCAGCACGAAGGCTTGCTGGCACAACTCGGCTCGCTGGCAGACGTCTCACAACTTGAACACCCTTCACGAGCCTGCGCGAAGCTGACCGTGGTCATCTTCGTGCCGTCGTGTTTGTAGCTGGCAAGCCCGCAGTAGGCGGCGTCGGCGTGTTGGCCCGACGACGCGATACTGACGAGTGCCAGCAGACAACAAAGCCACGTACGTTTCATGTCTGCTGCCTCTGTCGAGGCGGCTCCTGGAACTGGAAGGAGAGAAAGGGAACGAACCACTGGGGGGCGTCGTGGCAATCCACCAACGCACCTCCTCAAAGATCGACCACAAACTCACCGCAAGTTGACGAGTCCCCGCAATCGGCGCTGTTTTTCCAGAGCCCCAGGCGCGTTACAGTCGTTGTGGACGGCATGAACGTCACGTCTTGATTGGTTTTTGAGGAATATCGCGGTAGATTCATGCCCGTTCCGGGTTCCGGTCAGGGGACTTTGCATGCCAGACCAGCGACCGCAGACTCTGCCACCGGGAGAACTCCCGTCCGACGCCCCCGTGCCCAAGGTGGTGGTCAGCCGCCTGAGCCTCTACCTGCGCGAATTGCAACGGCTGGAAGCCGCCGGCCAGCAGACGATTTCATCCGGCCAGCTGGGCACCTTGCTGGGCTTCAGCGATGCCCAGGTCCGCAAAGACCTCGGCTTCTTCGGGCAGTTTGGCTATCCCGGCGTCGGCTATCGATGCGACGAGCTGATCCGGGCGATGCGGGACATCCTCGGCACGAACCAGCCATGGACGGTGGTGATGGTTGGCGTGGGCAACCTCGGCCAGGCGCTGCTCGGCTACCGGGGCTTCGGCCGGCAGAACTTTTCGATTCACGCGGCCTTCGATGCCGACCCTGCGAAGGTGGGGCAGACGATCCAGGGAATCCGCGTTCGGCACATCGACGACCTGCCTGAGGTGGTGAAATCCTCGGGTATCCGACTTGGCTTGATCGTGGTGCCTGCAGAGCACGCGCAGTCGGTGGCCGAACGACTGGTGGAGGCGGGCATCGAGGGGATCGTGAACTTCGCCCCGGTCACGCTCTCGTTGCCGCCGCAGGTGCAGATCGTGGCGGTCGATCTGGCGATTGAACTGGAGCAGCTTTCCTTTGCGGTCACGAGCAAGCTGGCCAAGGCCGCCGTGGACTCAGCCCATCTGCCGGTGCAGGGCGGCTCCGCTGATCCCACATCCCTTCCTGCTCCGAGGCCCTGAGGCACGAGTTGCATGCGGTTCGCGATCTGCAACGAGACGTTTGGTGACTGGCCGCTCGCGAAGGCCTGCGAGTGTGCGGCCTCGTGCGGCTATACCGGCCTGGAGATCGCCCCCTTCACGCTCGCGCCGCTCGTCACCGACGTTTCCGCGGCCGCCCGCGCGGAGATCCAGCGAACGCTCGCCGCCGCCGGCCTCGACTGCATCGGCCTCCACTGGCTGCTGGCGAAGACGGAGGGGTTTCACGTCACGCATCCCGATGCCGCCGTGCGGGACAGGACGGTCGCGTATCTGGGTGACATCGCAAGGCTCTCTGCCGATCTCGGCGGCCGCGTGCTCGTCTTCGGGTCGCCGAAACAACGCAGCCTGCTGCCAGGCGTTTCGCACGAGCAGGCCACGGACTACCTCCACGAGGTGTTTTCCCGACTCGTACCCGTGCTCGAATCGACCGGCACGGTCGTGGCGCTCGAGCCGCTTTCGCCGGTGGAGACCGACGTGCTCACCACGGCGGCGGAGACATGCCGCCTGATCGAGCGGATCGGCTCGCCCCATGTGCGGCTGCACCTCGACGTCAAGGCGATGGCGAGCGAGACGCTCTCCATTCCTGAGATCATCCGCCAGAGCGCCCGGCACCTCGAACACTTCCATGCCAACGACGTGAACCTTCAGGGGCCGGGCTTTGGCGACGTCGATTTTGTGCCGATCTTCAAGGCCCTCGCGGAGGCACGCTATCTTGGCTGGGTAAGCGTCGAGGTCTTCGACTACACGCCGGGCGCTGAACGGCTCGCCCGCGAAAGCATCGAGTCCATGCGGCGAACGGCCGCACTCGCCGTCACATAACAGGCGGCACACACGATTATCCAGAAGGAAGAGACTCCGATGGGCATCACGACGGCGATTCGCGACACCCTGCTTGTGTGGCTGGTCGTTCTCCTGCTCGGAGCGGGCAGCGCAGCCGCTGACGACACGGCCGCCGAGACGATCCGGCTCTGGCCGGGAGATGCCCCCGGGGCGCTCGGCACCGCCGACCACGACATCCCCGTGATGGCCTGGTGGCCGGCGACCGATGCCAAACAGCCGACAGCGGCGATGGTGGTCTGCCCCGGCGGTGGCTATGGCGGGCTGGCTGACCACGAGGGGAGCGACTACGCCCGCTGGCTCAACTCCCAAGGCATTGCCGCCTTCGTGCTGCGATACCGACTGGGCAGCAAGGGGTATCGGCATCCAATCATGCTCGGCGACGTCTCGCGGGCCATGCGGCTGGTGCGGGCGGAGCACGCGCGGCTGGGCATCGATCCGGCGCGGGTGGGCGTGATCGGCAGTTCGGCCGGCGGCCATCTGGCCATCACACTGCTCACGCATGGCGACGATGGCGATCCGGCCGCCGCCGATGCGATCGATCGGCAGCCGTCGCGGCCGACGCTCGGCATCCTCTGCTATCCGGTCGTCAGCATGCTGCCGACGAACACGCACGCCGGTTCGAGGCGGAACCTGCTCGGTGACAATCCTTCCGAAGAGTTAGCTCGGGAACTCTCTGGCGAACTCGCCGTGACCGACAGCACGCCACCGATGTTTCTCTGGCACACCGTCGACGACAAGGGCGTGAAACTGGCGGGCGTGCTCGAGCTCGCGGCGGCACTCGACAGGAACGGCCGCCGCTTTGAACTGCACGTCTACGAAAAGGGCCCCCACGGCATCGGCCTTGGTGTTCGTCCCTATGATCCGGCGAAGCTCCACCCCTGGACCGTGGAATGCCGCCGCTGGCTGGCCGAGCGAGGTTTCGCCGGGGAGTGAATCGCACGGCGAGCGGCGTGGGGACGAAAACCCCGTGCCTCACCGTTTGCCGGGAGCCTATGCTAAATTGGTGAAACTGCCCGATGGTGTAACGGTAGCACAAGGGATTTTGGTTCCCTTTGTCTAGGTTCGAATCCTAGTCGGGCAATTGTGCCGCCCGCTCGAGCGCCGCCACGGTGAACGCGAGCGGATAGAGCTCTTCGTCGTACCAGAGCTTTGCGAAGTAGAGGCCGATCGGGGCGGCTGGGAAACGCGTGCCAGCGGCGGTGTGTTCCAGCAGCCACGCCACGCCGGAGGCGACAGCGTCGGTCGCGCGGCCGCGGAGCGCGGCATCGCGTGACTCTGCCGCGACGCGGGCCAGCGCCTCGACCGTGAGGGCCGTCTCTTCGATGGTGGGTGTCAGGCCCGGACCGCCTCCCACGCCGCCGTCGGCTCGCATGCAGGCGAGGAGCCATTCGGCGCCCCGTGGGTCAAGTGTTGCCAGCACGACCCGCGCCGTGCCATAGGTCGGATTTGCTTGTGCGGCATGATGCTCGTTGCCAAACCAGAGCGGACACCAGGAGCCGTCGGCAGCCTGTGCGTTCATCAGATAGTGTCGCGCGGAGGCGATCATCCGCCGCCGCGCGGCAGCATGGTTTGGGTTCGGGTCATTTGCCGCGGTGGCGAACGGCGACCAGCACTCCGCGGCCCGGACCGCATGCGCGGTGATGTCGGGGCACGATGTGTCGAACGGCAGCCGGCCCCAGCCGCGGCAGAACGTCGGCAGCCCGCCGTCGCGATTGGCGAGATTCGTCAGCCAGTCGAGCCCCGCAATGGCCGCCCGCCGCACTTCGTTCGTGGGAGCGCAGGCCTCCGCCGTTTCGAGCTGCGCCAGTGCCACCACGGCGCCGCTCGTGTCGTCGGCATCGGGAACGCCGCCGGGCAGGTCGGTCCACGCCCAGCCGCCGGCCGCGGCCCCGGTGTAGGGATGCACGCGGTTCCACTGCTGGCCAAGCAGCCAGTGGCGGATCGCCTCCCGATCGCGCGGCCCGAGATGCTCCGCCAGCCGGCCGCCGGCAGCCAGTGCCGCCACCGACTGCGTCGTCACCCACGTGGCGAGGTTCGTGTCGATCGGCCACGAGCCATCCGGCCGCTGCGACTGGGTCAGAAAAGCGATGCCTTTCCGGGCCACGGCATGCTCATGCAGCCCCATGCCAGCCAGGCTCATCGTTACGAACGACGTCAGCGGCGTTGCCTCGAGATAGCCGCCGTTGTCGGGCTGGATTGCCGCAAGCGTGCGGAGCGTGGGCTCGCGCGTGGTGTTGCGAAGGGGCGTGAGCACGCTCCACGTCGGCGCGAGGGCATGACGCACCTGCCCGATGGCGATGAGCGCGGGAAGGGCGTAGCTCACCACCTGCATGTCGACCAGGCGAAACCAAGCCTGCGGCAACGCCGCCAGTTCGAACGGCAACTGCGGGATCACCCGCCATGTCTCGGACTGCCGCGGATCACCGAACCGACCACAGAGGGCGATGTGCGTGAGGATCGGCACGCTGAACGTCCGGTCGCGTCCATAGATCGCCGCCAGAGCCGACGCGATCGCACCGGCATCGAGGCTACCCGTCTGGCCACGAATCCACACGGCAGCTCGTTCGACCGCAGCCGTCACGCCGTCGCCGGTGGTGCGGCCGTCGGCCAGCGGGCCAATCGCCGCCCAACAGAGGAGCGTCGTGGAGAGGTTTCCCTTGCTGGCAACGGTGTCACCCCAGCTGCCATCGGCCAGCTGCGTGGCCACGAGCCACTGCACGCCTGCCTCGATCCGCGAGGCATGCGCACGGGTATCCACGAGTCGCAGGGCGTTGATTGCTGTTGCGGTAGAGAGTGCGCTGGATGAGAGTCGTCCGATCCAGTGACCGTCGGCGTTTCTTCTGCCGAGTAGTTCGGCCACGGCCGCCCGGCGAGCGGCGTGAAACGCGTCAGATGAGAGGATGGAGTGGGAAGATGGCATGGATGATCACGATACCATCCCGTCGCTCACGCTCCGGGCTTGTCTGGGTTCCGCCCCGCCGCTCACGCTCCGGGCTTGTATGAAAGCATAGAAGCCCCCGGCGCGAGCCGGGGGATTGCTGGCACCCCGTCCACGTTCACACGCTGCAGTGCCCGAGGGCGACCAGCCCGTAGAACGTGTACTCCGCATCGGGCTCGTCGTCGGCCCATGAGCCGTGGAAGGCGCCTTCGGCCGTCCAGAGCGTGTCGAGAAAGTCGAGCATGCTCTCGCGATGCTCCCGCCAAGGCACCTCCAAAGCGTCGAGCGCATGGAGTGCGACGGCGGTTGAGAGCAGGTCGGGGATCGGTGCATCGGGAGCAGCCGTGAACCCGCCGGCCGGATGACGCCGGGCCAGGAGCCACTCGGCAGCCCCCATGGGGGCGGGCCGCCCGAGCGTGCGGAGCGTGGCGATCGCGGCGGCTGTCGCGGTCGTGGAGCCCTCCGGCTGGTCGCCCGAATTCGACCAGCCGCCGTCGGCGGCACGAAGTGAGTTGACGCACGCCGCCAGTTGCTCGGCCTCCGGGCCCGTCTCCGAGAACGGCTGTTTCAGATCGGCGCGGGCGTTCATCGCGAGAAAGCAGCCGTAGGCGGTGCCTCGGGCCGCGCCGGTGCGGGAGTTGAAGCCACCGTCGGCCGCGCGGTGACGCTCCACGCCGGCGAGGAGGGCCGTGCGACGTTCCGCAGGGAAGGCATCTGTCGGCTGGGATGCCCATGCCCGCGCCAGGCAGCAGCGGTGGACGAAATCGAGTCCGCTGCCGTCGCCAAAGGTATCGAGAAAGCGAATCGTCGATGCCGCCTGTTCGTTGCCGGCAGGCAGGGCCTCGAGGGCCAGAAGCGCATCGAGCGCGAACGACGTGTAGTAGAGATCGGGCCGGCCGCCGCGATTGCAGTAGCCACCACCGGGCGACGCGAGCGACTGGAGAAACGACACAACGAGTTCGGTCGCCTCGCCAAGCGTCCGCCGGGCGAGGCGGGCCACCTGCAGCATCTGCAGTCGCTGGCTCATGCCCGTGCAGCCGGGCTCGCGGAGGCCGACTGCAGCCCGGCACCGTTCTCGCGGGCCACCTTCGCCTCCTGCTCCCGGCAGTAGCCCTCGAAAGTGAGTTCGTTGAACATCTTCGCCAGCACGCGACGCAGCAGGCCCTTCAGCGTCGCGTCGGAGAGGCCCTCGAGCGCCCGCACGGCCTGCTCCTTGTAACTCTCGAGCAGGAGTGCCGCCTTCTCATCGGCTTTGGCCGTGCGGATCGCCTCTCGTAGGCGGTCGGCCGTGGCCGCGGGATGTGGTTTTCCTGACGTGATCGCGGCGAGCATCTCACGGTCATCGCCGCGGGCACGTTCGGCCGCGAGCGCGAGCACCACGCTCGGCCGCGACTCGACGTTGCTTACGAGCCCAGCGTCGTCGAGCATGTCCTCGAGGTCATCCTTGATCTGGTAGGCGATGCCCACGGCCTCGCTGTAGGTCCGCAGGGCATCGGCCACCTCGTCTGCTCGGCCGGCGCCGATGGCGGCCAGTTGCAGGGCCACGTCGAACGCGGGCGATGTCTTGAGCCGGAAGATCTCCAGCACCTGGCGGCTGGCCAACTGCGAGGGCTTGCGGCTCCAGGCGAGTTCGGCGCCCTGCCCCTGGCAGAGCAGCCGCTGCGCGCCGGCGGCCTCGCGGACGGCGGCGCGGATGCGATCGGCATCGAGGCCCGACTCCGCCAGCAATCGATAGCCCTCTCCGATCAGCAGATCGCCGACGTTGAGCGCGATTGGCACGCCGTGCGCACCGCAGAGCGTCGGCTCGCCGTAGCGTTCGAGATCGCCGTCCTCGATGTCGTCGTGGACCAGCGACGCCTTGTGAAAACATTCCACCGCCACGGCGATCCGTTGGATCGCGTCGAGCGCATGGGTGTTGTGTGGGTTGGTCTCATCCTGCTTTTCGTCGTCGCCACCCGGACGCAGCGCTTCGAACACCGCCGCGGCCAGAAAGGGCCGCCACCGACGGCCGCCCACCGCCAGCCACTCCCGGCCGATCTCCTCGGCATGGCCCACCGGCGGCCCCATCAGCCGATCGAGCGCCGGCCGTTCGAACCACGTCTTCACGGTGTCGTGCAGGCCGCCCAGATCGAGCCGTCGCGACCGGTCGGCCGCCTCGAGGTGGATGTAGTCCCAGACCCAGTCGACGTCGACCGTCGTGTCGATGCAGTCGTCCTGGAGCAGTGGCACGGCCACCGCCGGAATCGCCGCCGCCTGCACGTGCGAAAATGTTTTTTCAAGCACAGGCATGCAGCTCACGCCGACGATCGCCTCGATCGTGCCGGTCTGCACCATCGCCATCACCAGTGCCGAACCCTCGGCCACGAGCACCGCGTAGCCGAGTCGCTCGGCCTCCGCCTGGAAATCCTGGATCGAGCAGAGGCCGCACTGCTTGCAGAGCAGGCCGAACTCGTCGAAGGGTGCCGGGCAGCGATTTTCCACTCGCAGGCACTTGGGCATGAGCAAGAGCCGTCGCTCGAAGGGCACTGCAGCGAGGGCGTCGCGCCACGACTCGTTGTTGACGGTGACGACCGCGTAATCGAGATACGACTCCGACAGTCCCGCCTCGGCGAGCGCGGCGGTCGCCCGCCGGCGGAGCTCGTCCATGCCCAGTGGCGGCACGGCGCGGTCACGGCTCATCCCGCGCCGCACGGCGTCGCGGAGGGCATCGCGATCCGCCTTCGTCGGGGGAATGCCGGCCTGTGGTGGCCGCGACCGGATCACCGCTGGCGGCACCGGGGGCGGCAGGATCGCAAGCGCAATCGTCGCTGGGTCTACGGTGGACATCGCGGGCACCTCTCCGGGGGAAGCCACAGTATGCCGTTTGTCGCGGTCTTCGTCAGGTGGAGCGGCCAGCTCCCGCGGCCCCAGCGGTCCCGGTGGGATTCATGCCGCCAGCTGCTCCCTCTTTGGCGGCCGCCGCCCGGGCTGCCGCCGCCTCGACCCGCCGCTGAATCTCCTCGGGAGATGGCAGGGCATCGAGCACCTCGCGGGGGATCTGTGCTGCATCAGCGAGCTTCGTGAGGCAACGCCGTCGCTCGGCCAACGCCTGGTCGGCACTCCGCTCCTTGGAAAACCTGGCCTTTGCGTCGGCGCTCCGCTCTCTCAGCTTGGCGTAGATATCGCCGCCCAGCAGCGCGGAGATGTCGACCTTCATCTTCTCACGGTGGACGTCAGCCTCCGCCACTGGGCCACCATCGATCGGGCCTGCGTGGTACTTCGGAAACATGATCGCCACCTCGGGGCAGACCCGCGAGCAGGCCGGGCAGTTGACCTTGCAGTTCGATGGGTTCTCCACGCGGAGCGTCTGGTCGCCTGCCACACCGTAGACGTCGAACAGGCAGAAGCTCAGGCATTGCATGCAGTTGGTGCAACGCGCCGTGTCGATCACCGGAAACCACGGCTTCCAGGTCTCGGCTGTATTGGCGACCGGTCCATTGGCGACGGCCGACGCTTCCGGCGGCCGGTTCATCCGCCGCGCACCGCGAGCCTCCTCGACGGCGGCGACAGTCTCTGCGACCGACAAGCCCGTGACGTCGCGCACCATCACCTCGCACCGTCCGCTTGTATCGCTCACCGCGGGCGGCCCGTCGGGAAAGCAGCCAATCACGATCATCGCACCGCCGGCCTGCAGGTCGGCCGCGCCCGCCCCGGCACGTGTGACGGCATACCCGCGGTCGAGGAGCGAGGCGAAGATGCCGGCTCGGTCGTTGGCGGCCAGCGGAGTGGCTCCCGTGCCCTCGTAGACGACCACCCGCGGTGGAAGCAACGCTTCAGCGATCATCGTCCGGCTCCTTCGGGAGCGGTGAGCACGCCGGCCAGCACGGTCTCCGCGGTGTCGGTCCGCATGTTGAGGATCTCCACGCCCTGTTGCGGCAGCGGTGCATCCGCGAGCACGAAGAGCCCCTGCACGGCGCGGGGCCAGCAGGCGACGATCGTGAGCGGACGGTCGCCACGGGCGAGTTCCGCCAGATGCGGGTCGCGGCGGGCGGCCATCTCGCAGAGATCGGGCACCATCTCGAAGCCGCGGCCCGCCGCTGCGAGACCCTCGAGCACGGCATCCTTCACGGCGGCTGGCACGACCTGCGCATAGGCACAGCGGCAGTAGAGGATCCGCGTGGCGTCGTCGGCGGGTGTCTCGTCTGTCATGGATGGACCCTTCCCGCAGCCGGATACGTGCCGAAGTCGTTGAACCAATACCGTTTCGCGAAGCGATACATCCAGTGCTTTTCTGGAACCTCACGGCCCGGAAGATCCTGGCTCGAACGCGGCGTCATCGCCAGGAGTTCCTGCCGGGCGGTGCCCCGCTGGGTCGTGTCGTGGGCGCCATGGCGGTCGGCGATCTCGAGGATCAGCCGCGGATTCTCGAGCACGACGCAGCCGCGGCTGTGGCTGGCCGCCGCGTCGCGCATGTCCTTCAAAAACGCCGACTGTGTCACCTGTTCGTAGAACGAGCCCGTCCCCACCTGCTCCACCGCCAGTTGGATGATCGGGCAGGGCTCGATGCCGCCCGACGGGCCGACATGGTGCGTGAGGCCGATCGCCATCGGGCACAGCGCGTCTCCCTCGTCGTCGTAGTAGGCGTCGACGATCGCGATTGGGAGCCGTGCCCGCTGCTCAACCACGAACTTTCGCACGCGGACGAGTTGGTCGGGCGTGAGCGCCAGTTCCGGCGATGCCTCCGGACCGACCGGGCGATAGCCGTGAAACCAGGCGTAGTGCACGCCCATGTCGATCAGCCGTCGGAGCCACTCCTCGGTGAGCAGCGTGTCGATGTTGGAGCGGCAGAGGCTCGAGGCCACGCCCGTGATCAGTCGCGCCTCGAGACAGAGTTCGAGGCCACGGAGCGACCGGTCGAGAACCTGACGGTTGCCGCGACGAATGTCGCTCGTCGCCGCGTCACCCTCGATGCTCACCAGCGGTGTGGCGTTGCCGAGAGTCTGGAGGCGGCGGGCGATCTCGGGCGTGATCAGCTGGCCGTTGGTGAAGATCTGGAAGTAGCAGTCGGGGTGGGCGGCCAGCAGGTCGAGCAGCCGCGGGTGCAGGAACGGCTCGCCCCCAAGCAGCCCGAAGAAGACGTTGCCGTGCGCCTTCGCATCGCTGACGATCGCGTCAAGTTCCTCGAACGGCACTATCGTCCGCGGCGCCTGCACGTCGACCCAGCAGCCCTGGCACTTGAGGTTGCAGGAGTTGATGATCGAGAGATGCAGAAACGGCGGGAAGACGATCCCCTTCCGCCGCCTCGCCTTGAATTTCTCGACGGCGATCAAGCCTTTCACGCCGAAATTCCAGCCGAACTTCCAGAGGCAGTTGGGCGCCACCGACGACAGCATGTGGCCGGCCATCTGGGGCAGGATCATGGTGATACTCTTTCAGGGGACGGGAGTGATTCTCGCCGCGAAAATCGCTCCCGTCACCATTTATATCCGCGCGGGGATGCGGTGGGTGGGCACGGGCCGGCCGGGCCGGAAATGTTCGAGGTGGAGGATTTCGTGCGGGAGCCCTGTGGTGCAGACCGATACCGCGGCCCGCACGGCCTGCTCGAGGTCGTCCGGGTCGGCCTCGGCCCGCAGGTTGATGAGCAGGCGGCCGATGTCGATCGGCTCGGACAGCCGGTGCGAGAGGTGGGCCGCGTCGGCGGTGCGGACGAGGTTGGCCGCGGCGAGTTCGTAGGGATCCCCCTCGATCGCGAGCGTGCCCTTGAGGTGCGCGATTTCGTGGCCGCTTGCTTCGATCGCCGCGCGGATCTGCGAAAGGATCGCCACGAGCAGTTCGTTGCCGTCGAACTCAGCCGCATCGGCCGCGCCGATTCGCACCTCGGCATTGAGCCAGCCGAGCAGCGACTCTCCGAGCGCGTAGCGGTCGTAATCGATCTCGGCGATCGCCGCCGCCTGCGACGTGTCGGCGAGCAGCCGCGCAAACCACGGCTCGAGCCCCCTGTCATCGCGGGCGGAGCATTCGAGAATCGTTGCCTGTGGGTTCACCGCCGCCAGGGCCGCCCGCAGCCGGTCCAGTCGCGAGGCGTCGACGAGGTCGCACTTATTGATGGCGATGATCTCTGCCTCTTCCAACTGCTTGCGGTAGATGTAGGCCACGTGTTCCGAGAGCTTCGCGGTGGCAAGACCCAGCACGCGTTCGGCCCGCAGCGGATCGACGACCACGCTCATCGGCGCCACCGTGAACCGGTCGCCGTAGATCTGTTCCAGCGGAAGCGTCACCGTGGCCACGAGGTCGGTGCAGCTCCCGACCGGCTCGGCGATGAGCACGTCGGGTGCCGTCTCCCGCACCAGCGACTCGGCCGCCTCGACCAGCGACGTGAACCGGCAGCAGAAGCAGCCGCCCACGATCTCCTCGACCGGCATCCGGTGGGCCGCGGCGAGGGCCGTGTCGACGAGCCCCCCGCCCTGGTCGTTCGTGACCAGACCCACGCGGAGGCCGCGGGCGGTGAGCCACTCGGCCAGCCGCAGGATCGACGTCGTCTTGCCGGCCCCGAGAAAGCCACCAACCATGATGTATCGGGCTTTCGCAGCAGTCATGAATCGGCTCCTGGCTCGGGCGTGTCAGATTGGGCGGGCTCTGCGGCAGCGTCGCCGTCGCCATCACTATAGCGGGAGGCCTGCAGCTGATCGATCGTCGCGGTGAGCAGCGCGATATAGCCATGCACATCGAGGTAGCCCGGCGTGGGCGTGCCCTGCACGGCGTAGAGCCAGCCGGCGCCGTAGGGATCGGAATGGGTGAGGCAGGCTTCGGCGGTGAGGGCAGGATTGGCCGTGGTGAGCGTCCCGTCGACGACGCAGAAAAGGTCGCTCACCGCCTTGAAGCCCTCGACGGTGCCGAGGCGCTCGCCACCGGCGACGGTCTGGCCCGGCTTCACCTCGAGCACCATCTCCACCAGTTCGCCGAGCATCCGCGTGGCGAACTTCGTGAAGCCGACGTGCCAGAGCCGAGGCATGTCGCCGCTCGACGCCTCGGCGGCGTCGACAATGGGCTGCCCGCCACCACCGTCCGCGGGCCGCATCCAGAAATGCGAGGGCGTGTAGAGGCAGTCGACGGGGAACCGCGCCGAGAAGTGGGCATGCCGAAAGCGGACGGTTTCCATGAAGGCGATGCTACCCGCCGGTGAGCCGCTCCCGCAACGGGCTGCGGTGTGCCGTGCCTATCGCGACGGCGGTCGCGACTCGAGTGCGAACGTGAAATCGTTCTTCGCGGCCGACTTCACCTCGGCAGTGAAGCCGCTGGTGTTTGCGTCGTTGTAGCGGACCGGAATCAGCGACTTCGGTGGCGGGGGCGGCGATTTGGGATCGAAGGCCGGCATGTCCTCCTCGCAGATGATCACCACCTTGTGGAAGCCGACGAGGGCACCGTCGCCCGGCTTGAAGGCTGTCAACTTGAACCGGCCATCCGACCCGATGAGACCCACCGCCATGCGGCCCTTCGTGCCCTTGCTGCTGTCGGGCACGAACTGCACCTGCCCCTTGGTGAGTGGCTGACCGTCGAGCGTGACGACACCGCCCACCTCTCCCAGCGGCGGGAGATTCGAGCCGCTGCAGCCCGCGACCATGAGAATCGCTACGCCAATGACTGACCAAGAGCTGACGATACCGTTCGATGGCATTCCAGACGAGCCGACCGGCGAAACCTGGGAACGGGACGGATTCATGAGACACCTACGAGGAGATGAGAAGATAAAACATCAAATGAGAGATCAGCCATCGATACCGGGGTGAATCTCAGAATCGCTCTGTAGTCATGGAAAAATAAGGGATTTCGCCGACGGAGGAGGTCGGAATGCCCGCCCGCCCAACGCAACTGTCAGAATAGTCATCGGTGGCAGACGTCGCAACACATACGTCATTCCAGCGTGGCAGATGGAAGGGGGTTCTTGGGTGTGGTGAGGGCAACGGCCACGCAGCCAACCAGCGTGGCCAGCATCGCCCAGAAACCCGTCAGGACCGCTGGTCGATACGGTCGCTTCCGCCGCGGGGTGCGCCACGTCCGCCCCGCAGCCGGTCGAGCAGCCTGCGCATGTCGGCGGGCAGTGGGCTTTCGAAGCGGAGATCATCCCCCGATTCGGGATGGACGAATCCGAGTTCGGCGGCGTGCAGCATCACCCGCGGGGCCTGCGACGTGTCTTCCACCTTCATGTGTCGCGGCGCGGAGTAGACCCGCTCGCCGCAGACCGGATGGCCGATCTCGGAAAGATGGATGCGGATCTGGTGGGTGCGGCCGGTTTCGAGCCGGCACTCGACGAGCGTGAAGGCGTCGCCGAAATGCTCGACGGGCTGCACGTGGGTAACGGCCCGTTTGCCTTCCTCGGTCTCCGACGACCCGCGACGGCCGTCGCCACGATCGCGGATGAGGTTCGTCTGGATCGTGCCCGCCCCGACGCGGCCGACGCAGATGGCGAGATACCGCCGGTGCGTCGTATGGGCCCGGAACTGTTCGGCGAGGATCCGCTCGGCCGGAACTGTGCGGGCAAACACGACCAGCCCGCTCGTCTCCCGATCGATGCGGTGCACCGCCCGCACCGGCGGGATGTGGCGGGGCTTTTTATTGCCGCGGGCCCCGTGGCGGGCAAAGAGATGTCGGGAGATCGCGTCGGGCACCATTTCGTCGAGTGTGGGCTGCACCTGCCGCCGCCGCGTCGGCCAGGAGAGTTCCTCGGTGTGCCGCGTGGTGGTGATGCCGGTCGGCTTGTCGACCACCACGACCTGGTCGTCGAGATGGACGACCCGCACGTCGTCGGCCTTCGGCGGCGCGGCAGCCGCTGCGGCGAGCACCTTCACCACCTCACCATCCTTGAGCCGCCGCGCCGTGTCGGTGCAGATGTTGCCGTGGATCATCACCCGCCGCGACCGCACGAGTTTCTGCACCTGCGACCAGCTTGCCGCGCCGGGGTCACCCGCGGTCAGCTTGGCGCGGAGAAAGGCCGCGACCGTCTGGCCGCGATCGGCGGCGGTGACATGATGAACGGTGCCGGTGGATGGTTTCATGGAACGTTGTGGAGGCCGGGCGCCACGAACCTCCGAAGGGGCCGGCCGTGGGACATGATTGTAGTCTCCCCGAACAGGCACGCTCGGCAAGGGCTCGAAGGATCGCCGATCAGCCCAACGGCCGGTTTCTGGAGCCTTGGGGCCTTCGACTGGGGCCTTGACCCCCTGACCCGCAGCCTGCACACCGTGAATGCGCGTACCGCGTTCAGCCTGCCATGAGCGAGCGGATCGTTTCGGCCCGCTTGGCGAGGGTTCGTCGCCACTTTCTCGCGAAGCGAACCACCGGCGAGGGTGGTTCCACGGGAACCTGAACCGATTGCGCAGCGAGTGCGGCGGCAGCAGCGGCAGCGGCAGCGGCAGAAGCAGCCGCTGCTGTCGCTGCAGCTTCTTCTGCTGCTGCTGCCATCAATGTGCCGCAACGCCGGGCACCCGCTGCCGCCGTGCAGGCCTCAGCCACGTTC
>JBILKZ010000170.1:0-6543 GCA_044376405.1 Pirellulales bacterium
ACGCCAGCGATCTGGAGGCCGCGCAGATGTAAAAAGGGGACGGATGTAAAAAGGGGACGCAGCTCATTTCTCCCAGCTCCGGTGATGATCACGATGCCTCATGATTGAGAAATGAGCTGCGTCCCCTTTTCAGGTGAGGCCGGTGAGCGTGCCGGTGCTCGTGGCGAACCGATCGGCCTCGATGCCGAGCCGCTGGAGGATGCTCACGAAGAGGTTCGGCAGCGGAGCGTTTGCCTGTTTGTCGAAGGCGAGATGCTGGCCGTGCTTGAATCCGCCCCCCGCGAGGAAGACCGGGAGGTTCTTCGTGTCGTGGTTGTTGCCGTTGCCGAGATTCGACCCGTAGAAAACGACCGTGCGGTCGAGCAGCGTCTGGCCGTCCTCCTTCACCGCGGCGAGCTTCCCCAGCAGCTTTGCCAGTTCCTTGAACTCGGCGAGTTCGAGGCTTTGGAGCTGCTCGATCGCCTCCGGCCGGCCGACGTGGTGGGAGAGGTTGTGGGCCTCCATGCCGACCCCCGGGATGTGCTCGCTGAAGCCGTCGAGCTTGATCATGAGCGTGATCAGCCGGGTCGAGTCGGTGGCAAACGCGAGGTGAGCGAGTTCGTACATTGCCCCGAGCTTTTCGAGCAAGTATTCCTGATCCTTGGGCTCGGCCGCGGCCGGCTGCCGCTTCGGCTTCTTCTCCCACTCCTCGGAGACGAGCATCCGCCGCTCCACCTCGCGGACGCTCGTGAAATATTGATCGATCCGGTCGCGGTCGCCGGGGCCGAGCGACCTGCGGAGCGACGCGGCCCGGTCGGCCACGCTGTCGAGAATGCTGCGGCCGGTGCGAAGCCTGTGCAACTGCTCATCGACGGCGGCCGCGTCGCCGGCCACGAAGAGCGACCGGTAGACCTTCGACGGGCTGTTCTCGGCCGGCACCATCACGCCGCTCGACGTGAAGGAGAGCGACTGATTGCCGTTCTTCGCCACGACGAGTGGCAGCGCCGGCACGCGGGTGTGGACGCCGATCCGCTCCGCGGCGAACTGGTCGAGCGAGATCGAGTTTTTGAAGGAGGCCGTGCCGGGGTGCGGCGCCGCTGTGAGAAACGTCGCCTCGGCGGAATGCCCGCCCGTGACATCGCCGTGCGACGTGCCCGACACGATCGTGAACTGGTCGCGAAAATCCTCGAAGGGCTCGAGGTAGGGCGTGAGGGTGAAGTCGCGGCCCGCCTTCTCGGGGAAGAAGCTCTGCCCATATACGCCGAGATTCGTGCAGACCGCCAGCAGCCGGCGGGGCTCCGGATCGGCGGGCTTGCCGGAGGCGGGCCGCATCGCGTCGAGCAGCGGCAGGGCGAGGGCGGCACCGGAACCCCGCAAGAGCGTGCGGCGGGAGAGCGTGGGCATGGTCAGAGCTCCAGGGGCGTGGGCACGGGCACAGACTACTTCAGGTAAAAGAGATCGCTCTGCACGATCTCCTTGATGAGCGAGCGGAGGCCGTGGTGCGACGGCTTCGTCTTCTTCACGATCGCATCGACATCGTCGCGGTCGGAAAAGCGGATGCCGGATCCTGTGGCATAGACGACGAGCTGCTGCGCGAGGCTCCTAGCGATCGCGTCCTCGTCGGCAAGGAGCAGCTTCTTCAGCTCTTCGATATCGTGAAACGAACGGCCGTTGGCGAGCGTGCCGCTGGCATCGACCTCCGGCCCGAGCCGGACCTTTGATCGCGAACGCCACGGATTGCCGGCCATGCTCACGACCTCGATGGAGGGCTCTTCGGCCTCCTCCTTGCCCCGCCGGATTTTCTTGGGACCGCCGTTGAGCCGATACCGGTCGCGCTGGCCGCCGATCGGATCGAAGCTCTCCATCGCCAGGCCATAGGGATCCATCTTGTCGTGGCAGACGGCGCAGGCCCGATCGGCCCGGTGCATCTCCACCATCTGCCGGATCGTCGTGGCCCCCGTCGCGTCGGGCTCGATCGCGGGGATGTTGGGCGGCGGCGGCAGCCGGGGCACGCCGAGCAGCCGCTCCATCACCCACACGCCCCGCAGCACGGGCGACGTGGCCGTGCCGTTGGCCGTCACCTTCAGGATCGAGGCCTGCGTCAAGAGTCCGCCGCGGGGCAGACCGGCGGGAACCTTCTGCTCGCGGAAGGCCGCGCCGCGCACGCCCTCGATGCCGTAGAGCTGTGCCAGCCGCTGGTTAACGAGGATCGTCTCAGAGTCGATCAACTGGCCGACGCCGAGATTCTTGTCGAGAAGCCGCCTGAAAAAGCCCCGCGTCTCCGCGAGCATCGAGTCGCGGAGCCAGGGGTCGAAATCGGGATAGAGAGCGGGGTCGGGAGTAGTGAAGTCGATCTCGCGCAGCTGCAGCCAGTCGTCGAGAAAGTGTTCCACGAACCGGTCCGATTTCGGATCCGCGAGCATCCGCTCGACCTGCGCCGTAAGCACCTCCTGCCTGGAGAGCGTGCCCGATGAGGCGAGCTTTAGGAGCTGCTCATCGGGGGGCGAATCCCAGAGAAAATAGGAGAGCCGCGACGCGATGGCATGGGGCCCGAGCCGCGCGGGCACGTCGGCGGCCTGCGGCACGCCCGACTCGAGCCCGATGAACAGGAAATCGGGAGCGCAGAGGATCGCTCGATAGCCCGCCAGCATCGCCTCTTCGAACGGCCGACCGGCGGCCAGTTCCGCCTCCACGATCTCGACGTATGGCCGCAGTTCGCCCGCCTCGACGGACCGCCGGAAGGCCCGGCCGGCGAAGCCGCTGAGAAGCTTCTCCGGCTCCGCCGAATCTCCGAACAATCTGCGGTGGCTCTCGGGGAGGCCCGGGTCGAGCGGCCCCTCGATCTCGAAAAAGTCGTAGGCGATCGCGGGGCCTTCGTAATCAGTGACACCGTTCGTGGTCGGCCAGTTCGCGGGGCCGCCGGCCGGCAGCGTCATCGCGTGAAACGAGATTCGATCGCCCGGCATGAGGAAGGCCGTGAACTCGTGGACGGTGGGCTCGAGGGACCGGGCGTCGAAGTAGCCGATCGGCTGGCCGCGGAGCGAGCCGCGGACGATGTGCGTGAAGTCGCCGTCGCCATAAAACTCCGTGTATTCGCGCACGGTGCGGACGGGAACCGTGTTCTCGCGCCGCGAGCCCTGCCACTTCTTCTTCTCGTCCTTGGTAAACGGCGCGTCGAACGCCTGATACTGTTTGATCGTGTCGAGCCGCGCGGGGCCGGCTTTTGTCCGCTCCCACCGCAGGCCCCAGATCGAAAATCGCACCTTATAAAAGCCGGCGACCGGCGGCTTGAATCCGTCGGGCTGGATGCCCTCGGGCTGGTGGGCCCCGATCACGCCTGTGAACACGGCGACCGAGTCGGCCGTGCCGCCAAACGACGCAGCCCGGTAGCAATTGCCGGGATTGCCCACCGGATCGCCGACGATGTGGGTCGAGAGGCCCGGGGCAAGCTCGCGGCCGATGAGCGGGGCGCCACAGTGAATATTCATGGCGCCGCGGACCGTGCCCTGATCGATGGCTTTTCCGTGCCAGACCTTCCGCTCCGGCGGCTTCATGTCGCGCACGACCGCCTGCGCGAGTGCGGCGGTGGCCGACTCCAGATACTTCTGCATCTGCACGTAGGAGATGTCGAGAGCGCCTGCCACCTTGTCGAAGCCATGCTTGCGGCCGTCCTCGGGCAGCAACTCCTTCACGGCGAGCGTTGGCAGGGCGAAGAGGTCGTGGAGCGTGTTTTCATATTCGATCCGGCTCATGCGGCGGATCGTCGTGCGGCCGGTGCCGGCGGCGGCCTGTGACTCGGCGGCCGTGATCAGCGGCTCGATCGCCGCGATGAACTCCCTGCGGTCGGCTGCGGAAGGCTGGCTGGCATCCGGCGGCGGCATCTCGCCGTCGCGGACGCGATCGTGCACGCGGACGAGGATGCGGATCGCATCGGCCGACGCGGCCGCTTTGGCAGGGTCGAGCGGCAGCGTGTCGAGCCGCAGTCCGGCCTCCTGCACGTCGGGGCCATGGCACTCGATGCAGGTGTTGGAGAGAAACGTGGCGACGCGGCCGCTCTCCGCGGCCACGACGGGCCACGCGGGGGCGAAGAGGCAGACCAGAGGGACAAAAAGGGGACGCAGCTCTTTTCGCAACATTCTTTACGCCTGCACTCTAAACGCCAGGAAAAGAGCTGCGTCCCCTTTTTGTCCTCGGCATAACCCTAGTTTACTCCGGGGATTTCTTGCCCCATATCCTGCTATCGCAGGATATGGGCACGGGGGGCCGGAGCGTACGGTAGGGACGTCGATGAGCCGATCCCCAGCGGCAACCTGATCGGGAAGAAGATTCATGACTCACAAGTCTCGCCCGCATGATCCAGCCCCCGCACGTCCGCGACTGGACCTGCACAGGATTTCGGTGCGTGGTCAACGCCCCCTCACCGAAATGAAAAGGGGACGCAGATGGAGCGATGTGGCCATGACGGCAAGGGTGAGCTTCAAGGCCAAATGCGCCGCGGCTCTCCTGCTCGGTCTGTGCATTCAGGTGCAGGGGGCTGAAGAAAAAAACTACTTCAGCGAGGTCACCAAGAGTGCCTTTGATACAGGCGATGCCACCGGGCTTCCCAACTTCAAGGGAACACTCGTCGTGAATGCCGGGGACAGCCCCGTGAAGGACCCCTATGTCATGGAAGTCCAATCGGAGAAATATTCTGGTTTTCTTGTGCAGAGGAATCTTCCGATCCCCGACGGCTTGGTGAATGTTTCGTGCCGCTTCAAGGGGACCCCCGGTGGCTTGTTCGAGATCAACTTTCGGAAAAACGGAAAGGCAGCCCAGTTCAAAACCGGACCCGACGGGTGGCAGGAAGGCTCGTTGCAATTGCTCTTTCCGCCGGGCGTTGAAAGCGAGGCGGAATTAGCCCTCATCTACTCGCCTCCCAAAGGCGGTGGCACATTTCAGGTCGGCGACATCCGGATCGAGCCAGTTCCGGTCCAATTAAAAACAACCCGGGGTCCCGGCTACCAAGCTGTCGGCCCCTATCCCTTGAAAGAACGTCCCACCGAGATCTACGCGCTGGAAAGCGAGTTCCAAAGCAAACCACAATTCGTGGAGGTGCTCCTGCCTGACCACTTCGACAAGTCCACCAAATACCGGGTGCTCTACCTGCTGCCGGTCGAAGCCGGGCAGGGTGTCAGGTTCGGGGACGGGATCATGGAGGCGAAAAAGCTCGGGTTGCAAACCAATATGACGTGATCGTCGTCGCTCCCGCATTCGATTCCGAGCCTTGGTATGGCAACGACGCGGCTGACCCTCACCGGCGGCAGGAGGATTTCCTGGTGAAAGCCGTCGTGCCATTCATCGAGAGCCAATACCCGACAACCGGCACTGCGGAAGGACGCTTGCTCTTGGGGTATAGCAAATCCGGGTGGGGTGCCCTGAGCCTGATTCTGCGGAATCCTGATGTCTTTGGATATGCGGCCAGTTGGGATGCGCCGCTGATGTTCACCGAGAAGCAGTTCGGTCTCTGGGGAACAAAGCAGACTTATGGAACGCCCGAAAACATGATCCTATATCTGCCGTCGAAACTTGTGAGAGAGCGGGCCGGACCGTTCCAAAATAAAAAGCGACTGGTAGTGGCGGGCTTGCAGTTTTTCGGCACGTTCACCGACGCGAGGTTTCCCTACGACGGCCCGTCGCATACCGAGGCATTTCATGAACTCGCGGAGGCTAACGGGGTGCTGCACGATTACGACCCGAATCTCAAAACCGGTCACTCGTGGAATCCCTCGTGGATGAAGCCGGTGGTTAAGATGCTGATCCAACTCTCCGAGCAGGACAAAAAGCGATGATCACCCATCTCGCACTTGATATTCCCGGTAACGATTCCTTTGACGTCATCGTCGTGGGAGGCGGTCCTTCCGGATGCGCTGCCGCGACCGCCGCAGCGCCGGAAAGGCGCTCGCACCTTGCTGATCGAGGCCTCCGGTTGCCTCGGGGGCTCCGGCATCTCGGCGCTGGTCCCGAGATTTCAAAATGAGCTGCGTCCCCTTTTTGCTGTTGCTGCTGGCCTCGTTTTCGTTCGGTGTTGCAGCCGCCGAGGAGCGGAAGGATGTCTACGAAGGCATCCGCCGCGAAGCCGTGCGGCCCAATGGCGACCCGGAAGGCAGGGCGCTGCCACTGGCCTCGCGCTGGACGGCGCACAACTACACCCCCAAGGACGTGGTCGGGCCGGATGAAAAACCGGTCTACCATTGGACGTTTTCGCCCGGGCGGGTGATGGACGACATCGATGCCGGCCACCATGTGATGCCGTTCCTCGACTGGGGATACATCACGGCGAAGAAAAGTTTGCCGGATCTGGAGTCAGTCATGAAGCGGATCGCCGCGGCCGGACTGCCATTCGAGATCGAGCCGGGCAACATCGAGGACGTGATGTTCGGCACGAACTGGAACGGCAAAATCAATAACGCCGACCGCTACTGGCATTGGCCTGCCTTGGAAATCCTGATCCAGTCGGTATGAAGGTCTACTGCCCTACGGGCAAGGAGACTTTCGATGACGAGAAGACGGAAGAAGCACCGCCCC
>JBILKZ010000171.1:0-6537 GCA_044376405.1 Pirellulales bacterium
AGCTTGGGGATGATCTGCTCAGCCAGTTCCTTCTTTCCGCGTGGCATTGGTTGCCTCCCTTGGTTTGCTCCACCCCCAGATTCTCTCTCTGGAAGCGGTGCCGTTTAAGGGGGGCAGGTCAAATCCGTCTGGTTTTGAACCCTTCCCGGAGCAACCCGATGCCCAACGACCATACCAATAACTGGCCAGACCTCCTGATCGGCCTCTACGACAATCTCACGGGTCGCCGTGCTGAGATCACGTATGAGTTCGACAACATGCACATCAAGATTCCCAGCGGCACCGGTTCGTCCGCCGAGCATGCCGAGTGGGTTCTGCACGGCACGATGAAGATCCGCACGCGGGACGTGGGTACGTCCCCAAACTGATCTTGGCCGGGCGACTCACGGGAACCTTCGATGGTCGCCCGGTCGTGATCAGTGCGGATGAGGCCGGGGTGTTCCTTGATGTCTCGACCCTGTATTCGGGGTGGAAACTCCGGAAATACAGCAGTGCCGTCTTACCCGTTCTCGATTGGCTGAATGCCTTGCACATTCCGCTGACGGTGCGAGTGGCAGGTGCCGTATCGGTTCCCTTGCTGCCGAAATCGGGATTGCTCGTCCGGCTTTTCGCTCCGTCGCTGGCCAAGGGATGACGGTTTGCTGGCATGGGCTTGCGCGAACGCCTTTGACTGGCACTGTGCGAGAAGCGAATCCGCTGCGAAACGCTGACCTGCCCGCCTCCAAAGACTCCGACAGCCGGAGAGGGCCGCCACCACCTCGCGGCGGCCCAAGTTCACTCCGACCGTCGCCGGCTGGCCGCTGTGCGATAGTGATGTCACCCCCTGGAGATCCACACGTGAATCCCGACACGTTCAACGCGATCAGTCCATACCTCGAAGACATGACCATGATCCTGGAGGAGATGCTCCAGGATGACACGGACAACGCCACACGGCTGCGGTCTTCCCTCACCGAGATCAGCAAGGTCTTGGGAACAGATTTTTCCGTGGATCTCAACGTGGTCGTGCAGGCCTTTTCAAGCCAGGAGCAGCGTGTGCTGCCGCTCGTACAGATCGGCCTTTCTTCCAACAATGGCGACACGCCCTACGGCCAATCCGCCGACTGCACGCCCCAACGTTACATCGTCGATGGTGAAATCCAGGTCGTGCCACGAGACCGGTGCCCAAAGTGCTGGGAAGACTGGATGAACAAGTTCGAGTATCCCATCTGCGAGCACTGCGAGACCAGGCTGGGCAAAGACTGCAGGGTGCTCTTGGATTCGGATCTCTGCCCCTTCTGTGAGGCGGGCCACGTGTCGATGCAGAATCCCGTCTGTGACGACTGCGGCTACGAGGTCGATCTCACGATGGTGACGTGGGGGTAACAGTTGATCGGGAGCAGATCTGCGTCCCCTCATCGCGATCCACCGGTTCTGGCTTTTCATGAGACCCCGTCGCATGCTCTGGACCATTCTAGCGATTGCCGTGAGCGTCTACGCGTCGCTCTGTCTGTTCTTCTTCGTCTTTCAGCGGTCGTTCATCTACATGCCCACGCCGGCAAAGCCGATGCACGACGCGACGACCGTGCTCGAGGTGCCCGGTGCACGCCTGCGGCTCTCCACCCGCCCGCTCGACGGCCCGAAGGCCCTCGTCTCCTTCGGTGGCAATGCGGAAGATGTCGCTTCCACGCTGCCGGAACTGGCAGCCGCCTTTCCCGACCGCGCCATCTATGCCCTGCACTACCGGGGCTACAGCGGTAGCTCCGGCCAACCGGCTGAAGCGGCAATGCGGAACGACGCCCGCGCACTCTTCAAGATGGTGCATAGCCGTCATCCCGATGTGATGGTCGTCGGCCGCAGCCTCGGCAGTAGCCTCGCCATCCAACTCGCAGCCGAGGGCCCGGTCTCCCGACTCGTGCTCATCGCGCCCTTCGAAAGCATTCTCGCCATCGCGACCCGCGTCGCCCCGTTCCTCCCCATGCGGCTGCTGCTTCGCGATCCCTGGCAGTCGTGGCGGTATGCACCCCGCGTCACCTGCCCAACGCTGATCCTCGCGGCGTCGCACGACGAGATCGTGCCGATGAGCGACACCAGAAAGCTCTTCGAGGCATTTCAGCCCGGCGTGGCCACGCTCCGAGTGATCGATGGCACCGATCACAACTCGGTGTCTGGCCCGGAGGAGTTTTGGGAGGCCCTCGTAGAAGGAAAAAGAGCTGCGTCCCCTTTTCACCACCCACTGACACGATGAGTCTCACAAACGACGAGTTCGACAGGCTGGAGCGGATGATCTACCGCCCGGTCTCCACGCGGCCCGACTGGCTCAAGGCGTGGCGCAACGAAGCCCAATACCTGCTGTATCTCGCCCGCCGCGCCGTCGACGCTGACGACGAGGAACTCGTGGAAGAACTCGAGGAGCAGGCCCGTGAAATGGCGGATGTCGTCGAGGCCAAACTACGAAGCGACGGGCTGCTATAGCGAGGGCGGGGAAAAGAGCTGCGTCCCCTTTTAACCATCCAGCTGGAATCGCGGCACCGTCTTTCCGTCGACCACCACGGTCTCGGCGAACATCGCCGCGGGCCGCACCCAGAGCCCATGGTCGCCATATTCCTGTCGATAGACGACGAACTCCTCGAGCGTCTCACTGTGGCGGGCGACACCGAGCACCGTGTATTCGTTGCCTTTGTAGTGCCGGTAGCGACCCGGCTGGACGTTGGTCATGCTGCGTTTCCTCCGAATGAATCCGACCACAACAAAAGCCGAGCCTCCAAAGGCATTGTAGTCATGCTCACCGACCTCCTTGGAATCGACCCGTCCAGGATCACCGCGGCGGACGCGGTGCCTGCTCAGAACTCCTTGGCAGCCTCTTGGAAGGCCTTCCGCACATCATCCCACGCTGCCTGAGCACCCTTCTCCAAATGCCCCCACGCCTCGCCAGTGGATGTGCCCAGTTCATCCAGTTTTTCGTGGGCTACCTTCTGCTTCGCCTTCAGGTCAGCCATCTTTTCGTTCCATCGAGTGCTGGCCTCGTCCTTCAGGGCGAGGCCCTTTTCATGGAGCCTTGCGATTTCGACCTCCATCGCCGCGAGGCCGGCCTTGAGCCGCGTCTCGAAGTCTTCTTTGGCCTGCACGGCAGCATCCTTGGCCGTGTCCACCGCCTTTTCCGTGTCGCGGCGAACATCCTCGGTCGTGACCTCAGACGGGACTTTTCGCACCGTATGCTCCACAGGAGCCTGCGTGCAGCCACTTCCGGCCAAAACAATCGCTGCACTGAGCAGCAACCAAGAGCGACGTTCCATGGGATTTCCTCACGTTTGATATTGAACACAATGTCATGCGAGACCAAGGATACCGCTCTGCCCGGTTCGCCCGGCGATAGCCGCTTCCCGCTCGGCTCTCCGCGCAGGCTGCACGCGAGACACTTGAAGTGCCACGTCGCCAGGGGCAGGCACATCGCCGTCGTCATTGGCCATCGCAAGACGCGAACCAACGCGGCTACTCTGCTGAATCGCGGAGAGTGTCTCCCGTGACGAGACGCATTCCCGCCTGTTGCCACACGACTCCGGTCCGGATGCGGGGCTGCTGCATACCATCAAATGTGCCGTCCGGGAAACGAGCCACGTCCGCCGCTCGTGCTCTCCTGGACGTTTCGTTTCCCGGCTAAGGAAGGCCTTCCACCACTGTTTTGATGGAGGAGGTGTGCCATGCTTCGTTGGGCCATTCTGTTTCTGATCGTTGCCATCATTGCCGGCGTGTTCGGCTTCGGTGGCATTTCGGCGGCTGCAACCGACATCGCTCGGGTGCTCTTCGTCGTGTTTCTCGTTCTCTTCGTGATCGCGTTGGTGGCGGGGCGGCGAATCACGTCTCCGCCTCTCTAAGACACATTCCGTCCATTCCATTCCACACAAAGGAGACAGCCATGAACGAACTGAAATTTAAAGGCGAGTGGAACGAGCTGAAAGGCAAGCTCAAGCAGACGTACGCGCAGTTGACCGATGACGATCTCATCTATGCCAAGGGCAAGGAAGACGAACTCTTGGGCCGGCTCCAGAAAAAGCTGGGCCAGAAGCAGGATGAGATCCGGAAGATCATCGCCAATCTGTAGCAATGGCCAATCTGCAGCAATGAATGTTTGAGCCTGTCCGGCGATCTCGCGTGACGATGATCACGCCGCGACACGAAATCCGCCGATTGCCGCTACACTGACGGCTTTCGTGTCGGATGTTCGTGATTCGCACGCCCCTCGCTGGAGCCCAATCATGCATTGCCTGTTTCGAGCCGCCCTCGTCGCGGCATGTGTCATGGTGTTTGCCGTCACTCAGATGGCGGCGGCCGCGCCAGCCGACCGCATCATCCGCGGCGGACCGATCGTCACCGTGAACCCCGCGCAGCCGAACGCCGAGGCGGTGGCGATCGCGGACGGGAAGATCGTTGCGGTCGGAAGCGAGGCCGACGTGATGATGCACAAGGGCGAGACGACCGAGGTGATCGACCTCGGCGGCAAAACGCTCGTGCCCGGCTTCGTGGACGGCCACAGCCATTTCTTCTCACTCATCGACGTGCAGACGCAGGCGCTGTGCGCCTCGCCGCCCGCCGGCCCCTGCACGAACGTCTCCGACGTGATCGCGGCGCTCAAGCAGGTGCAGGAGCGGCGAAAGCTTGGGCCTGGGAAGTTCGTGATGGGCTTCGGCTACGACCCCGAGCTGCTGGCGGAACGACGTCCACCCACGAAACAGGAGCTCGACGCCGCTTTCCCGGACAATCCCGTGATCCTCGTGCATGTGTCGGGCCACGGCGCGATGCTCAACTCAAAAGCCCTTGCCGTGTACGGCATCACGGCCGCCACGCCGACGCCTGCAGGCGGTGTGATCGGCCGTGAGCCGGGCTCCAACGAGCCGAACGGCCTCCTCTTCGAGACGGCCTTTCTCCCGATCTTTTCCCAGTTGCCGGGACCAGACGGTGATGAGGCGATCGAACTTCTGAAGAACGGGCAGGAACTCTACCTGCGTGAGGGCATCACGACGGCGCAGGAGGGGGCTACGATGAAGCACCAGGTCGACCTGCTCCGCGCATTCGCCGACCGCGGTGAGTTGAAGCTCGACGTGGTGATGCTCCCGTTCATCGCGGATGTCGATGCGATTTTCGCGGGCAAGCCGCCAAAGAACGAGCCGGAGTACCGAAACCGCCTGCGGATCGGCGGAGTGAAGGTCGTGACGGACGGTTCACCGCAGGGACGCACCGCCGCTTTTACTACGCCCTTACTACGCCCTACCTCACCGACGGGCCGGCCGGGCAGAAGGATTGGCGGGGTGACCTTTCGTTTCCGCAGCCCGTGCTCAACGACTTGTTGAAGAAGGTCTACGACGGCGGAGCCACGCTCTTCGTTCACTGCAACGGCGACGCCGCGATCGACGCGTTGCTGGAGGCCCATCGCTTCGCCTCGGGTGGCGAGCCGGCGAAGCCGCGTGGCACCGTTGGCATCCACTCGCAATTCATCCGCCGCGACCAACTGGAGAAGTACAGAGCGTGGAACATCACGCCCTCCTTCTTCACGATCCACTGCTTCTATTTCGGCGACACCCACGTGGCCAACCGCGGCAGGACACAGGCGGATTTCATCAGCCCGATGAAGTCGGCCCGGGCACTCGGACTGCGTCCCGCAAACCACACCGATTTCAACGTCGCGCCGCTTGACCAGATCTTCACGATCCACACGGCGGTCAACCGCCTCTCTCGGTCGGCCCAAACAATCGGGGCCGACGAGCGAATCTTGCCACTCGAGGCACTGGAGGCGATCACGATCGACGGCGCCAGGCTCTACGGTGAGGAGGCGAAGAAGGGCTCGATCGAGGTCGGCAAGCTGGCCGATCTGGTCGTGCTCTCGGCCAATCCGCTCACGGTGCAGCCGGCTACGATTCAGACGATCCGCGTCGAGGAGACGATCAAGGAGGGGAAGACGGTGTGGCAGCGGGGCCAGGCGCCGCGGCCCAACTGAGCAGGCAAAAAAGAACACAGCGAACGCTGCTCACTGTGCCAGCAGCGTTCGCAGTTGCTTGAACACCATATCGATGATCGTCGATACTGTTTCTTCACAGAGCTGTAATTCCGTCGCAATCTCCTTCCGAGTCAGGCCCTCCAGCCAGAGTTCCATGAGCCGTCTGGATTGTGGATCAAGAAGAGTCATCGCCTCGCCGAGGCGGCCCTGTGTTTCGATCCGATGGGTAGAACCGTGCATGCGTTCCCTCCGCTCGTGGGTGTGCCGACACCGGGCGACACGCTGTCCAGCCGCCGGAGCGGCGAGTGTGCACGACCGACCGGACAACCTTGGTCCCGATCGGGCTCTGGAAAAAGCCGTCCACAGCCTGTTTCCGCGAGTGAGACCGATCGAGTGGAACGCGTGAGCCTCAATGCCATGCCAGGGTCCTCGCGGAACGGGGTCGTTGACCGTCTGACGACGGCCTTCATGGCCATCCTGGAAGAGACGTCCGCCGGGGGGGCAGCGCTCGCCGTCTGGCAGGATGGAGAGCCGCTGATCTCGCTGCACGGCGGCGAGGCCGCGGC
>JBILKZ010000011.1:0-50342 GCA_044376405.1 Pirellulales bacterium
AGGATGCCGGAGCGCGGTCAGCATCGAGTGAGCGAAGGGCCGGATGCCCGTAGCGAACGTCCGGCGACGGGACACGGGCTGCCCCGAACCGCGACACAAGCCAGACTCACACCCTCACGCCATCATCTGGCGGAAGCGGCTGAAGAGGTAGGCGGAATCGTGCGGGCCGGCCGCCGCCTCGGGGTGATACTGCACGCTCGCGGCGTTGGCCGTCGTGTGTCGCACGCCCTCGATCGTGCCGTCGTTGAGATTGCGGTGCGTGACCACCAGTTCCGGCGGCAGCGTCGCCTCATCCACGGCGAAGCCATGGTTCTGTGAAGTGATCTCCACCTTGCCGGTCTCGAGATCCATCACCGGCTGATTGGCACCGCGATGGCCGAACTTCAGCTTGTAGGTCTTCGCGCCGCAGGCGAGCGCGAGGAGCTGGTGGCCGAGGCAGATGCCGAACATCGGCACCTTGCCAACGAGATCACGAACGGTGTCGACACAGTAGCCGAGCACTTCAGGATCGCCAGGGCCGTTGGAGAGAAATACGCCGTCGGGCTTGTGGGCGAGCACCTCGGCCGCCGTGGCCTTGCCGGGCAGCACGGTCACATGACAGCCGGCGCTCGCCAGATGTCGGGCGATGTTCCATTTCATGCCATAGTCGAGCGCGACGACATGCTTCACGCCTGCCAAAGCGGCTGGCGGCGGTGGAAACACGCCCCCTTCCAGCGGCTGCGGCAGCGGCCGCGCCCAGTCATCGAGCGTCTGGGTCCATTCGGTGTCTGCCTGCGGCATCACCTCGCGGACGAGATCGCGGCCCACGAGCGTCGGCGCGGTCCTGGCCATCCCGACGAGCTTGGCCGGATCGAGCACCTCACTCGACAAGACTCCCGTCATCGCGCCACGGATCCGTAGCCGGCGAACGAGCGCCCGCGTGTCGATGCCCGCGAGCCCCACGACACCGGCCTTTGCGAGATAGTCGCCGAGCGTGCCCGTGGCGGTGAAGTTGCTGGCGATGCGGCTCGCCTCGCGCACGATGAAGCCCGCCATCTGCAGCGTGCCGCTCTCGATATCGGCTTCGTTTACGCCATAGTTGCCGATCTGCGGCGTGGTCATCGTGAGGATCTGACCGCGGTAGCTGGGATCGGTGAGGATCTCCTGATACCCCGTCATCGAGGTGTTGAAGCAGACCTCGCCGGAGACGGTGCCAGAGGCCCCGAACGACTCACCGAAATAGACCGTGCCGTCCTCGAGTGCCAGTGCCGCGCGTGCCACGCCAAAACTCCTGCGTCAGAGTGCTTTCCTGCCAAGCTCCGCGGCATGATAGCAGATGACCAGCGGCGTTCAGCCGGCCCCTGTCTCACGGCGTCGGGCTGGCCGTCACGAGCACGTCGGTCGGATCCTCGACGAGCACGAGCCCGCGGAACCGCACCTCCTGCGGCACCTTGTTGGAGTGCAGCTGCAGGCCGATCGGGCCGGCCTCGCAGAGCTCCGGCTTCGGGTCGGTCCAGTCGAGCACTTCCTTGCCGTTCACGGCGAAGCGGATCCGGCTGCCGATGGCCAGGATCTCCATCTGATTCCAGTCGTGCTGCTTGCCGGCGGCCTTCGCCCGGCCGTCCTGATCGCCGCTGATGCTGTTGCGGCGGTAGAGGTCGTAGAGCCCGTAGCCCGACGGAAACATCACGAGGTGGCCCTGGTAGCTCGACGCCTCGCCATCCTTGTCAAACTTCTTGCCCCAGATGGCGACGCCCGAGTGCATCTCGCTCGTCACGAGCTTGCCCTCGAGCAAGAGTCGGAAATTGCGATAGGGCTTCTTCGTGAGCAGGTAGGTGCTCACCTGGGGCGCGTTGGCCTCGGTGTTTCGGCCCACGATCTCGTCGTTCTCGACCGACCAGTAGGGATCGACGTGCCCCTCCCAGCCCTCGGTGTCACGACCATTGAAGAGCTTCACTGCTTTGGACTGTTCGGCTTCCGGCAGCTTCACCGAGGCCGCCCATCCCGAGGCGGCAGCGGCTTCACCCGGCGCCACGGCCAGTTCGGCGACCGGTTTGCCATCGTCCTGGAGCTTGCCGGCGGCCCAGAGTGTGCCGCGGGTCACGAGGTCGAGGAACTCCGGTGTCTCGACGGTGTGGGTGTAGTGGCCGATCGTGGTGCCGAAGACCCGGGCCTTGCCGTATTGATTCGTCCAGATCACCGTCTGGTTGGCCTTCCGCTCTCGGCTCATCGCCTCGGCCAGCGGCTTGGCGGTGTCCCACACCTTGTCGCAGTAATACAGTTCCTCCTTCGGAACGTTCCAAGCCTTCGGAAGCCCGGTGAGGATCGGGTGCTCGGCGATCAGGTTGGCGGTGTATTCATAGTGGGCGCCGTGGCCGGGCGACGTGATGCCGACGAACTTGAACCAGTCGTCATTGCCCGCCCGATAGCAGTGCATCGCGCAGTGCATCAGCACGGCGGGGGTGCCCTTCTCATGCTCGGCCACGATCTGCTTGAGAAACTCCGGGTCCTTGACGCCGGCGAAGCACTCGTTGTGGAAGACCACGTCGTAGCCCTTCGACCAGTCGGGCTTCGAATAGATGGAGACCTTATGGTCGGTGGTCGTACCACCCTCGTGAATCACGGTGCAGTTGATCCGGGCCCGCGATGCCATCCCCTGCGTGATCACCTTCTTCTGTCCGTCGTAGTCGTGGCAGCAGCCCCCGGTGATGTAGAGCACCTCGAGCGGCTTGCCCGCCTCGACGGCCCGGGCGGTGGCCGGTCCGAACGCGAGCAGGCACAGGACGGCGATCCAACGACACAGGAGTGAAGAGCGGATCACGGCTGGGGTTCCTTCTGAAGAGGGGCAGGGGCTGCGTTTCAGATCGCTATGCTCAACCTCAGCGGGAACAGTGTCAAGCGGGTGCGGGGCCGCCCCACCCGGCGCACGAATGCTCCCGGGAAGAAGTCGAACCTCGCCCGGCCTGCTTGCCTCCAGCCGGGGCGACCGCCACCCGTCTTCATGGAGTCGCTGCAGGCGATGCCGCGGGACGAGATCGATGGCAGCGTCCGGTCTGCGTGTGAGGCATCGTCACATTCGCGATCGTCCACGTATGAATGACGTTCCAGGACGACACCGCTGGCAACAGTGCCATTTGTCGCCCCCTTGCATATCGGAAGCCCCGCTCGGGTATCGTGAGTCACCGGTTGCGGATGATCGCACCGCATTCTTCTTTCGCCAGGAGTGCCCAACGCCATGCACATGCAGTGCGCAAAAGTCGATTCGTCGTTGCCGACGCGCATCACGTTCATCTGCGGCGCATTCATCTGCCTCTCCATGCCGACAAGTTGGGCCGAACCGTTGCCTGAGACCCCGGCGGTCACGGCCGTCGAATGCCGGCCACGGGGTGGGCTGCCCAACTTCTTCGCCAAGGCGAAGGCCGGCGGCGATGTCCGCGTCGCCTATCTGGGCGGCAGCATTACCGCCGCGCCGGGCTGGCGGGTGTTTTCGCTCGACCGGCTCAAGAAGGAATTTCCGACGGCATCGTTCAGCGAGATCAGTGCCGCGATCGGCGGCACGGGCTCCGACCTCGGGGCCTTTCGCGTCGGCCACGACGTGATCGCGCAGAAGCCCGACCTCGTGTTCGTCGAGTTCGCCGTCAACGATGCCGGAGCTCCACCGGAGCAGATCCTGGCCACCATGGAGGGGATCGTGCGGCAGATTCTGCGGGCCAACGCCGCCACCGACATCTGCTTCGCCTACACCGTCTCCGAGCCGCTGCTCGCCGATCTCGCCAAGGGCGTCTTCCCCCGCGCCGCCTCCACCATGGAGGCCGTTGCCGACCACTACGCGATTCCCTCGGTGCACTATGGCGTCGAGGTGAGCCGCCGCATCGCCGACGGCTCGCTCGTCTTCAAGGGAGAAAAGCCTGAGAAGCTCGACGCCACCGCCACGCCACTGCTGTTTTCGACCGACGGCGTTCACCCCCACGTGGAGACCGGGCACCGGCTCTACGCTGATGTGCTGGCGCGGGCCCTCACCACCATCCAGGCCGCCGCGACGACCGCCGCACCGCATGCTATGCCCGAACCGCTCCGCGCCGACAACTGGGAAAAGGCCAAGCTGATTCCGATCGAGCAGTCGATGCTCCGCGGTGACTGGAAACGCGTCACCCCGGCCGACGATGAGCGGGCCAAGTCTTTCGCTTCGCGGATGCCGGTGCTCTGGAAGGCGGAGACGCCGGGCGCGGAACTGGTGGTCGCCTACAGCGGCACGCGTCTGGCGGTCTACGACCTTTTGGGACCGGGCGCAGGCATCGTGTCGGTTCAGGTCGATGATGGGGCTGCAAAGAACGTGCCGCGGATCGACCCCTACTCCACCTACTGGCGCATCGGCACGCTCAACACCGGCAGCCAGCCGGCAGGCACGCACCGGGTCACGATCAGGCTCGAGGCGGCGGCGCCCGACAAGGCGAAGATCCTCTTCGAGCACAACCGCCCCGACCTCGAGAAGAATCCCGCCAAGTACGCGGAGAATGCCTGGTATGCGTCGGCGATCCTGCTGCTGGGAGATCTGCTCCCGGCCGACGCGGCACCGGCGAAGTGATCGCGCACCGCGACTGCCCGAACAGCGACTGCCCAAATCGCGGGCCTACCTCACGTCTACCTGCAGCAGATACGTGTCGAGCGCCTGCCGAGCCTGCTGTTCCTGAGTCTGCCGCTGGGCGATCTCCTCCCGCAGGGTTTCCACGCGGGTTTCCTGCTGTGAGAACTTCTGCACGTAGCGGGTGTAGAGGTCGCTCGTCCGCTCCAGGCGGCTCATGTTTTCGCGGATCCTGGCCTGCTCCTGGCCGATGGCGTTGATCTCCTGCTCACGCTCCGTCTTCTCTCTCACGATCCGCTCGATCTCCTGCTTGCGGCGAATCACCTCGGCGAGCGACTCCTTCACGGCCGGGCTCGTCCCCCGAGCCCGCGAGTAGAGCAGGATGGCGTTGTCGTCGAGAGTGGCGATACCGTACGACTGCTCGACAGGCATCTCCTCACCGATCTCGACCATCGCAGGCTTGCCAGGCTCCGCCGCGACGGCGAAGCGATACCGGTCACGCGTGGTCTCGTCGGCTTTCTGGGGCCCGACGAGCTTCCATCCCGGCTCGATCGGGTGTTCGATGAGCAACTTCACCGGCTTGTCGCCCGAGTTCTTCACCTCGAGCTTCCGCAACCGTGCCAACCGGCGTGAGGCAATGAGCGTGCCCTTCACGAGCTGCACGCTGACGATCTCGTCCGGTCTGGGCTCGGTACGCGGCACCACCTCCACGTCGAGATCGACCGCGTAGCTCAGCAAGCGTTCGCTGCCGGGAGCCATGTCCTCGATCCGCGCGTCGCCACAGTAGCCCCCCTCGTCGTAGACGGTGACCGGTCCCTGCATGAGGTTGAGTGCGGTCGTGTTCTTGAGCCTGACGCCCGAGAGCGGATGTTTCGCCAGCACCCGCTCGTCGTAGATCGCCACCCGCTCGGCCGTGATGCGATCGGCCACGATCGGCAGCATCGCCGACCGCTGGCGTGCGATCGTCACGGGCGTGGCGATCTCGTAGCGAAAGAGTTCGCCGAGCGAGACCCCTGCGGCCAGACTCTGCAGGTTCGTACCCAATCCAAGCATCTCCGCCTCATTGGCCCGCCGGACCGCATCCCTGTCCGCCGCACCCTGCATTTCAGCCCTTCGCCCGGGCGCTGCCGGCGCCGCTGCCCCAGCCTTCCGGTCCTCAGGCATCTGTCTCTTCGCCAGTTCGCGACCTCGCTCCGCCATGCCATTGGCCGCAGCGAAGAACTCGGACTGCTCATCGGCCATGTTCTGGCCGTAGACCTGCGGCAGCAACGATGCATAGAGATCCGGCCGCACCACCGGCCGCGGCAGGTAGAGCGGCCGGTAGAGGTCCATCGCGAACGAGATCGGCCTGCCGCTCACGAGCGACATCCGCACGTCCTTCCAATCGTGGTCGGTCGTATTCTCCACGATTGCCCATCCCTGCAGCGCCGCCTTCGCCTCTGGGACCGCCGCGCCGTCGTCGAGCATGAGCCGGTAGCTCGTCTTCCAGAGTGGCGACTCCTGCACGTAGCCCACGCGGACCTTTCGGGGTCCCTTGCCAGTGAACGCGATCGTCACCGACTTCTTCTCGTTGTCGTGCCCGAGCGCCAGCACCGCGAGGGCTTTTTCCAGTTCGCCCTGCAGCCGGGCATCCAGCAGCCGCAGCCGCGTGATCGAGTCGAGAGCCAGCGTCCGCAGGCCATCGGCCGCGAGGATCGTGACGAACTGCCGCGAGACGGTCTTGTCGTCGCCGACCGGCACGACCCGTGATTCCACGCCCACGATCGTGCCCGTGACCGGTGTCGCCGCGTCGACCTCGATCTTCTCGCCGCGCAGCCGGCCGAGCAGATCGCCCATCGAGGGATTGTCGGTGAGCTTCACGGCGAAGGTGTCGAGCGTCTTGGTGATCGGGTCTCGCGAGGCATAGCTCACCGTCGACGCCGCACCTCCGGCATCCTCGACCACCATGCTCTTGAGCAGATCGTTGACCTCGTCGGCCTTGAACGTCATCTCCACGCTGGCATCGTCCGTCACCTCGCCGGCGTGCTGAAAGGAGCCCACGCCCGACGTGAACAGCACGACCTTCTCGAGCGGCAGCGTCGGCTCGGCGGCCACCACAAAGGCGTCCCCGGAGGCCACGAGCGACGCGGCTACGACGACACGGATGATGCGATGCATGGAAATGTCTCCCGGGACGGAGGAATGCGGACTGCTGGTGGCGGACGGGCACAAGGACAACGCTCCCCGACCGACATTGTTACAGACAGGGTGGCATCGCTGCGTGCCAGACGCAAACCGCCCCTCGGAGCGGGGAATTGTCGACTGCATCACACCGTCGCCATCTCACCCGAGCATTGTGGTAATCCGTCGGCCAGGGGCCGTCATCGCCAGCGATGCGAGCGCCGTCGCCGTCACCCACCGCCGACCAGACGAGGCTCGCCCACCGCAGCCCGCCGCACAGGCCACCACATCGAGCGTGATGCGGTGGTGCGTGACCGTGTGCGTGATCGTGCCCAGACGGCTCACCGCGCCGCATGCGAGGCCGCTGAGCAAATCCGATCTCGCGATGCCCCGCCGCGCGGTCCGGGCCGCTCCCGGCAACCGTGGAAAATCCCAGAGCCCTTCCCACCATTCGCCCGGCCCGCGTTGCACGACGAGCACGCGGCCCGGCCGCCGCACCACAACCGCAGTCTCATGAATCTCCTCGACCGCCCGCCGCGTGGCCTTCATGGGAATCTCGGCCACGCGGTTCGTCCGCCTGGCTGCGCACTGATCGGCGAGCGGGCATGTGCCGCAGAGCGGCTGCTCCGGCGTGCAGACCATCGCGCCCAGATCCATCAGGGCCTGATTGAAACGTCCCGGCTGCTGCTTTGGCACGAGCCCGGCGGCGAGTTCCCAGATCGGCTCATCGCCGGCCGCGGTCCCGAGCGGTGCCGCATGGCCGGCCAGCCGGGCGATCACCCGTCGCGAGTTGGCCTCCACGATCGGCTCGGGAAGGTCAAAGGCGATCGAGGCGATCGCGCCGGCCGTATAGCGGCCAATGCCGGGCAGCCTGCGGAGCCCCGCAACCGTCCGCGGAAATTCTCCGGCATGGTCGGCGACGATTGTTTTCGCCGCGGCGTGCAATTGCCGCGCGCGACGATAGTAGCCGAGTCCCTCCCAGAGCCTGAGCACATCGTGCTCGGCTGCCGCGGCCAGGGCCGCCACGGTGGGAAACCGCTCCAGAAACCGAACATAAAAATCGATCACCCGCTCCACCTGCGTCTGCTGGAGCATGATCTCGCTCACCCACACGCGATACGGATCCCGTGACCGGCGCCACGGCAGATCCCGCCGCGCGCGGCGGTACCAGGCCAGGAGTGCCCGGACCACCTCGGTCTTCCCTGCCTTCTTCACGCAAGCCCCTTGCAAACCGGTGTTTCGTGAGTTCCAAAACACCATAGCCTAGCCACATGCATCCCCGGCGTCGTCAGCGTTCATGGCCGAAAAACTCACCCTCAAGCGTCATGAATCACCGGCCGGTGCGGCCTGGGAGTTCGTGCATCCGCGGTGTGCCCGCCGGCGCCGAGCCGACATGGAAGAGGTGGAAGCGATGGTGGAGGCTGGGGAGACGGAGATCGCGAGGGACGAACTGGTCTGGCTGCTCTCGGAGTGCCCCGACTTCCTCGATGCCCACGTGCACCTGGGACTGATCGCCATGGAGGAAGAGGATCCGAAACTGGCGCGGGGCCACTTCGGCCGGGCCTATGAACTCTGCCTGCGGGCATTGGAAGCCGCCGACAACCCGCAACCGCTCCCCTATGCGCTCGATGGCAACAAGTCGTTCTACGAGGCTGCGAAGGGTCTCGTCCATTGCCTGCTCGACATGGGTCGCCAGAAGGTGGCCCAGGACGTCTGTCGGCGGATCGCACCGCTTGATCCGTCCGATCCGCTGGCGATTCAGCGTCTTGCGGAGCATCGCGCATGACGCCGTCGCACACGCCGCCCGTGGCCCGGTTCATCGTGCTCGAAGGCATCGATGGCGCGGGGAAGTCGTCGCAGGTGGAACCGCTTGTCGCTTGGCTCCGCGGCTGTGGCCGCGACGTGACCACCTGCCGCGATCCCGGCGCGACCGCCGCGGGTGATGCGATCCGCGCGATCCTGCTCGACCGCCACGATCTCCAGCTGGCGCCGACCTCCGAGATGCTCCTGTATATGGCCGCGCGGGCGCAGCTCGTCGCGGAGATCATCCAGCCAAGCCTGGCCCGCGGCGAGTGGGTAGTGTCGGACCGCTACCTGCTGGCCAACATCGTCTATCAGGGCCACGCCGGAGGCCTCGACCCCGACACGATCCGACAGGTGGGGGCTGTCGCCACCCGCGGTCTCGAGCCTGATCTCGTCCTGCTTTTCGACGTCGATCTGGAAACGGCGGCCCGCCGGCTGGCCCGACCGCTCGACAAACTGGAAAACCGCGGCGACGAGTATCGCGGCAGGCTGCGGGCGGGGTATCTTGCGGAGGCAGCCCGGCGACCTGACCGCATCGCCATCGTCGATGCGACCGGTGACCCCGCCACGGTGCAGGCCAACGTGCGGGCGGCAATCGAGCAGCGCTTTCCGGAATTGCGGTCAGCAGGTCCTTCATAAAAGGCAGGGCCATGGCCTGGCAGGCAACCACCGGTCGCGGTGAGATCAGCGGACAGGATGCGGTGGTCGGGCAGTTCGTGCGAGCCGCCGCGCATGGCCGGATCGGGGGGGCGTATCTCTTCATCGGACCAGCCGGCGTCGGCAAGAGCACGGTGGCCCTGGCGCTAGCCAAGTCGCTGCTCTGCGAACGCGCCGGCCCCGGGCTCGCGGCCTGCGGCGCGTGCGCGTCGTGCGTGCAGGCGGACGGCGGCAGCCACCCCGACATCGACGTCGTCGCGAAGCCGCCAGACCGGGCGACGATTCCACTGGAGGCGTTCATCGGCGATCCCGAGCATCGCATGCGCGAGGGACTCTGCTGGCGGCTGCTCCTGAGGCCGGCCCTCGGCGGCCGCAAGGTGGCGATCATCCTCGATGCCGACCACCTCTCCGACGAGGCAGCCAACTGCCTGCTCAAGACGCTGGAAGAACCGCCCGATCGCGCCTTGATCATCCTCGTGGGCACCGCGCTCGAACGGCAGCTCCCCACGATCCGCTCGCGATGCCAGATCGTGCGATTCCAGCCGCTGGAGGATGAGATGGTGTTTCGCATCCTGTCCGCGGAGGCACCGGCCGCAGGGATGCCGGCTGATCCCGCGCTGCTCGAGCGGTGTGCTGCTGCCGCCGGCGGCAGCCTCGCCCGTGCGCGGCTCCTGCTCGATCCGGAACTGACAGCATTCCGCGGACGGTTGATCACGATCCTGTCGCAGCGTCCGCTGCACGGCGTGGAACTTTCGCGAGAAACGAATGCACTCGTGGAAGCCGCCGGCAAGGAAGCGCCGCCGCGGCGGGCCAGGCTGCGGGTCGTGCTGGAAGCAGCGGTCGATTTTTACCGTGCGGCCCTGCGGCGGGCCGTCACCGGCGAGCAGCCCGCCGATCCGACCCTCGCCCAACGCGTGGAGGCCTGGGGGGCCGGACCTGAAGAGGCCACACAGTCGATTCGCGGCACGCTCGAGGCACTGGAGTCGATCGATCGCAACGCCAACCTGCCGATCCTCGTCGACGCCTGGACCGCCGTGCTGGAACAGCCGGCACTCGCCCGGGGCTTCTAACAGGCAGTTCGCCCGAGTTGAGATCACCCTCGCTCGCGGTTCGGGCTTGCATCGGACGTGCTCAATCATCCCAGCCCGCAGCGCGAGCAAGGGAATCGCCCAGACTGCCTGTCCCCTGTCGTTCGCCTCATTGACGCGGCAGCGGGGGCGGTTTTTACCTGCTGCACCTTCTGAATCGATTTTTTGGATCGTACCTGTCGATCCTCTTGGAAGGCCGGCGGCGTTCCCTGCTGTGATTCATCTCGCAGCAGGTGGAACGGGTCCGAGCCGACCGTTGTCGAAGGCCAGGGGGGCGATCGGGCATGTCCGAAAAAAGGGCGGGCGGAATCTTGGCGTCGTCGTTTGTTGCCGGCCTGTTGCTGGCAGCAGCGATCTTTTCGCCACGGGCCTGGGACCCGGTGCCGGGTCCCTATTTCGGCCTCGAAGACCAGACAAGGAACAAGTCCCACTCGGCTGACGGGATGGAGGCGGCGCATGCCGAACTCTCCGCCCGCGCCCAGGCGAGGATGTTGGCGGGAGCGTACACACCGGCTGCCGCATTCGTCGCAGATCCGGTCGCGGCACCTCGCGACGCGCCGCATCCCGCCCCTGTAGCTGCTGTCGCTCCGAACGACACTGGCCTCACGCCAATCGATGCGGCACCGGTTGTCGTCGACGTCGCTCCAGCCGTCATCCCGTCCATCGTCATAGCTGAGCAGACCGCGTCTCCCCCAGCTGAGCCGTTGGCGCCGGTCGCGGCCCCAGTCGAGAACGTCGGCATGCCCCCCCAACGGATCGCCATGGCAGACACGGCGAGCCCTGCCGCCGCGGCTGCCCTCGCTGCCACGCTCCCACCGCCCACACCAACGCCGGTAACTCCGGTGCCGGTCGCAGCGGACGTGCAGCCGACTCCGCAGGCTCTACAGGTCGTTGTCAGTCCGCCAGCGCCGATCACGGTCCAGCCCTCGGAGGAGGTCGAGCCACCCGCGTCGCTCAAGGCGATGATGACTCGCATGCAGGCCGCGCAGCCTCCTGTCAGCCAGCCTCCTGTCAGCCAGCCTCCTGTCAGCCAGCCCCCGCCGCAGATCGCGGAGCAGACCCCACAGCCGGTGCCGCCTGCGGCACCGCCGCATAGCTGGTCGCAGGCGTTCGCAGCAGCTCCCGCTGTGGTCCCGATGCGATCGCAGCCCTTGGCTACCGGTCACGATCGTCCTTCGACCGGCCAGCCGCGTTCCATCGCCGTGCCCTCAACCGTGCCCTCCATGGCAGGTCCGATTGGCGTGCCGCCGCTGCCGGGCGAGCCATGGACCGACCCAGATGGCGTCAACTGGTCTGATGTCATCGCCTCGGCACCGTTGCCTGAACTGGAGCGGCGCCGCAACTGGCTGGGAGATTGGCGAACCGACCCGCGAAACGCCGCACCACGGACCGCCGAGCCCCGAGTCCCGACGAATGCCGTGGGTGGCCGGCTCCTCGACCGCCTCCGCGGGGGCGATCGCAGGCTCGCACAGGCGCCCGGCAGCGACGTGGCCGCCACCATCCCGACTGACACAGCTCCGCCCGACATCAGCCAGTGGCCGCAGCCGGTCAAGCTGGAGCAGCAACTCGATCATCTAGCGACGCTCTCCATCGCGGGCGGCGCAGGTGGCAAGCCGATCGACGCCTGGACGAATCGGACGCGGTCGGCCCTCCAAGCGGTCCAAGACACCCGTGGCCCACGCGATACCGCCGCCGACGCCAGCCTGATCGCGCTGGGAGAGACGGTGATCGCCGGCATGTCGCTGGCCGACACCACCACCGATGCGGGAATGGCAACGCATACCCGCCGCACCGCCCTCGCCGTGGCCCGCCGCGTCGCCGTGTGGCGGTCCACGGCGGCCCTTTTCGCCTCGCTCGAACACAATCCGCAGGAACTCAGCACCAACGACGCCGCCGCCGCGATGACGCGGCAGGCCGCAGGCCGCACCGTCGTGGAGATCGCCCGACTGCTCGACAGCATCGAACGGTTCGAGGCGGCGACGACAGCGGTCGATGCGATGGCGGTGAAGACCTCGCTCGGCTCGATCTGCGGGTTCTATCCGACCGCCGCGCGGCCGGTGGCCCGCGCGGTGGAAGACCATTACCTCGCACCCAACGTCCGGATCGCGGTGCATCAGCAGTTCCTCGAGAAGCTTCTGCCGGGCGCCACCGTCGACACGGGGCCGTTCCAGGACGTTGTCATGGGCCGTGAAGTTCGCGGCACCCGCACCGTGGAACGCACCACCACGCTCCGGCTCGTGCCCGATGACGACGAGATCTGCTTCAACCTCGAGGTGCATGGCGACATCGCGTCGCGGGCGGTCACCGAAGCGGGGCCCGTCTCAGTCACGGCCCGCAGCGCCTCGGCGTTCACCGTCCGCAAGCCGATCACGATCTCGACGCAGGGGCTGCTGTTCGGCAATGCCGCCGGCGATGCTTCCAACCGGTCGCGCGTCGACGCCATCCAGACGAGCTTCGATGCGGTGCCCGTGATGGGCTCGCTGATGCGGAACATCGCGAAGAATCAGCAGGCGGAGGCGATGCCCGAGGCCAACCGCGAAGTGATCGACAAGATCGTCTCCCGCGCCTGCCGTGAGGTGGATAAGCAGGCGGAGCCACAGTTTGCTCAGATGGCCGACCGCATCCGCGATCGCGTGTGGATGCCGCTGGTGAAGCTCGGCCTCGACCCGAAGGCGGTGGCGATGCAGACGACCGCCTCGGTGGCGACGATGCGACTGCGGCTGGCGGGCGACTCGCAGTTGGCCGCCCACACGCCGCGACCCCGCGCACCTTCCGATGCCATGCTGAGCCTGCAACTCCACGAATCATCGGTGAACAACGCCCTCGATCGGCTCGGGATCGCGGGGAAACGGCTCACGCTCGAGGAACTGATCCAGCTTGTCTGCTCGCAGGTCGGCGTCGAGCCGCGGATTCCCGAGGAACTGCCGGAGGGCGTCTCGGTGGCCTTCGCGAAATCGCAGCCTCTCCGCGTGGAGTGCCGCGACGGCCTCGTGCATGTGCATGTCGCGCTCGACGCGATCGAGAGCGGCCGCCGCGACTGGTATGACCTGGTCGCGCACGTCGCATACCGGCCGGTCTGTTCAGGCCAGCAGGTGTTTCTCGAACGCGAGGGCCCGGTTCAGCTGGGCGGACCGGGGCACGAAGGGCGGATGGAACTCGCGCTGCGGACCATCTTTGGCAAGATCTTCCCGAAGGAGCGACCAATCGCGGTGCTGCCCGAGCAGATCGCCAACAACGAGAAACTCGCCGACGTGCAGGCGGTGCAGGCCGCGAGCAGCGACGGCTGGCTCGCCATCACGCTCGAGCAGCGCAAGGCTCCGCCGCCCACCATCGCGTCCCCACCGCGACCGAAGCAAAACCGTCCTGCGGAAGCACGCCGCAAAACCGTCTGGCGGTAGTGCGCGGAGGGTTCGGGGCTGCCCATGTCCCGTCGCTGGACGTTCGCTCCGGCATCCTGCCTCCGCTCACTCGATGCTGACTGCGCTCCGGCATCCTGCGAAGCAGTCATCGACGAGGGCAGGCTTCCCGGACACCGGAGCGAGCTTAGGGCGCCTCGGCGGAGAAGGCGAACCACCGTCCAAGACGTATTCGCCGAGCCGTCCGCGAGCGCAGCGTGTTCGGGGAGCCTGCCCGGCGACGCCCTCGAAACGATCACGCCCCATTGAATTCCTGCGCCTCCGGCCGGACAATCCGGGTTTTCCACCGCCCTCGTCCGTCAACTCCACACCGCAGGCCGTCATGCACGCTGATCCGCACTCGTTCCGCATCGAATCCGACAGCATGGGCGAGGTCAACGTCCCCGCCGACCGCTACTGGGGCGCCCAGACTGAGCGGTCGCGTGACAACTTCAAGATCGGCACGGAACGCTTCCAGTGGGGCCGGGCGGTCAAGAAATCGCTCGGCGTTCTCAAGAAGTGTGCGGCGTTGGCCAACGGCGAGCTGGGACAGCTCCCTGCCGCCACCGTGAAGCTGATCGTGCAGGCGGCCGACGAGGTGATCGCCGGGAAGCTCGACGACCACTTTCCGCTGGTGGTGTTCCAGACCGGCAGCGGCACGCAGTCGAACATGAACGCCAACGAGGTGATCTCCAACCGCGCGATCGAGATCGCCGGCGGCGTGATGGGGTCGAAGAAGCCGGTGCATCCCAACGACGACGTCAACCGCGGCCAGTCGTCCAACGACACCTTCCCGACCGCCATGCACATCGCCGCCGTGCAGGTGATCCACGACCGGCTCCTGCCGGCGGTGCGGCAGCTCCGCGATGTCTTTCTGTCGCTCGAAAAGAAGCATGCAGACCTCGTCAAGATCGGCCGCACGCACCTTCAGGACGCCACCCCGATCACGCTCGGCCAAGAGATCTCCAGCTGGCGGGCGCAGCTGGACGACCGGATCAAGGGAATCGAGCGGGCGTTGCCGGGGCTCTATGAACTCGCGATCGGCGGCACGGCCGTGGGCACGGGCTTGAATGCCCACGCCCGATTCGGCGACGTGGCCGCGAAGCACATCGCGCAGGAGACCGGTCATCCGTTCGTTTCGGCCCCCAACAAGTTCGCGGCCCTCGCAGCCCACGACGCCATGGTCGAGGTGAGCGCCGCGGAACGGGGTTTGGCGATGGCCCTCTTGAAGATCGCCAACGATATCCGCTGGCTGGCCTCGGGGCCGCGGTGCGGCATTGGCGAGATCTCGATCCCGGAGAACGAGCCGGGGAGTTCGATCATGCCGGGCAAGGTAAACCCCACGCAGTGCGAGGCGATGACGATGGTCTGTGCCCAGGTCTTTGGCAACGATGCCGCTGTCGCGTTCGCCGGTTCGCAAGGCAACTTCCAGCTCAACGTCTACAAGCCGGTGATGATCCACAACGTGCTCGAGTCGGCCGACCTGATCGCCGACGCATGCGATTCGATGCGAATTCACTGCGCAACAGGCATCGAGCCCAACCTCGCCCGGATCAAGCAGCATCTCGACGAATCGCTGATGCTGGTGACGGCGCTCAACACGCACATCGGCTACGAAAAGGCGGCGAAGATCGCCAAGACGGCCCACGTCGAAGGGACGAGCCTGAAGGAGGCCGCCGTGAAGCTCGGCTACGTGACGCCGGAGCAGTATGACCAGTGGGTCGTGCCGGTGGAGATGACCCGCCCACTCGCTTCGTGATACCAAGGAGCATGCCATGCCTGATGACCAAACCGACCGCCGTTGGTCACACGGTCTGACCCGTCGCACCTTCGCCGGCATGACAGCCCTCGCGGCGGCGGCCGCCGCGACGCCGGCTGTGGCAAAGGTCCGCCGCGTTGGTGGCGAGACGATCCTCGGGGAGGGAGCCAACACCTACCGCGTGCGGCACAACTTCCCGCAGCTGCCCGACCGGTTCACCTGGCAGACCACCCACAACGTCGCCGTCGATGCCGCGGGCAATCTCTACGTGATCCACGAGGGCAAGAAGGATCAGAAGGACCATCCGGCGATCTTCGTGTTCGACCCGGAAGGGAAATTCGTCCGCGCGTTCGGCAGCGAGTTTCAGGGGGGCGGCCACGGTATCGAGGTTCGTAAGGAGGGGAACGAGGAGTTTCTCTATGTCTGCGGCTACCAGCAGGTGAAGAGCTTCGCGAAGATGACGCCCACCGGCGAGATCGTCTGGTATCGCAAGGCGCCGATGGAGTCGGGTGCCTACGCCGCCGGCGAAGATACCTCCACCGCGCCCAGCTGGAACCGGCAGGGCTTCCTGCCGACGAACTTCGCCTTCCTGGATGACGGCGGCTTCCTGCTCGCCGACGGCTACGGCACCTTCAAGATCCACCGCTACGACAAGGATGCGAAGTGGATCAGCTCTTTTGGCGGGGCCGGCGACGGCAAGGGAACGTTCAACACCCCCCACGGCATCTGGATCGATCGCCGCCCTGCCGCCGACGGCAAGGCCCGCGAGCCATCGATCGTCGTCTGCGACAGGGCACACAATACGCTGCAAGTTTTCGGCATGGACGGCACCTACCTCGACACGATCGAGGGATTCGGCCTGCCGGCAAACCTCGACACCTGGAAGAGCCTGATGGTGGTGCCCGAATTGAAAGCCTGCGTGACGCTGCTCGATGAGAAGAACAACGTGGTGGCACGGCTGGGCCGGGCGGTCGAGCGGCTCGACGAGATCAAGAACCTCCGCGGCCAGCCCGACAAGTGGGTCGATGGCCAATTCGTGCATCCGCACGACGCCTGCTTCACGGCCGCGGGCGACATCTTCGTGGCCGAGTGGGTGGCCACCGGCCGCGTCACGAAGCTCGAGCGGGTCGGCTGACCGTCTACAGAATTCACTTCTGCATTTCCCTCTCCCTCGGCATTACTCCGCTATGCACGCGTTCTTTCGTTCAACATCCCTTGCAGGAATCGTTTGCATGGCGGTGTCGATCATGCTTCCTCTCGCACACTCGCTCCGCGCTGCCGAGCCCAACTACGACGAGGCTGCCGTCAGGCCCTACACGCTGCCCGATGTGCTTGCCGGGCCGGACGGCAAGCCGGTCTCATCGGCCGAGGCGTGGAAGACGACGGCGCGACCGCACCAGCTCGAACTGCTGGAAAAGTTCGTCTACGGCAGGCGGCTGCCGACGGTGCCGGTGACGGTGGTGGGGGACGTGGAACGGGCCAACGTCACGCTGCCGGGCGATGTCGCGGCCGTGCGAATTCAGGCGACGCTCAAGCTGGGCGAGGCGGCCGACGCACCGACCACCGAGGTTCTGCTCTATCTCCCCAAAGATATGCCCAAGGCCACGTCGCCCAACACACCCCACCGCGTGCCGGTCTTCCTCAATCTCAACTTCCGCGGCAATCACGCCGAGCATGCCGATCCTGCCATCCGGCTCTCAACCGCCTGGATGCCCGACGACAAGTCAGCAGCGATCGTCGATCACCGCGCCACCGAGGCCTCCCGCGGCACGAGCGGCCAACGATGGCCCGTCGAAGCGATGCTGGCCCGTGGCTTTGGCATGGCCACCGCCTATTGCGGCGACGTCTTTCCCGACCGGGCCGACGGCCGCACCGCAAGCGGGCTCAAATCACTTGGCCGGCCGGTCGAAGGCAGCCTGCTGCCGGACGAGCCGGGCGCGATCGCCACCTGGGCCTGGCAGCTCTCCCGCATCCTCGACTGGCTGGTCACGCTGCCGGAAGTTGATCCCAGCCAGGTGATCGTCGTCGGCCACTCGCGGCTGGGAAAGGCGGCACTCTGGGCCGGTGCCTCTGACGAGCGGTTTGCCATGGTGGTCTCGAATGAATCGGGCTGTGGCGGTGCGGCCCTCTCGCGCCGCAACTTCGGCGAGACGGTAGGTGTGATCACGTCGCGGTTTCCGCACTGGTTCTGCCCCGCCTTTGCGACCTACGCCGACCGGGAAACGGAGCTGCCCTGCGACCAGCACACGCTGCTGGCGATGGTGGCACCCCGGCCGCTCGTCGTGGCCAGCGCCGTGGAGGATCGCTGGGCCGACCCGCGTGGCGAATTTCTCTCGGCCGTGGCCGCCGAGCCCGCCTGGAAGCTCTTCGGCCTCACCGGTCTGGGCACGAATGACTATCCCCCGGTCGACAAGCCCGTCGGCACATCGATCACTTACTACGTCCGTACCGGTCGTCACGAACTACTTTCGTACGACTGGCAGCGGTTCGCCGACGTCGCCGACCGCACGCTCCGCAAGCAGGCGCCGCCGCAGGCCAACGGCTATCCAGCCTTTCACCCGGCGCAGTCGCCGCTGCCGGTGAAGCCGCCAGCCGGTGCGATCGTGCTTCTGCCGGAACGTGTCGATGCGACCACCGACCTGAAGACGTTCGTCAGCATGGCGGGCGGGCCGATCGACTGGAAGATCGACGACGGCACGCTCCTGGTACAGACGACCGAGAAGCATGCCAACCACATCGTCTCCACCACGCTCTTTCGCGACGCCGACATCCACGCCGAGTTCATGACGTCACCCGAAGCGAAGGGCAACAGCGGCCTCTACCTGCACGGCCACTATGAGATGCAGATCTACGACTCATTTGGCGTGCAGCCGCCGACGGATCAGGATGAGGGCAGCCTCTACCGCTTCGGCAAGCCGATCGTGAACGCGAGCCTGCCCACGGGCCAGTGGCAGGTCTACGACATCCGCTTCATCGCCCCGCGGCGCGACGCCGCCGGCACGATCGTGAAGCCTGGCAGCGTGACAGCCTGGCTCAATGGACGGCTCGTGCAGAACGAACTCTCCTTCACCGAACCGCGATCACCCTACACGCCCTACAAGCATGGCGTGACCGACTCTCTCAAGGGCGTCGAAAAACACCTGCTCGCCACCGGCGAGGGCCCGCTCTTCCTTCAGGATCACGGCAGCCCCACGCGGTTTCGCAACGTGTGGATCAAGCGGCTCGACACACCGTGAGGGATGACCCCGCGTTCACGCTTCGGGCTTGTACCGATCATAGAAGCCCCCGGCGCAAGCCGGGGGATCGGCGTCACGGGTGGCGTGGCGTCGAAAGCGATCCCGGCGCTTGCGCTTCGGGCTTGTATGGGGACGGGAATCCGGCCACCGCACGTGGAGGGGCCGAAGTCGGCCCCTCCACGCACCGCATGCAGCTAGATCGCGGCCGAGGCCGACTCGCCCGTCCGAATGCGCACCACCTCGGCGAGGTTCGTCACGAAGATCTTGCCGTCACCGACCTGACCGGTCCGCGCCGTCGTCATGATCTTGTTGATCACGGCCGCGGCCTCTTCGTCGCTCACCACCACCTCGATCTTCACCTTCGGCAGGAAGTCGACCGAATACTCGGCGCCACGGTAGGTCTCGGTATGGCCCTTCTGCCGGCCGAAGCCGCGGACCTCAGTCACGGTCATGCCCTTCACGCCCTGGGCGTTGAGGGCGTCCTTCACTTCCTCGAGCTTGAAGTGGCGGATGATGGCTTCAATCTTCTTCATGGCTTGTCTCCTTGGAATCGACGGACGTCACAGGCCCGCGGTTGGTCTCTCTGGCGTTGCCGATCACACGACCGGCTTTCCACCAGAAGAACAGTGCACTTCCCGTGCCAAACAAAAACCGCTCCATTTCGACGTGTTTTTGGGCCTCGCCTCGTGGCATCTGTCGCACGCTTGAGGCGCGGTCACTCCCCGCACTGGCCGCAGAAGGACCTGGAGCCGTCGTTTTTTGCGGCCCCGAGGCCTTTCAGTCTGGCCGTCACGCCCACGAGGCGCGCGTTCCGTCGGCCGCACGCCCGTGTGGCGCAGGTTTGTTGCCAACGCTGACTGTCATTACACTCCTAGACGTTGGCTGCGTTCGCACGACGAGGGGTTCCTGTCTCTTCCCGCCGTATTGGAGGATGCATCTCATGGTGCACGACACATCTGCCAGATCCGTCACCCCGGCCAGCGAGGCTTCGACCCCCACGCGTCGCGGCTTCCTCAAGACTGCGGGCGTCGCCACCAGTGCCACGATCATCGCCCCCTACGTCATTACCTCCAAAGCCCTCGGCGATGCCACGACCCCGCCAGCCAGCGACCGGATCGTGATCGGCGGCATCGGCATCGGCAACATGGGCTCCGGCGACCAAAACGCATTCCTCGGTCGGCCCGACGTCCAGTATGTCGCCGTCTGCGACGTGCGGAAGAAGTGGCGTGACGACGGCAAGGGCCGCGTTGACGGCAAGTACGCCAACGCCGACTGCGCAGCGTACGTCGATTTCCGCGAACTGCTTGCCCGCGACGACATCGACGCCGTTCACATCGCCACGCCTGACCACTGGCACGCGATCATGACGATCGCAGCCTGCCGGTCTGGGAAGGACGTCTACCTGCAGAAGCCGGAGACACTCACGCTGCGGGAGGGCCCGCTGATGGTCGCCGCGGCCCGTCGCTATGGCCGCGTTGTCTCCGGTGGCAGCCAGCGGGTTCTGGAGGACTACAAGGAGATTGTGAATCCCTGCTGGGCGGGCGAACTTGGCGCGATCAAGTCGGTCGATATCAGTGTGGGCGGGCCCTCGCAGCCCTGCTACCTGCCCGCGCAAGAGACGCCCACGGACATCGACTGGGACCTCTGGCTCGGCCCGGCTCCGTGGGAGCCCTACAACTCCGGCCGCTGCGACGGCAATTACGGCACCGGCGGCAACAGCTGGAGGTCGTACATCGACTATTCCGGTGGCAGCCTCACCGACTGGGGAGCGCATCACTTCGGCGGCACTATCTTCGCGACCGATCTCCGTGAACTGCAGCCTTCGAAAGTGACCTACCACCCAGCCTCATCCGACGGCAAGGAGGCGGCGTATGTCAGCGTGACCTATCCCAACGGTGTCGAACTGCACCACAACAGGCCCCAGCAGCTCAGGCCCAAGGATCCGCTCGTCGGTGGCCGCGGAGCGATCCAGATCATCGGCGACGGCCAACGCCGCGCCGCGAAACCGGTGCCCGTCTACAAGGGCACCGGAGGCATTTACGGCGACTTCATCGAATGCGTGAAGACCCGCGAACGGCCCTTCCGCGACATCGAACTGGCCGTCAATACGATGACGGGGCCCCACATGATCGGCATCGCCTACCGGCTCCAACGGTCTTTGAACTGGAACGTGGCGGCGCAGCAGTTCTCGGGCGACGAGGAGGCCAACCGGCTCTGCGATCGCGCCCGCCGCGAGCCATGGATTCTCTGACCGCACATGGCCCGACGCGGCCGCCGTGCTCGCGGCGAACCACTCCTCACCACTTTTCGTCCTCCCTCTCTCTGTGAGTCTGAACATGGCCTACGATCCCGCCAGCCTCGACAAGCCGTTTGAAATCCTGAAGGCCTTCGACTGGGGCGGCGACACCTCCGCCTTCCAGCCGATCGACGCCGCTGTCGTGGCCGCCCACGCCGACCCTGCCGTGCGGGCCGACCTTGAAAAGCGGATGGCCGCTCTGCTCGGCACGGGCACCTCCCGCGCTGCCAAGGAATATGTCTGCCGCAAGCTGTCGCTGATAGGCACCACGGCCTCTGTGCCGAGCCTGGCTGCACTGCTGCCCGAGAAGGACCACTCGCACATGGCGAGGTTCGCACTCGAGCGGATCAACGCGGCAGAGGCAACCGAGGCGTTGCGGAAAGCACTCGGAACCGTGCAGGGTGACCTCAAGATCGGCATGATCTCATCCCTGGCAAGCCGTGGTGATGCCGCCTCCGTGCCCGCGATCGCGGCACTCCTCTCGGGCGAATCGAAAACGGCCGTCGCAGCGGCCGACGCGCTCGGAAGGATTCACACTCCCGAGGCGTGCCAGGCCCTGGCTGCTGCGAGCACTGTCACCGACAAGGCGGCCGTCGCCGCCATCGCCGATGCCCGATTGGCCTGTGCCGAGTCGCTCCTGCGGCAGGGCAAGCGGGCCGAGGCCAAGGCCATCTACACGTCCCTCACCGAATCAGCGGCGGCGGGCACGACGCCGACGGCGAAGGCCACGCGGCTGGCCGCCGCCCGGGGCATCCTCGCCTGTCTCGACACGACCACGACTTCCTGAGCGACATCACCTTCTCCCACCCACGCAGAAGGCTCTGTCATTGGCCTTTTGTCACGAGCTTTCTGGCACACGCCCTCTGGAGCCTTGACGATGCATCTTCCTATCCAACGCTATCGCGGCGTCATCGCCCTGACATGGGCGGCCCTCGCCTGCCTTTCCTGTGGTCTGCGGCCGGCCGCGGCGGCGGATACCGCGGTGCCGCAGGATGCCGTGCAGATGACCATCGATTTCCTGGCGAAGGATGACCAGGCCTTCCGCGCGATCGGTCTCGATCGCGTCCGCTATGGCCTGAAGGGGGAGGCGGCCACGATGCAGTTTGCCGGGCTCCTCTCCAAGTTGGCCCCGGCCCGCCAACTCGAACTCACCGCGGCATTGGCCGACCGCGGCGATCGTGCAGCGCTTCCGGCGGCGTTGGCCCTGCTCTTGGCATCTCAGGAACCCGCCGTACGGGCGGCGGCGATCCACGCAGTGGGATCCCTGGGCAGTGGCACGGAGGTTGCGGTGCTGAAAACATCGCTCGCCGCTGCAGATCCCGAGAAGGCGGCCGCACGCCGCGCACTGACGGTCCTCCGCGGGAACGACGTGACGCCATTGATCGTGGAAGCGGCGAAGGTCGGCGAACCGAACCTGCGGCCCACGTTCATCGATATACTTGCCGACCGACGGGCCGTCACCGCCCTGCCCGATCTTCTCGTGGCAGCGGTCGACGGTGATCCAGCGGTGCGAACGGCCGCGATGCGGGCGCTCGCCCGTTTCGGCGGACCCGAGCAGGTCGCCGGCATGGTGCAGGGCGTTCTCAAGGCGGCAGCCGGCGGCGAGCGCGACGAGGCGGAGCGGGCTCTGGTGACGGTCTGCACGCAGAACCCTGGCAAAGAAAAGGCGGCGGAGGCTCTCTTGACGCAGTTCAAGGCGGCCGATGACACGGTCCAGGAAACGCTCCTGACGGTCCTCGCTCGCGTGGGCGGCACCGGCGCGATCGCCGTCGTCAATGAACTCATTGCCGACACCAATACGGCCAAGCGGAAGCTCGGGCTCATGGCGCTGGCGAAGTGGCCCGACGCCACCGTGTCGCAGCGGCTGCTCGACCTGCTCGGCACGTCGCAGGATCAGGCCGAACGCGACCAACTGCTGGCCGCTCTTATCCGCATCGCGCCGCTCCCCGACAACAAGCTCAACGACAAGCAGAAGCTGGAACTGCTTCAGAAGACGATGTCGCTGTGCAAGCGCGACGAGGATCGCCGCCGGGTGCTGGAGCGGGCCAACGCCATCCGCACCATCGAAACGCTACGGTTCGTCGTGCCCTACCTTGACGACCCCAATCTCGCGGAGCCCGCCTGTCTGAGCGTGGTCGAACTCGCACACCATCGCACGATCCGCGACGCCAACAAGGACGAGTTCACGAAGGCCCTCGACAAGGTGCTGGGAACGACCAAGAACGAAGAACTCATCGAGCGGGCCGAACGCTACAAGCAGGGCCAGACCTGGGAGCGAAAGAAGCCGGCGAAGAGCTAGCTGGATTCAGCCACAGCAGATAGTACGCGGTGATCAGCCACTGAAACATCTGCACGTTCATGGCCCAGTCGAGCCCCGCGTGAAACGCGAGGCCCGCCAGCAGGACGGGCAGCCGCAGCTTCGGAATCCAGACCAGCAGCGGAAACCCCAGTTCGAATGCCAGCGTCCCGTAGGTCATCACCTGCGACATGACGGGCGTGAGAAAGAAGTCCGGGATCGGAAACCGCTGAAACTCACCGAGTTGCAGCACCATGCCGACGGCGCTGCCGTTGCGCCAGGCCGGCCCCGTCGCCTTCCAGATGCCCGCCACCAGATAGAGGATGCAGAGTTGCACCTGCAGAATCCGCTGAGGCCATGCCGGCACCAGGCTGTCGGGGGGCCGACTGCCTGACGATGTCTGCGGAAAGCACCAGCGACGCACGGAATGGGGTAGCGAAAAGACGCCGTCGGTACGGGCAAAGATGAGGAAGAAGCTGCCGATGCGAATCAGGTTGTCGCCAGAGTACAGGATGTCCATGTTGCGATATGCGTAGCTGACGGCGGCCAGCCAGGTACAGAAAGCGGCGCAGCGGGGAAAAATCCCCAGCCAGAGGCCAAGGCCTCCCGCGATGCCGAGGCCGCGGATGATCACGATGGCCGCGTCGCTGTAGCCGGTGATCATGAAGATGCTGATGCGGCTGCCAACGATCAGGTCTCGGTGCACGGCAGGCGGGAGCACGCCGTCGTTGCCCAGCCACATGGGCATGTCGGGCCAGAGCAGCCAGAGATTCACCAGACTGAGCAGGCCGAGCCAGGAGCGAAACCAGGCCAGCGGCCGGGGATTGACCGGATCGCGCACCCAGTGGTCGAAGGCCGCGACAGCACGCACGATTCCGTCCCACGGCGACGTCATCGGCCCCACTCCCGCGGCACGGCCCAGCGATGAAAAACGTAGCTCTTCCAGGGCATCTGCCGCACGTCGGCGCGGAGGTCCGGTCTGACGGCCGGGTCGCAGGGCCGCCACCAGCGCACCAGTTCGATCGCCGCCGGATCATGCCCCTCCTCCCGCAGCCGTCGCGCGGCATATTCCGCGAACGGCTGCCAGAGGGCACGCCTATCATCGAGCCGCAGGTGATCGTTGAAATATTTTCGCCAGCGATCCTTCTGCCAGCGTTCGTAGTAGCCCATTGCAACCATGTCGCTGAGCATCCTACGGTCGCTGGTGCCGTCGCGATTGGTGCACCGCAGCTCCACGCAGATGTCGACGGTGCGGGGATCAGGCGAGAACATATCCCACGACTGCCACAACCCCAGCAGCAGCAAGGGTCCCTCTGCCACCTGGTCGATGGCCGGCTTCGGCGGAAACAGGCCGGCCGGCATCGTCCAACTGAAGGCTACCAACGCGTAGCCGACAACCAGGATCGTCGGCCATCGCTGCAGGATGCCCTCCAGCAGTGCCGCCGGCGGGGTGACAGTCGCACGCAGAGGTGTTTTCACAATGGATCGCCTCGCGTGCGAAACGCGGCGGCATCGAGACCGTGGGCCTTCATCAACCGGTAGAGCGTGCCGCGGGGCAGGCGGGCATCGCGGGCGGCCGCCGACACGTCGCCCGAGTGCCTTGTGAGCAGGTCGGTCAGGTAGTGCTTCTCGAACCGCGACATATGCTCGGCGCGGTGTGCAAAGTATCCCACCGAGGTGCTCGAGCGGCCGGCGGTGGCCACCAGTTCGTCGGGCAGATCGTCCACGCCGACGACAGACGACTGCGTCATGGCAATCCCCCGGCGGACGACGTTCTGCAGCTCGCGGACATTCCCCGGCCAGTGGTAGCTCCTCAGCACCTGGTACACGTCGGTCGAAAGGCCGTTCACACGCCGGCCCATCTCCTGCGCGGCGCGGTTGGCGAAAAACTCAGCCAATAGACCGATGTCGTCGCCCCGAGCGCGAAGCGGCGGCAGCTCGATCCGCACCACATTGATCCGGTAAAGAAGGTCGCGGCGAAACTCCCCACGCTCCACCATCTGATCGACGGTTCTCGACGTCGCCGCGATCACCCGCACGTCGACCGCATTCTCGAGCCTCGCCCCAACCCGCCGCACCCGCCGCTCCTGCAGCACCCGCAGCAGCTTCGCCTGGAGTGGCAGCGGCAGCTCGCCAATTTCGTCAAGGAAGAGCGTGCCACCATCCGCAAATTCGACCAACCCCATCCGCTTGGCATCGGCACCTGTGAAAGCGCCCCGCTCGTGGCCAAACAGTTCGCTCTCCATCAGGGCGTCGGGGATCGCGCCGCAGTCCACGGGCACGAACGGGCCGGCGCTCCGGCGGCTGCGGGCATGGATGGCCCGCGCAACGAGTTCCTTGCCTGTTCCGGTCTCGCCCGTCACCAGCACGTCCACGGAGCTGGTAGCGATCCGGTCGATGACGGAATAGACCTGCCGCATTGCCGGGCTTTCGCCCAGAAAATCGTCGAACGAGTAGGGTCGCTCGACCGCGCGGCGAAGCACCTCTTCGGCTGCCTTGCGCCGCGATTCCGCCAGCAGCCGCACCAGCGCATCCTCGAGTTCCGCCTCGGCCCGGACGATGTCGAGATAATCCCCCGCACCGGCCTGGAGGCAGGCCCTCGCAACGTCGATGTTCGGCCGCGTATCGATCACCACCACCGGCAGTTGCGGGTCGGCGTTCTTCAGTGCGGCATGGAGCCGCTCGGCCGTGGGCCCGGAACGTGCCGTGACGACCCCCAGATCCCAGGAGTCGCGGGAGAGCGTGCCGATCGCAGCATCGAGCGATTTCTCCACCCGCACCTCGAACGGCTGAAGGCGAGCGCTGAGCTTGGCATAGGGCAGACCGGTGCTGCCCTCGGAATCGACGATCAGGATGCGGGGCTGCTGCACGGGATGGCTCAGGCGATCGGGGCTGACGACGGGAGGCACGGCGTGGAGACGTTCCGCCGCGGTGTTGGCCGCCTGCCCGCGGCCGCGAAACGCCGACGAGAATCGCAAAGTATGCAGCGGCGGCGCACGGGCGGCAACTCGCCCCGATGGAGTGTCGGTGGTACATTGCCGGACACGCACGAGAACCAGCTCCCCGGAGATCACCCCAGCATGCCCATCGATCCCTATTCACCCTGTCCGGGCGGCACCGGCAAGAAGATCAAGTTCTGCTGCTCCGAGCTCGTGGGCGACCTGGAACAGCTCGACCGTCTCACCGAGGGACAGCAATACGCCGCGGCGTTGGCAGAGGTGGACAAGCTGACGCAACGCCATCCCGGGCGGGCCTGCCTGATGGCCCACCGCACCCGGCTGCAGCTGGCCACCAAGCAATTTCCAGCGGCCGCAGCAGGGAGCGCGGAGTTTCTGGAGGCCTGTCCCGACAACCCTGTGGCACTGGGACTGGCTTCGGTGACCGAGGCCATCGCGGGACGGATGCAGGAGTCGATGGCCCTGTTCGACCAGGCCCGCGCCAAGGCGCGCGATACCGACGGCGGGGAACTGCCTCAGGACCTGGTGCGGACCGCCCAGACGCTGGTGCAGGCTGCCGCGCAGACCGGACATCCGGGCTGCGCTCAGGGCATCGTCGAATGGATGATCGACGCATCGGTCGGCACCGAGGAAGAGCGGCAGTTGTTGGCATCGATCGTTGGCTCAGGCGGCGTGCCGCCGGCACTCCGCACCAAGGTGTCGTTCGAGCCGGCCCCGGCCGATTCCCCCTATCGCTCCGAGTTCGAAGCGGCGCTGAAGGCTGCCGCAGAGTGGCGGCTTTCCAAGGCGCTTGCCACATTCCGCAGCCTGAAGCCGGTCGCGGGCGAGAGCCCCGAGCTTTTCACCAACACGGCGATCCTCTGCGAAATGCTTGGCCGACCATACGAGGCGTCGGAGGCCTGGCTGGCCGTCGCCAAGCTCCGTGCCAGCACTCCTGATGACGCGGTCGAGGCCACCGGCCGGGCGATCGCCATGGAAACCGAAGCCGACCCGGATCGCTCGCCGGTGGTGAAGATCACGAGCATCATCGCCCCGCTGCCAGCCCCTTCCGCGGAGGCCGCCGCTGGGGGCCTCGAGCTTCTGGAAGAAAAGCTTCGCCACGACGGCCGCTTCGATATCTCGACGTTCGACCGTTCGGCCTGGGTGTCGCGGGGTGCGGCGCCTCCGCACTCGGTGTGGCGGGTATACGTTCCGGCACCGGCAGGCGCTCCACCATCCGCCGGGCAGCCTGGAAACGAACAGCCCGATCGCCTGCTCGCATCGCTGATGATCTTTGGCCGGCAGACAGACCGTGAGCCGGAAGCCGTGCTGCAGGGTTTCGAGCCCGACGTCGCGGAGGCAAAGCCTGAAGTGGAGCAACTGCTCGGCTGCACGTTCGCTGCGCCGGGAGACACGGGCCGCGGCAGGCTGCCGACCACATCGCCCACCGCGTGGCTGCAGAACACGCAGTTCCGAGTGAAGCCTGGAGAGCTGTCAAAGGAACCTCAGGCTGCCGACGGTCCTTCCATGGTCGACCGTCTTCTCGCCCGCCAGCGGCATGCGGTCTGGGATCGCTTTCTGGCAGTCTGGCCCGATACTCCCCTCCCCGAACTGCTGGGCAAGACGCCGCGTCAGGCGGCTGCCGAGACCGGCAAGGAATTGGCCCGGCGGGTCGAGGCGATCATCAGCGAAGGCGAGGTAGCATCCCGTCAGCCTGAGGCATCGGCCGCGTGGACGGCTGTCCGCGGAAAACTGGGGCTGCCAACGCCGGCACCAATCACCTCGGCTCAGCCGCTCGAAGAGGTGCCACCTCTGCGGTGGCATCGTGTCGTACTCGATGGGCTCGCGCTCGATCAGCTGCGAGTGCTCTTCCTCACGTCGCTCGACGCCGGCTTCGACCTGGCGGCGGCACGGGCCGCTCGGGCAATCGTGGCGCGGCCTGACGCCTCGCCCGAGGACCGTTGGGAGGCGTATGGCCTGCTCGAGGATCGCGCCGAGACAAGCCTTGAAAAGCTGGAGATCATCGGCAAGCTCCGCGAACTCGCCAAGACACTCGGCGCCAACGACGGCATGCTTGATGTCGCCGAATTGCGAGTGCGGCTGTCGCGAGCCGACGAGCCGGGCATCATGCGACTGCTCAATCACCTGCAGCGGGAGCACGCCCGCGACCAGAAGGTCATTGCGGCGCTTGCGGAGGTCCTGGGCGAAGCGGGCGTCGATCTGGCCGCGTTGGCCGCCCAGTCGGCGGCAGCGGGGCAGATACCCGGCGGCGGTGCCGGAATGCCCATCGGAGGCGGACAGCCCCCGGCCGCAGACTCAGGCCGCATTTGGACACCCGGCGGCGAACAGGGGGGTGGTGCCGGGGATAAGAAATCTCTCTGGACGCCTGGCTAAGGGTACGCAAGCCATGCATGTGAGCGGCCCCGAGGAAACGTTCGAAGAAAAGTTGATGCGGCGGGCTCTCGCTCTGGCCCGCCGCGGTGAGGGATGCGTCGAACCCAATCCCACGGTGGGCGCGGTGATTGCATCGGCATCAGGCGACATCATCGGCGAAGGCTGGCACGAGGCATTTGGCGGCCCGCACGCCGAAGTGGCGGCGCTCTCGGCCGCCGGCACCGCGGCCCGCGGTGGCACGCTGGCCGTCACGCTCGAGCCCTGCTGCCATCACGGCAAGACGCCCCCCTGCACAGCGGCGATCATCGCGGCGGGCATCACACGGGTGATCGTGGGCACGCGCGATCCATTTCCCGCGGTCAACGGTGGCGGCCTCGACGAACTCGCGCGGGCCGGCGTCGAGGTTCGGGTGGGTGTCTGCGAGACGGAGGCGCGACGGCTGATCGCCCCCTTCCGCACGCTCGTGGAGCAGAAGCGGCCGTGGTTGATCGCGAAGTGGGCGATGAGCCTCGACGGCCGCGTGGCGACGTCTGTCGGCGAGAGCCGCTGGATCTCTTCGGAGTCATCGCGGGAGATGGTGCACGGTCTCCGCGGGCGGATGGACGGCATTCTGTGCGGCATCGGTACGGCGCTCGCCGATGATCCGCTCCTGACGGCGCGGCCCGCCGGGCCGCGGCAACCGCTACGGATCCTCCTCGACAGCCTGGCCCGCCTGCCGTTGGAGAGCCGCCTCGTTCGCACGGCCCGCGACGTGCCGCTGCTCGTGGCCACGGGCCCCGCTGCCCCGGCCGACCGCCTCCGGCAGCTAGCAGCAGCCGGCTGCGAGGTCTGGCAGTCAGCTGGAGCGGATCATCGCGAGCGGCTACGGGAACTGCTCGTGGAACTGGGATCACGACGCCTCACGAACGTGCTGGTCGAAGGCGGTCCCAAGGTGCTGGGGAGCCTGGCCGATGTGCAGGCCATCGACGAGGTCTGGGCCTTCGTTGCCCCGACGCTCATCGGCGGTGCAGCGGCGCCATCGCCGATCGCCGGAACCGGAATCGCGGCACTCGCATCAGCCGCCTCGATCGAGGTCGAACACGTGGATCACCCCGGCGGCGATCTCCTCGTGCGGGGCATCGTGCGGCGAGGATGAGCATGGAGCCCACGGTTCGGGGCTGCCCATGCCCCGTCGCCGGACGTTCGCTCCGTCGACCAATCCGCTGAGACGGATCGGTGCCCGCTGTCCTTCGCTCACTCGATGCTGACTGCGCTCCGGCATCCTGCCTGCGCTGGTCAGCAACGCCGGCTCTCGGGACATGGACAGCCCCTCACGGATGTGTCCGAGTCTTATACAAGCCCCCGGCGCAAGCCGGGGGATTCCGGGTCTGAATGCCATTCGACATGCCATGCCGTCCAGGCTCGCCCAACGACCCGGTGTCCCCGGACTTCCGTCCGGGGCTTCTTGTCAAATGTCACTACCGAGTGCCAGGGCCGGAGGCCCGGGTTCGCACCAGCCGACGAAGCTCCGTCTACTTCGCCGGCATGTCGCGGATCACGTTTCGCCAGTGCGTGACCATCGCGTCCGACTCCATCGCAGTCTCTGCCACGGCAACACGCAGGGACTTGATCACTTCAAACACGACCTTCGCCTGGGCCAATGCGTCCTTGGCCTGATCGTTCTCGTCGTCGGGCCCGAGTTCAGACTCTGGATCGACGTTCCCCTCACGCTGCTGAACGCAGCCGTATCGCGTGAGGTAGACCACCCACGGCTGGATCGCGTCGATCAGGCCCGCAAAATCGAGGGCGGCAGCCCCCACCAGCGGCTCCTCGAACTTCGCCAACTGGGAACCGGTCTCGAGCCGCGTCTTCAGGAGCAGCCGACCAGCCTGCTTCGGCACGAGCGACAGCACGGCAGCCGATTCACCGACACCGATCGATGGCTGCACCTTCTCGTCGAGACCACTGTTGGCGAGTGGATACGACCAGAGAACGCCCCCCTCCACCTTGTTCTTCACCGGCTCGGGCACGCGATACTCCACCGGCAGGGCATCGGGGTTCATTTCCCGCACCGCATCGACCACCTCGTCGGCAAGTTCGAACAGATCGCTCATCCCCTCGCGAAACAGCTTCGGGTCGGCGAGCCCCAGCACGATCGCAGGCTCCACCAGCGGCAGCGCTTCCGCGGCCGAAGGCAGCAACTGATGGGGGCGTTTCGTGCTGCTCTTGCCGTCGATGACGAAGGCCATCTGACCGTCGGCTAGCGACGGCAGGATCTTGGTCCGCACGATGCCGACGAATTTCGCGCCGAGCGGCGCCAGGTGCTCGTCGACCTCCTCGATCTTCTCCTGATCGTCCTCGTCGGCTTTCGGAACGAGGTATTTGAGGAAGAACGACCAGCCCATATCGGCCCACGACGCAAAGTCCTCGAATTGGCTCGGATCGTTCTTCACCCTGAAGGCGGCCGCGGCCAGCGGTGCACCGCCCGTATGCTCGAGGAGGCCCAGCCGCTTCGACCCGTCGAACGGCAGATTCTTCGACCAATCCCAGACATAGCCCTCGTAGCCCTGCTCCGACAGGAACGAAAACGCCAGCCACGGACCGGGCGAGGGCAGCCGCCGCTTGTAGCCCTCGGCGACCTTGCCGAGGCTGCGCCGAGCCTCGTCGGCCGCGCCGTCGGGAAGGTCGGCGAGGTCTGCGATCGTGTCGCTCAGGTCGGCGAGTTGCTCAATGTCGCTGGCCGATGGGGCCAGTGCCTTCTGCATCGCCTCGCTCAAGTAGGAGATGCCGGTGAGCGGCTTGTCTTTCTGGGCACGCAGGGGCTCGAACGGCTTGGTGGCGAGCAGCGGCTTGCGATCGCTCCCCGCGACCGTCAGTTTCTCCAGATGGTCGATCGAATCACCGATCGTGAGGATCACGCGGTCGCCGATCACACCGAGGCCGATCACCAGCTCCAGTCGCTCGATCTTGTCGAAGACTTTTTCCAGCTCCTGCTCATGATCCTCCAGCCCGGGAAACGCTTCACGAATCAGGTTCGCATCGGGCTTGATCGTGAACGTCACCACCTCGCCCCCCGCCACCTTGCGGCGCTCGAGCGAGTCGGCAAGGGCCGGATTGGCCTGCGTGATCAGCTTGACGAGCACCTCGATCCGCTTCAGCTGCGACGTGGCAGCGTCGAGCTTGGTCGTCTTGAACCCCCAGACCACGTCGGGCACCACGATCAGGTTGATGTTCTCCGACAGCGTCTTGACCACCAGCCGCGTGGCAAGTTCGTCTGCCGAGATCTGCTCGGCGGCATCGGCGGCCTGGAATCGCACCGGCTTGGCACGCAGCCGCCTGCGGGTGTCGGCGGCTCCCTTTTTGTCGTCGTCGTCCTCGTCGTCGTCCTCGTCCATCTCTTCATCTTCCACGTCGATGCCTTCGAGCACATCGACTTCAAAGCCACCGACCGAAGCATCTCCGCTGGCCAGCCGCAGCACACCGGCGGCGTTCTGCGCCTGCTGGATCTTCTTCATGAGCTCCACGAACGTCACGCACGACGGCTCGCCGTAGACGAACGTGTCGGTCGCGACCATGTCCTTGAGCAATTCCAGGGCCTGCTCGTTCTCGGGCAGTTCCATGAAGGTCGACATGATCGAGAGCGGGCTGCCGGGCTGCAGTCTCTGTTCCTCGACGGAATCGGCGGCGCGAGACACGAAGGGCAGCTTTTTGAGGGCGGCGAAGGCGTTGCTCTTCTCGAACCGGTCGTACTGCTCGCGGGCCCGCAGGGTTGCTGAGACGAACGCAGCGTCCTCGGGAATCATCGCCACGCCGCTGGCCGCGAGCGAGTCGGCAGCAGCGGCGCACGGAGCCAGCGCTGCGACGGCCGTGACAATCACGACAGGAAACACCGCAGACACGACCGCACGGTTCAGAAACGACATCATCGGTATCCTTTGGCTTGTGGGGGGCGGACAAGCAGCGGGCAGTCTTCACTGCCAGGGACCGCAGCCGGCCATGGAGGGCCACCCGCGATGCTTGATAGGATATGCGAAACCCAACCGCGGGGAGAACACGGAATCTTCGGGGCCTGAACGACATCCGGCCCCATGCCGGCCACGGTTCGACACCTTGAACCCCCGTCTGGACACACCGCCATGCTCATCGAATCAACACGGATCGTTGACACGTTTGCCGAGGCCTTTCGGCTCCGGTACGTCAGGCTCATCGTCACCGCGGCCGATCCGCACTGGCTCGACGCGGCGGTCCGCGCCGCGTGCGGCTACGGCACGAGCGTGATCGGCTGTGACGCAGAGATCGGGGTCGAACGCTGGCTCGAGCCGGAGGAAACGCCCGATGGCCGCCCCGGAGCGGCGGTTTTGGCGTACGGTTTTTCTGCGGACGGCGTGGGAAAGGCGATTGCCAACCGCACCGCACAGTGCCTGCTGACATGCCCCACGGCGAGCGTCTTCGACGGCCTGCCCTCAGCGGAGGAGCGGCGACCGCTGGGGGCACACGTGCGGTACTTCGGCGACGGGTTCGAAAAGACGAAGGTGATGGATGGACGCAGATACTGGCGGGTGCCGGTGATGGACGGGGAGTTTCTCGTGGAAGAGTCGGTGGGCATCGAGAAGGGTGTCGGGGGCGGGAATTTTATCCTGCAAGGCCGATCGCTGACCGCCACGCTTGCCGCCGCCAGACGGGCTGTGGACGCCATCGCCGCCACTCCCGGCACAATCACGCCCTTTCCGGGAGGCGTCGTCCGATCGGGTAGCAAGGTCGGCTCGCGTTACGAGGCTCTCCGCGCCTCGACGAACGAGGCATTCTGCCCGTCGCTGGTGGGCCGCGTGGAGACCTGCCTCATGGATGGGGCGGCCTGCGGCCTCGAGATCGTCATCGACGGCGTTGACGAGTCTGCGGTGGCGGGGGCGATGGTGGCCGGGATTCGTGCTGCCATCGGCCCTGATCTCGTTGCCATCTCGGCGGGCAACTATGGCGGGAAGCTGGGTAAGTTTCATTTCCATCTTCACCAGCTCCTCCTGACTGCCTAAGCCGCGACACCGCTGCAAGTGGGCTTTCTTGCAGCCCGTCGGGTGTGGTACTTCCCCGCGATTCATCCTCCGGGGACCCTCCGATGCAAGAGCCCGCGCAAGAAGCCGAACGCACATCGCGACAAGATCTCGTCGTTGCTCCGCGACAGTCGAGCCTGCCGTTGGTGCTGGGAGCGGTCCTCTGCGCTGGCACCGGCTTCGGCCTCGTCTGGGCACTTGGCATCGGCCGCGTCGGCGGTGGCGAGAATATGGCGTCGCCGGTGCAGACCGCCCTGCCGACAGCATCTCCCGACGAGCCTGCCGTCGCCTTCGCGGCACACGAGACCGTACCGTCAGGGGATGGTGGCGGGGTCACAAATGCCCAGCCCGATACCGCTCCTTTTGCGCCGAGGCAGTTTTCTCCTCCCACGGGCGATGCCGACGCCCCGCGTGCGATGAATGAACGCGGTTGGCGAGCGCCCGCTGCCCCAGCCACCAGCCCGGCGCCACTCGACCGCTATCCCACCCGGCCGGCTGCGCTTGAGGCGCCAGACTCTTCGATTCCCATGCCGGCGCCGCCAGCCCACGACGGCCGGACATCGCGATTCGCGCCCCCGGGCCGGTTTCCGGGAACCGGCGATGAGCCGATCCGGCTGGCATCCGCCGAGGCGGAGCCACTCGACGCACAGCTCCCACCGGATCCAGCCGATGCCACCACGTCCACTGAAGCGGAGCGGTCGGGCGATGACGTCGCCCCAGGCGAGACACCGGTGCGGCCCCCAGTTCCGCACGGCGAGACTCCCCTGGCTGCGACTCCATCCACCCCGCCGGCGGCGGCGTCGACTGGATCATCCGAGGACGATCTCCTGGCCCCTGCACCGACCGACATGACCGCCGCGGCTCCCGCCCCCTCGACCGCAGCGATAGCGGTGGATCCCCCTCAGCCATCGACACCCATCGGCGGCGACCTGCCGCCGACAGCACCGGCGCCACCGCCGTTCCCTCCACCAGCCCCTGCCGCGACGGTGGATGCGACCTCCGCACCTCGTGGCTTCACGTCGCCCGACATCATCCCGCCGTCCAGCTTTCGGCCAGCGGCGGCGGCTCCGGCCTCTGCCCCCACGGCAGCGTCGGCACCCGTGATCAGCGCCGCGGCCACAAATCCCTTTGCGAGCGCGCCCCCGATGGGCCCCGCACGATCGGCACCGCCTGTCCCGATGAACAGCATGAATAGCATGAACACCATGACCAACGATCCCCGCGGCCCGATGTCGGGCGGTGCCAGCAACGGCCCGGGGGCGGCAACGGCGGGGCAGGGACGGCCTGGCCCGATGCAATTGGAGGGCCTGCAGACGCCGCAACTGGCACTGGAAAAGCGAGGACCCCGTGAGATCCAGGTTGGCAAGGCGGCCCGCTACGAGATTCTCGTGCGCAACGTCGGCACGGCAACGGCCCAGGATGTCACTCTTCGCGACGCCGTGCCCTACGGCACAACACTCATCACCACCACGCCGCCAGCCAGCCCCGTCGGGGCCGGCCAGCCCTTGGTGCCCGGCGCAAACCCCGGCGGCGTGACGGCCGAACTGGTCTGGGCACTCGGTGTCATCGCGCCCGGCGGCGAAGCCCGCGTGTCGATGGAGGTGATGCCTGAGATCGAGGGCGAGATCGGCAGTGTGGCCAGTGTGAGTTTCCGCACGGAAGCGTCGGTGCGGTCGCGAGCCACCAAGCCTGACCTGAAGCTGGAGGCATCCGAGACCAAGGCCGTGAGGATCGGAGGCGATGTGAAGCTCTCGCTCAAGGTCAGCAACCCGGGCACCGGCATCGCCACCGGCGTCGTGCTCGATGGTCTGCTTCCAGACGGTGTCTCGCACAGCGCCGGTCGTGAACTGGAATTCGATGTCGGACAGCTGCGTCCTGGTGAATCACGAACGATCGATCTGGTCTTGGGCTCCACAGGGCCAGGCGTCCACATGGCCCGCTTCGCAGCCCGGGCCGATGGCCGGCTCGAGGTCGAGCAGCCGATCCGCATCGAGGTCACGGCCCCCACGCTCGAATTGACGGCCGAAATGCCGTCGCGCCGCTACCTCCAGCGGCCTGCGACCTGCGTGCTGTCGATGGTCAACGCCGGAACGGCACCTGCCCGGGCGGTGGAACTGGTCGCCCAACTGCCGCCAGGCATGAAATTCGTGCGGGCAAACCATGCGGGCTGGTACGAGGAGCGTTTCCATCGCGTGCTCTGGAACCTGGAAGAACTCCCACCTGGTGAGACTGGCACCGTCGAGATGGTGCTGATGCCCGTCGATCTCGGGCCGCAGAAGATCGTGGCGGCGGCACGGAGCAGCGATGGTCCCTCCGATCAGGCGGCGCACACGGTCGAGGTCGAAGGCCTGGCCGCCCTCTTCTTCGAGGTCACCGACAGCGAAGACCCGATCGAGGTCGGCGGCGCGACGGAATACATCGTCCGCATCGCCAACCAAGGGACGAAAGCCGCCAGCGGCGTTCGGCTCACGGCGACGCTGTTGGGCGATCTCGAGCCGGTCGACGCCAAGGGGCCGGTGGCCCACCGTGTCGAAAACCTCACCGTCATCTTCGATCCGTTGGCCAGACTCGCGCCTACTGAAGAGGCAGTCTTCCGCGTCCGCGTCCGCGGTCGCCGCGAAGGCGACCAGCGGATGCAGGTGCAACTGGTGAGCGACGACCATCCCGCGCCGATCACGAAAGAAGAGATCACGCGGGTCTACGCCGACCGGTAGCAGGATGGAAGGGCCTTCAGCGGCCCGCCGCAAAGCCCACCCTTCGTGCAACGCACCGCCGGGACGGCAGACGTCTCGTCGCAGTGGCTTTTTCGCCATCGAGCGTTGTGTTCGTGCTTTCCCTGGAAGGGCGAAAAATCCAAAAGCTCCTCGAGCTTCCGCCGATCCCGGCTCGTCCAAGACTGCTTCGCAGGATGCGAAGTGCAGTACCAGCAAACTGCGTTTGCCAAGCGAAAATGGCAGGATGCCATGTTTCGCGTGAAGAAAGCTCCTCGAGCTTCCGCCGATCCCGGCTCGTCCAAGACTGCTTCGCAGGATGCGACGCAGCCATCAACGAGGGCGGGCTCACCGAACACCGAACCGAGCATCAGGCGCCTCGGCGGAGAGTGCGCACCATCGTCCCCGACGCGGTCGCCGAGCCGCCGAGCGAGCGCAGCGTGTTCGGGGAGCCCGCCCGGCGACGCCCGGATCAGGCCCGCAGCACCGCGCCACACCGGCGGCCGCAGGCCGCCACCACCGCGTCGACCGTGCGGCTGGCCTCCTCGCCGGAGAGCGTGCCTGCATTGCTCCTCAGCCGCAGCGACACGACGAAGCTCTTCTTGCCCGCACCGAGCCGCTCGGCATCCGTCCAGACCTGCACGAGCCGACACTCTTCCAACAGCACGCCGCCGCCGTCGTCAATCGCCGTTGCAATGTCGCCCCACGGCACCGCCTGATCGACGACCAGATTCACGTCCCGCTCGATCGCCGGAAAATCGCTGGGACGGCGTCGCGACGGCTCCATCTCAACGGCGAATTCGAGGCGGTCAAGTCGGAGCTCTGCGGCAGCCACCGGGTCCTTGAGTCCGGCCGCAGCGAGCGCCGCCGCGGCGACTTCTCCAATCACTCCCACACGCTCCGCGGGATGGCCTGGGCGTTCGAGCACGATCTCGCCAACGCGGCCTGGGGCGAACAGGTCGAGAACAACCGGACGAACGACCACGCGAGCGTCGCTTGCGGCGCCGGCCACGAGGCCGAGCCGCTCGAGCACCGCCTCAGCCAGCCCCTTGGCGGCGGCGAAGCCGCCCCCGATCACGAACGACACAAGCAGGGGCTCTTCCGCCGGTGATGCGGCGTTTGGTCGATCACATGAAGCCTTTCCATTGGAATCGTCTGGTCGTGCCAGGTAGCCGCGAGCCGTCTCGAAGAGATCAGGCCGCCGGGCACCAACGGCCATGTTGACTGCGCGGGCCTCCAGCAGACTGGGCAGGAGCGTGCGACGCAGTCGGTCGGCACCGCGCACGAGCGGCGGTGCACAGACCAGTGGCGGCGTGTCACCCCACGGGCTGGCTGTCACTTCGAGCGGTTCGCCGACCACGCTCCGAGTCATCGCCTCACAGAGGCCTGCCGCCACGAGCACCTCGCTCGCCCGCCGCAGCGTCCGCTCCCGGGCCGACTCGGCCACCGGCCGAGCGGCGATCGGTTCGTTCTCCGGCACCTTGTCGTAGCCCTCGATCCGCGCGATCTCCTCGACGAGGTCGATTTCCCGCCAGCAGTCGCGCCGCCACGTGGGCGCACGCCAGCGGGATCCGGCACCGTCAACGCTCTCGGCCACGAATCCCAGCCCGATCAGGATGGCCTGCTGACGCTCGGCGGGAATCTCGATCCCCAGCACCTCGGCGACGCGGCCGTTTCGCAGCGAAATCGTTGCGGGGCTCGCCTTCAAATGCCCAGCCTCCACGACACCGCGGGAGACATGCCCGCCGGCAATCTCGGCGATCATCGCCGCGGCGCGGCGGCTGGCCCAGTCGACTGCCGCAGGATCGGGAACCCGTTCGAACCGATACGACGACGCGCTCGCCAGCACGAGCCCCCGCGCCGCGGCCCGGACCGAGAGCGGCGCGAACTGCGCCGATTCGAGCAGGATGTCGGTCGTGTCGGAGGCGATCTCTGTGCCGGCTCCTCCCATCACCCCGGCCAGCGCCACGGCCCCCTCCGCATCGGCGATCACGCCCATGGCATCGGTGAGGGGGTAGGTCTTGTGGTTGATGGCCGTGAACGTTTCACCCGGCAGGGCCCGCCGTACGATGACGCGGCCACCCCGAATCTTGGCGAGGTCGAAGGCGTGGAGCGGTTGCCCGCATTCGAGCATCACGTAGTTGGTGACGTCGACAACATTGTTGACGCTGGCGACTCCCACGGTGGCCAGCCGGTCGACGAGCCACTGCGGGCTCGGCCCCACCCGCACGCCCTTGATCACCCTGGCCGAATAGAACGGACAGATCTGTGGCTCGAGGATCTCCACCGCGATGTCCGCTGCCGCCGAGACGGTGGCCTCCTGCAGGCTGGGATCGGGAATGTGGAGCGGGCGGGCGAACAGCACAGCGGCCTCACGGGCCACGCCGATGTGCCCGAGGCAGTCGGGGCGGTTGCTCGTCACCTCGATCTCGATCGCCGTGTCGGCGCCGATCGTCCTGGTCGACTCGTGATTCAGTCCGGAGAGGAGCAGCCGTTCGACGAGGGCATCGGCCGACACGGACAGGCTCACATACTCGGCCAGCCAGTTCGTGGAGATGATCATGGGCTTGTGTCCCCTCTCAGGTGAACATCGCGGCGGACGGGTCGGTGAACAAGGTCGGCGAAATGTCTGGCAGCCGCGGTCAGAACTGCCGCAGGAAACGCACGTCGTTGCGATAGAAATCCCGAATGTCGGCAACGCCATAGCGACGGGCCGCGATCCGCTCGACACCCAGGCCGAACGCAAAGCCTGAGACCTCGTCGGGGTCATAGCCGACCGCCGTCAGCACAGCAGGGTCGACCATGCCGGCTCCACCCATTTCGATCCAGCGGCCGCCCCATTCCATGTCGAACTCGACGCTCGGCTCGGTGAACGGGAAGAACGACGGCCGGAACCGCACGTGCACGTCGCCGCCGAGGAAGCTTGACGCGAGTTGCCGAAGCACACTCTTCAGGTGGGCCATGGTCGTGCCGGGCTCGATCAGCAAGCCCTCCACCTGGTGAAACATCGGGTAGTGAGTGGCGTCGGCCGTATCGGGCCGATAGACACGCCCCAGGGAGACGATCCGCAGCGGCGGTCGTCGGTTCTCCATCACACGGATCTGCACGGTGCTCGTCTGCGACCGCAGCAGGAGCGGGTCGGCTCCACGGGCCACCGCCAGGTAGAAGTTGTCGAGCGGATCGCGCGCCGGATGCTCGGCCGGGATGGCAAGGGCCTCAAAATTGTGCCACTGATCCTCGACCTCCGGCCCATCGACGCTCTCGAAGCCGAGCCGGGCCATGATCTCCTGCACGCGGCGGATCGTCTGCGTGATCGGATGGACATGCCCCAGCCGCACCGGGTCACCGGGCAGCGTGACGTCGATCGCGTCGACAGCAGGCCCCGCCGCACCACCGCCAGCGAGCCGCTGCTGGACGTCGGCAAAGAGTGCCGTGACCGCAGCCTTGGCCTCGTTGAAATGCCGTCCACCCGCGGGCCGATCGCTGGCCACCAGTCCCGAGAGAAGTTTCTGGATCGCCTTGAGCCGCCCGCTTCGCGCGCCAAGAAACTCGATCCGGGCCTGCTCCAGTCCGGCACCGTCGGCGACTCGTCCAAGCGATTCCGCAGCAGCCTCGCGAAACGCTGCGAGTTCGGCAACGAACGAATCAATGGCCACGGCTTGCCCGGCAGGCGTGCCGCCCGCTGGCTGGGCCTCGGCTCGAGCCGCATCATCGCGGCCATTGGGCTGAGTCACGGCACTACGCGACCGCAGCCGGCTCCGGCAAGCCGAGGGCCTTTCGCGCGGCATTCACGACCGCATCAAAACCGGTCGGATCGAGCACGGCCATCTCAGAGAGCGTGCGGCGATCGAGTTCCGAACCGATCTTCTCCAGACCGGCGATGAATTGACTGTACCGCAGGCCGCGTTCGCGACAGGCCGCGTTGATCCGCACGATCCAGAGGCGACGGAAGTCGCGTTTCTTGCGACGGCGATCCCGCCGCGCATACACGCCGGCGCGGATGATCGATTCCTTGGCTGTGCGAAGCAGGCGGCGACGACCGCCGACCGAGCCCTTCACTCGCTTGAAGAGACGCTTCTTGGCCCGGAGACGGGGAACAACGTTTTTTGTGCGCATGGTTTTAGATTGCCTTCTGGAACGATCACTGTCGCTGTTTCAATGGGATTTTCAAGGCCCCTGCATCTGAGCCGGGACATTCGCCGCACCCGCAGGCTTGCGGGTCGACTGCCGGCCCTGCTCGCCGGGGCTGGTGCCGGCCGATGCCTGGACGAGTAGCTTTTGGGACTAGTAGCTGTAGCCCCCGAGCATCTCGATGATCTTCGCCGTTTCTGGAGCGGCGAGCACGTCGGTGCCACGGAGGTTGCGCTTTCGCTTGCTGGTGAGCCGAACCTGCAGATGGCTCGTGCCGGCACGGCGATGCTTCACCTTGCCCCTTGCGGTGACTCGGAAACGCTTCTTGACGCCCTTGTGGGTCTTCTGCTTCGGCATGATGTGGGTCTCGAGAGGGGTGGAGTGAAGGGCCTGGAAACTGATGTGCGGGGGGCAACGCGTTTGGTCTGTCTTGCTGGGGTCGTCTGCTGGGATTGTCTACATGCTGAACGGACTACTTGGGCGACAGCGTGCAGACCAGTCGGCGGCCCATCTGCTGCGGCGGCGCATCGACTTTTCCAACGGGGTCGAGTTGTTCGAGAATCATCCGCATCACCCGCTGTCCTTCGTCGATGTGTGCCAGTTCACGGCCCCGGAACACGACCGACACGATGACCTTGTCCTTGTGTTGCAGAAAACCCTTCGCCTGATTCACCTTGAAATCGATGTCGTGTTCGCCGGTCTTGGGCCGAAGCCGAATTTCTTTGATTTTTGTCTGATGGACGTGCGTGCGGTGGAGTTTCTTCTTTTGCTGATACTTGAACTTGCCGAAGTCCATGATCCGGCAGACGGGCGGCTTCTCGTTCGGAGCCACCTCGACAAGATCGAGGCCGGCCTCACGAGCGCGATTCAGCGCCTCTTCCGTCGGGATGATCCCGAGTTGTTCGCCGTCGCCGGCGATCACCCGGATCGGCGTGATCCGGATCTGCTCGTTAATGCGATGCTGCTTCTCGATGGCTCGCGCCTCCCGGACTCAGATGCGGATTGAACTCCGCAGGCCGGGAAGAAAGCGAACACCCGGGCCATGCAAGGTGGCACGAGTTGTGTCGACGACACTCCTCCTCGGCGTTCCCGGCGTCAAGCGGCAAACGGGCAGTTTGCCGGGCTTTCCCCGGGAGAACTCCATACTATCCCAAGGCGCGGGGGGCAGCGTCAACAGGCCTTCGCAAATTGCCGAAAACGGGCTTCATCGTGCCTGCGGCCGGCCACCTCCCGGGGCCGCTGCCGTGGGCCCCGGGGGACCGCTGGCGTTCTCGCCTGGCCGGGCGGCCGGCAGCCGTAACCCCTCAATCAGCGGGCGGTCGGCGTCCCCAAAACGCTGCTGCATCGACTCCTCAAACATGAAGGTGACACTGACCCGGCTGCCATCCTGGGCCGCCAGCACGTAGTGGATCCAGCGGAAGGGAAGCCGGCCGGCGGTGCCCGACGACGCGAGCCGCACGATCCTCAGCCCGTCGCCGCGGTCCGACTCCTCCGCGGCATCGCTCCGCACGATCTGGCCCGACAGCGACCGCTCGACATCCCGCTGCACGTCGTCTCGGGTGGGCAGGGATGCGGCCGTCGCCTGCGGCAGGCTTGTCATCGAACACTGGCCGACGAGGGCCCCGCGATCGACCAGCCTCATCACGAGGCCGTTCGGCCCATCCTCCACCCGCCGCCAACGGACGTCGTGGACCAGATCGAACCGGCCCTGCGGATCGCGATACCACACCCGGCCTGGCCCGCCCTCGCCGCGTCGCCGCGGCGGCTGTCCTTCACCGGCCCCCGAACGGACAGGAGTGGCCGCCACATCGGCCGCCGGCTCCACATGCCTGCTGAAATCCTTTTCCAGGCCCGAGTCGAGCGACGTGCGGGCCACGAGCAGTCGCGCCTCGACGTCGAATCCGGGTGCAACATGGCTCGCCTGACGTCGTTCCCGAATCACGGCCGACACCTGGGCGACGCGGCCGTGCAGCTGGTGACGGACAGGTTCGGAATCGGTGCTGGCAGCCGTTGCTTCGCTGGTCCTCGCCGCCACGGCAAAGCTGCCCTCGACGGTCACGTGGGTCGGCACGCCGTCCACGGCCCCGTCGATGATACCGGCGAACGTGACGGTTGCTCGGGCGTCGGTGGCATCCTGGATGCGGGCCTCGATCACGCCCGACTCCACCGTGTCAATGGCCAGGAGGCCGGCGGTGATATCAGCCGGAATCTCCCACACCTGACCGATCGACACCGGCTCCCTGGGAAGGAGGTCGTCGATCAGGAGCGAATCAAACGGCGTCTCGAGCAGGTCGGACTCCTCGCCCGACAGGAAGCCGTCTTCGAGATAGGACATCGGCGTCGTGCCCTGACGGGCCACGAAAAGTTGGCGGGCATCGGCTCCGAGCGTGGTGGCGGTGGTGGCATCTCCAATCCGCATCGATGCCGTGGCATCCCGGTACGAGCGGCGAACCACCGTGGCCGCCTCCGGAGCGGAGGAGGCGAGCGACGTCTCCTCGAAATCAAACCGCGCAGCCATCTCGACCGCCTCGCGAACCGCTGCGGCATCGGGGCCGGCAGGGGCCAGGAGTTCGCCCGTGACGTCGAGCCTGACCCGCACACGGGCCCCACGCGGACCGCCCGTCGATGCCGCCGGCTCATCCACTGCGGCAAATGGGTCCTCCGAGTCAGCCGACTCAGTGACCACCGGGTCAGCAACGGCCAAGTCCTCATCCGCCTGAACTGCCCGCGGCACCGCGATGACTCCGGCGGCCAGACCGCAACACAGATGGACAGCCCACAGCAGTTCGAGACGCGTTGACCTCGGAATCGCCCTTGGAATACAGCGCATCATCCCCCCTCTGCGGTGCGTCATGATCTCAACAGGAAGTCTTCGACGAAGGGGCTGCACGCCGCCGAGATACCAGGTGTCCAAGCGGATAAAACCCCTCTTTTCCCTGGTTCACCGCCGTCGACGGGGTCGGAAAACGAGAATTATTGCACCCCCCCGAAATGCCGAAGGAATGTCGCAAGGCGTTGACAGCCAACGGGTTGCGGCGGAGTGGCAGCGGACAGTTGGGACGAACGGCGGTGACGACCGGCCAAAAATCCCTCAAGAAATCCGCGCCGCCGCGAACCATTTCCAGCCGGTCGCCGTATAACTCTGACGTCCTTGAGAGGTGGCGGCGGGGTATGGATGCTCCTTGGCCTCCTTCGAATGGCTTGTGCTTTTGTTCGCCTTTCCCCCCGGCACGGATTGTCGGCATTGGAGGTGTCTTATGCGGTCGAATTTCGATTCATCGCTTCCCGAAACCAGTCTTCTCCACCTGTTTGAAGAAGGCGACGACCGTGGTCACGGCCACGCCGGACTTGCCGACCCCACCAACAGCGACTCGACGGGCCACCCGCAGGCAGGTGGAGACGAGGTGCTGACAATTGAGGATCTGGCGAACCAGTTCAACGTTTCGACCAAGACCATCTCGAGGTGGCGGGACCATGGCCTAGTCGCTGAACGGCACCTCGTTGGGGGCCGCCGACGAGTTGGTTTTCTCGCCAGTGCCGTCGAGCGTTTCATCCGCGACAACCCGCTCCGGATCGAGCGGGGGAGCCGTTTCAGCCAACTGTCGCAGGATGAGCACGACCGGATCATCGGCTGGGCCCGCCGACTCGCTCTGGCCGGTGCCTGCCCGGCCGACGTGCACCGTCGAATCGCCATCCGACTCAACCGCAGCGTGGAAACGATCCGCTACACCATCAAGCGGCACGACCAGGAGCATGCCTCCGAGGCGGTGTTTCCGGTCGCCGACGGTCGCCTGCGGCCCGAGAACTGCGAGCGGATTTACCAGCACTACCATCGTGGAGAAACGGTCGAGTCGATCGCCAAGCGGTACCACCGCTCCAAGGCGAGCATCTACCGCGTGATCCTGTCGCAGCGGGCTGAGCACATCATGCAGTTGCCTCTGGACTGCATTCCCAACGCCCTGTTTTCGCGGAAGAGCGCCGAGAAGGTCGTGAACGAGCCCTACCCGGGCCTCCACGATGCGGCGAAGCGGGTGCGGCGGCCATCTGGCCTGCCCGCCTATCTGGCGAGCCTCTACGAGGTGCCGTTGCTGACACGCGAGCAGGAGGTGTGGCTGTTCCGGAAGTTTAATTACCTGAAGCACAAGGCAACAACGTTGCGTGCGGAGCTCGATGTCGACCGCCCCAACGCCCGGCTGATGGACCAGATCGACCGGCTCTACGGGGAGATCGTCGATATCAAGAACCGGATCGTGAGGGCCAATCTGCGGCTCGTGGTTTCGATCGCAAAGCGACGGGTCGCTGCCGGCGACAGCTTCTTCGACCTGGTCAGCGACGGCAACATGTCGCTGATTCGGGCCGTGGAGAAGTTCGACTACGCCCGCGGCAATAAGTTCAGCACCTACGGATCGTGGGCGATCATGAAGAACTACGCCCGCACGATCCCTGACGAGCATCGTCGCCGCGACCGCTTCCGGGCAGCCGACATGGAACTCCTGCAGTCGGCAACTGACCGACGAACCGACGAATACCAGCAGCGGCTGGCGGAGACCGATCGGCTGAAGCAGGTTGGCAAGTTCCTTGACCGTCTCGATTCACGTGAGCAGACGATCATCATTCGTCGGTACGGGCTCGATCACGAGCGTGAGCCGCAGACCCTCAAGGAGGTCGGCTCGGCGCTGGGTGTCACGAAGGAGCGAGTCCGGCAGATCGAGGCCAAGGCGATGGAGAAGCTCCGCGAAGCGGCCGCCGAAAATGCGGCCCATCCGGAGTTGGAGTAGGGACGGCCCGTCAGCTACCGCACCGGCTCGTCGAGCGATGCTGGCCGCACACCGGATGACGCGGGCTGACCGGGACCTGCCGCGGCTGCCTTGCGGCTGCCGGCGCGAGGCTGGTTCATATCAGCCTCGAGGCTCTGTGGGAGTTGCAGGGCCGTCGCGGGCATGGCGCCGCCCTGCTGTGCCATTCTGGCGGCGGGCTGCTGGCCAGGGCCGCCGCTGGCAGGCTGCGTGGGTGACTGGCTCGTACCGGCCAGGAAATTATCGATCGTGGCGACCTCGCGGAGATGCGAGAAATGCCGCGACATCTCGATCCGTTGCTTCTTCTCGTGGATGTCTTCGTAGAGTTCGTCTCGCACCTCGGCAAACTTCACCTGTGAGGCTTCGGTATAGCCCTCGCAGAGGATCACCATGAACCGGTCCGCGATCTGAACGATGCCAGACAGCTCACCGGGCTTGAGCGCAAACACCTGCCGTTCGAGTGCGGGCTGGCCACCATACTTCTGGATCGGCGGCACCTCACCGCGGAGGGTGCGGCTGGTGGGATCGACCGAATACTGCTCCGCCAAATCACCGATCCGCTCAGGCTTCGCATCCTGCCGCGCAAGCTGCCAGACCTCCTGGGCCCTGCGCTGGCTGTCCAAAACAACGATGCGGCACTTGGCCCGGGGGCCGAAGGTCGCCTCGAAGGCCTTGTCGAGGTCATCCTGCGTCACCGGAACTTTGCCCACGAGTTGCTTGAGCGCTACTGTCGGCTGCACGATGTCTTCGACGTAGTGCCGCAGGGGAACCTTCTCGTCACGGGTCACGCGGTCGAACCAGGCTGCCACGTCGGCCGAGCCATCCGGCTTGTGAAAGCCCATGGATTCAGCAGCTCTGGCAATCTCGGCATCAATGTCGGCCTGGGTCACAGTCCGCTTCTCACGGGCGAGGGCCTGCTCGATCAGTCGACGGGTGATCAGGATCTCCAGCACGTCGCGACCATGACGTTCGATGCAGATCGCCTGCACGGTTTTGATCTCGATCGGCTTGCCGTTGACACGGGCTGCCACCCCGGGGCTGGCGGCCGACTTGGCCGCGTCGTTCATCACGTTTTCCACCGTCGAGGCATCCTGAAGACTGCGAAATACCTCGCCCGAGGCCGATCGGCTCTTTCGTTCACGAAGGTCCTCGAGAAGGCGAGGCCGCACGTCCTCGAGTTTCACGTCGGCCGGCGGCAGCCGATCCTCGCACTTGATCACGATGAATTGGTCGGCCACCTGCACGACCGTCGAGATGTCGCCCGGCCGCAACGAAAACACCGCCCGCTCGAACCCCGCATCGCCGGAGTGCCGGCGGATAGGCTGCACCCAGCCGTTGGCGCTCGCGCTGCCCACGTCGACGGAATGCTGCCGTGCCAGTCCGCCGAAATCGTCGGGGGCGGTGAGCGCCTGCACCCGCAGTTCCTCCGCCTCTTTTTGGGAGCGTGCGACGATGATCCGAGCCTTGATCGCCTCGCCGAACTGGCTCTCGAATGCCTGCTTCACCTCTTCAGGCGTCGGCTCGATGCCGGCATGGGCCAACCGCCGCAGGGCGAGCATCGGCCAGACAATGTCTTCGGAATACTGCCGCGGCGAGATGCCGCGTTCTTGTTCGATGAGACTGATCCACTTGTCTCGGGGCACGCTGAATCGCTTCGCCATGGCGTCGATCTCGGCATCGACATCCTGTGGCGTGATGACGATGCCCTGCCGACCGCAGGCCTGCAAGATGATCTCGCGATTGACCGTCGCCTCAAGGACGGCGTTGCCGTGGCGGCTCAGGCACTCGGCAGCCAGTTGGGGCTGCGTGATCTCAGAACCGTTGACCATCGCCATGATCGGGTCGGCGGGGGCGTTTGCCACGGCATTTTTCGGCGCGGCATTTTTCCCCGGCGTGGTCGCGGCACCCAGTGGCGGCTTGGCGGCGGCCTGCGGCGATCCGGAGAGACCTCGCCAGAGCAGGCAGGCCGCGATCACAAGCATCGCGCCACCGATCTCGCGGACCGGTCCTGGCCGTCGGCCCAGCACCGCCGTGATTCGCTCGCCGAGTTGCTGCCAAAATCGTTTCATCGTACCGCCCTCCTTGGCACCTGCTGACAATCCTCGGAAAATAGGCGTCCTTGCGAACCGGATCAAGGCGAGCGTTGCACGAGGATTGCCGTACCCTTACCCTGCGGGAGGTTCCAAGGCCTTTGGCGGCAACGGCGCATGACTTCTTCACAGCCCCCATCATCCCGCGACCCTTCGCCAGCATCCCCACACCACCCAAAGTGCCTGACCGTCCTGGGCCTCTTGCCTCCGGTCACCGCGGAGGACGTCAAGCAGGCGTATCTCGCCAAGGCGATGGCCATGCACCCCGACCGCGGCGGCGATCCGGCGCAGTTCGTGCTGCTGCAGAAGGCTTTTGAGGAGGCGAATGACTTCGTGCAGTTCAAGGCGGGCAAACTCGAATGGCTGGCATCGAAGATCGAGGCCTACTCGCAGCAGCAGGATGTCGTGAGCGAAACGATCGAGCGCGGCGGTGAGGTGGAAATGGAGGAGGCCGATTGGCTCCGCAAATCATTCGGTGAAGACTTTGGCCACGTTGCCGACAAACTGGTCTCGGTGCGGCTCCGCGGCCCCGCCGCCGACGATGTGTTTGCGATCCTCCTGGGGTTTCGGGCAGACTCGCTGAAGGATCTGGCAGTGCTCGACCTCGCCGGAGGCCGACTCACCGATGAGGGGCTCCTACAACTCAAGGGCCTGACCAGCCTGCGATCCATCGACCTGCGGGGCACGGCTGTCGGAAAACTGGCCGCCGAGGCGCCGACGTGGTTCCCGCAGCTGGAATTCCTGGGCCTACCCGCCGGGGCCGTCGGCCTCTTTTCACGGATATCGATGCCCCGCCGGGTGAAACTGGCGATCGGCCCCGCGTCAGATTAACGTCTTGTTGAGTATCCCACAGATGCCACGTCTCAGCGCACTTGTTTCGCTTGCCGGCACCCAATTCTTCACCTGCCTGACAGGGCTCGCCTGCTTTATGCCGATCCCCACCCGCGCCGAGGAGGCACCTGTGCAAGCCGTGCCAGCCATTCCCCAGAACCCCGCCGCGATGAACGCCGACCTGACGACGCTCTACGAAGAACGGTCCGTCAGCATCGCCGAGGGGAACGAGACGGTCGAATTCCGCTATCGACTGCTCCGCCCGGCGTCCGTTGCCGGCGATGAACGCGATGGCCGCCGGTATCCGCTCGTTCTCTTCCTGCATGGCGCTGGCGAACGGGGCAACGACAACCTCAAGCAACTCAAGTATCTGCCCACGTGGCTGGCCGATCCCGCCCTGCGACAACGCCACCCATGCTTCGTGCTCGCACCGCAGTGCCGCATGGACGAACGCTGGGTCGATGTATCCTGGGCTGATGAGAAGAGCACGCCGCAGCCCATCACGCCCACCGTCGACCTGGCGGCAGCCACGGAGGCACTCGAGCAGACTCTCACGCGAGAGGCGGTCGATCCCGCCCGCATCTACCTCACCGGACTCTCGATGGGTGGCTACGGCACCTGGGATCTGGCGGCACGGATGCCCGACCGCTTCGCCGCCATCCTGCCGGTTTGCGGCGGCGGCGATGATCGCGTTGCCGGCCGCATTGCCGCACTGCCGATCTGGTGTTTCCATGGCGACGCCGATACGGCTGTGCCGGTCGATCGGTCGCGAACCATGATCGCAGCGGTGAAGGCTGCAGGCGGCCGGCCCATCTACTCAGAACTGCCCGGCGTGGGCCACGATTCGTGGACGCCCGCCTACCGTGATGGGTTCGTGCTCGACTGGCTCTTCAGCCAGCGCCGCTAGCCGTCACTCGGGCCGGCCCCGGTCACTCAGGAAAGAGCCGGGTCGAGAGGTAACGCTCGCCCAGGTCGGGCAGGACGACGACGATCAGTTTGCCTGCGTTCTCGGGCCGCCGCGCCACCTGCAGGGCGCCCCATGCCGCCGCGCCGCAGCTGATGCCGCACATCAAACCCTCCCGCTTCGCCATCTGCCTCGCCGTCTCCATCGCATCCTCGTCGTCGACCTTGACCACCTCGTCGATAATGTTGAGGTTGAGGATGTCGGGGATGAAGCCTGCGCCGATGCCCTGGATCGTGTGCCGCCCCGGCTTGATCGGCTCGCCGGCGAGTTTCTGCGAGATCACCGGGCTGTTGGCCGGCTCGACGGCCACGACCTTGAGGTCGGGCTTCTTGGCCTTGAGCGCCTCGCCGCAGCCGGTGATCGTGCCGCCGGTGCCCACGCCGCAGACGAGGATGTCGATCTGACCCTCGGTGTCTTCCCAGATTTCCGCGGCCGTCGTCCTGCGATGAACCTCGGGGTTGGCCGGATTCTTGAACTGCTGCGGCATGAAAAACTGGCTGCTTGAGCGGCTGATGTCGTCAGCGTGGCGGACCGCGCCGGGCATGCCTTCGGCGGCGGGCGTGAGCACAAGTTCGGCCCCGAGCGCCTTGAGCATCCGCCGGCGTTCGAGGCTCATGCTCTCCGGCATGGTGACCCGCAAATGGTAGCCGCGGGCTGCGCAGACGTAGGCCAGACCGATCCCCGTGTTGCCGCTGGTGGGCTCGATGATGATGGTATCGGGCCCGATCAGCCCGTCCCGTTCGGCAGCATCGACCATGGCCGCCGCGATGCGGTCCTTCACGCTCCAGAGCGGATTCATGTTCTCGATCTTGCCAACGACCGTCGCCACGCAGCCTTCAGTCACCCGACGCAGCCGGACGAGCGGCGTTCTGCCAATGCACTGCGTGATGTCGTCGCGAATCCCTGCCGGCAGCGTGGGCGTGATCATGAATGCACCTATTGGGGCGAGTATGAGGGAATCATCACCATGTTTACGATCGGACTAAACGAAGTATAACTTTAGGGTAGCCGCTTCACGCGGATATTTTTGTAGTGAACCTCGCTGCCCGGGTCGTGGGCCTGCAGGGCGAAGGTGCCGCTCGACAGCTTTCGGGTGCCCGTCACCCCCTCCGGCTCGACGAATTCGAAGAGCACCTTCCCGTTCACGAGCACGGTGACGGCCTTGCCCTTCACCATGACCTCCTCCGTGAACCACTCGTTGTCTGGCGCCG
>JBILKZ010000079.1:0-18208 GCA_044376405.1 Pirellulales bacterium
CACCGTGCGCCCGGCATACATGCCGGTCTCCGGCTCGCGATCCTCGGCGATGGCGTCAACCAGGTCCGCCGCGGCGCGGCGGCCCCAGCCAACTCGCTCGGCGGCACGGTCGACGTCGCTGACGTTCGCCGGTGGTGACTCGACACCCTCGGCACCAATCGGCTTCCACGGAAACTCCTTGTCGACCCGCCACAGCGGGGCCTCGCGCAGGTAGGCCTGCGGCACGTGATCCGGCCTGATGTGGATCGCGCCCTTCGTGCCCACGACCGTAAGCCCGAAGTTTGGCTGCTTGAGGCCCGCGTCGCGAACGCTCGCGAAGTAGCCGATCGGGCCGTCCGCCAGGCCAAACATCGCGCTGACCGAATCGCCGGCAATGAGGCCAATGCCCTCGGGGCCGGCCGTGGCATCGGCACGTGTGATCGGCCGTCCGCCCTGCGAAATGGCGGACTCGCACCACTGCGGCGTGCCCCCCAGATCGACCATCATGTCGAGGATGTGGCAGCCGAGCACGATCAGATCCTCGCCCCCGCCACGTGCATCCTCCTTGCCGCGGCCGCGCAGCTCGAGCACCTTTCCGATCCGCCCATCCTCGATCAGGTCGCGGGCGGCCGCGTAGGCCGGCGCATGGCGGTTCACGAAGGCCAGGGTGAGCTTGCTGTTCGACTTCTTGCAGGCCGCGATCACGGCATCGGCCTCGGCAAGCGTGCGGACGAACGGCTTCTCCATGAAGATCCCCTTCACGCCGGCCTCTGCGGCCGCGATCGCCATCTCGGCATGGCAGTCGATGTGCCGCATGCAGATGGCGACGATGTCGGGCTTGGCCACCGTGAGCATCGCCTTCCAGTCGCGATGGACGACGCCCGGCCTCGATGCGTCGAGCTTGTTCCGCTCGACTGCCTTGGCAAGGGCCTCCTCGGATTCGTCCGCCACGGCGACGAGTTCCGCGCCCTCGACGCCGCCCCAGAGCTGATCGATCGCGTGGCCCCAGTCGCCGCGGCCCGTCCGACCGATCGCCGCCACCCGCAGCGGCGCCATTCTGAATCGATTCATCGTTGTTCTCCTCGTGCAGGTCGTTTGGTCTTCAGATCATTCCAGTCGCGTCACTGACGCATCACCTTCGTGGCGCCGTCGAGAAACATCTGAACGGCCGACGCCACGAGCACCATCCCCATCAGCCGCTCGATCGCCGTGATCCCATTCTGCCCGAGAAAGCTGCTGAGCTTCGCACCCAAGAGCAGGATCACGGCGGAGGCACACCACGCGAGCGACACCGCCATCAGCCATTCCACATGACGCCCCGGATCCTGACTGGTCATCAGCAGCACCGTGGCCAACGCCGACGGACCGGCAATGTACGGGATGGCGAGCGGTACGACGAAGGGCTCGCCTTCGACCTGCTCTCCCAGAGTGCCGTGCGTCGCTGGAAAGACCATCCTGATCGCGATCAGAAAGAGCACGATCCCGCCGGCCATCGTCAGTGCCGGCTCCGAGATGCCGAGCAGCGAGAGCAGAGGCCGACCCGCATAGAGAAACCCCACGAGAAGGCCGTAGGCGATGAGCAGTTCGCGGCCCACGACCCACAGCCGGCGGGCGGGCTCCACGGGCTTGAGCGCCGCCAGAAAGAGCGGGATGTTCCCGATCGGGTCCATCACGAAAAACAGCAGGATTGCGGCGGAGAAGGCGGTCATGGTTATGATCCTAGCATGCACCGCGACGACCACGATCACGACCATGATGCCTGCGCGCATGGCCACGCGCATGGGCATGGCCACGGCCATGCCCACGGCCTCGCGCCCGATCAGTTCGACCGGGCGATGGCGGTAGGCGTCGGCCTCAACACGCTCTTCGTCATCATCGAGGCCGCCAGCGGCCTCTGGGGCGGATCGCTGGCACTTGTGGCCGATGCCGGCCACAACGCGGGCGACGTCATCGGACTGCTGCTGGCCTGGGGCGCCAGCCGTCTGGCACGACGGCCCCCCTCCCGTCGCTACACCTGGGGCTTCCGCCGCACCACGATCTACGCCGCGCTCGCCAACGCCGTCTTGCTGCTCGCCGCCTGCGGGGCGATCGTCTGGGAGGCATGGCATCGATTGCAGTCACCGGAACCGGTCGCCGGGCCGGTGATGATCGCGGTGGCCGCGGTGGGCGTCGCAATCAACACGCTGACCGCGTTGCTCTTCATGCGGGGCCGCGAGAAGGATGCGAATCTGCGAGGGGCATTTCTGCATATGGCGGCCGACGCGGCCGTGTCGGCGGGCGTGGTCCTGGCTGGCATCGCCATCATGCTCACGGGCCGGACGTGGATCGATCCGCTGGTGAGCATGGTGATCACGCTGGTAATCGTCGTCGGCACGTGGGATCTGTTCCGGGAAAGCATCGATCTCGCACTCGATGCGGTTCCCCGCGGGATCGACTCCGACGCGATCACGAAGGCGCTCGCGGCGATTCCCGGCGTCGTCGAAGTGCACGACCTGCACGTCTGGGCAGCGAGCACGTCGGAAGTTTCGCTCACGGCGCATCTCGTGGTGCCCGATGCAGACTCGCACCAGACGACGTTGTCGACGGCGAACGACCTGCTGCGCGATCGCTTCCGGATCGCCCACACCACGATCCAACTCGAGTGCGATGACGCGTGCCAAGCTTGCGCCCAACGCCCGGCAGAGGTGCTGTGATCAGCGGCCGCGGACAGCGGACCGTGCGATGCCGGCGAGCATGAGGCGAAACACCAGCTCGTGCAGGGGCCAGATCGCATACCAGTAGGCCAGACCGCCGACGCCCCGCGGATCGAAGACGGCCGTTTGATGGATGGTGACATCCCCATCGCGGGGCACTACCTCGAACTCCAGCCAGCCGCGTCCCGGCATCTTCATCTCGGCCGCCAGCCGCAGCCGCCGCGGCCGATCGCAGATCTCCACCTGCCAGCAGTCGAGCGCCTCACCCGCCTCGAGCCGCTCCGGATCCCTTCGGCCGCGTGCCATGCCGGGGCCACCGATCATCCGATCCATCCAGCCACGCAGCTGCCAGAGCCAGTCGCAGGCATACCAGCCATTCACGCCGCCGATCCGCTCGATCGCCGCAAACGCCCGGTCAGGCGAGACAGCCACCACGGTGTGCCGATGGTCCACGAGTCGCGTGCCCTCGGCCTTGCCGCCGTAGCGTTGCGGCAGATCCTCCAGATCCGTGAGATCAGCCCATCGCTTCCCCGCAAATGCGGAGTCTTCCTGAAGCATCGCCTCGTGGACGGCAGCCGACAGCGATCGGGGCCGGATCGCAAAGGCGTGGACCGCCGCATCGCTCGTGACGACGGTCGGATTTTTGAGTCCGTCGATCAACTTGCGACCCACCTTCGAATATTTTGGAGTGACGAGTTTCAGCCACAGGCTCGACAGCCGCGGCGTCAGCACAGGCACCGGAATCATGAGCCTCCAAAGGCCCCGCTGCCGGGCATACTCCTGCATGATAGCGCCATACGACACTCTGTCCGGCCCACCGATCTCAAAAATCCGCGGGCCTGCGGAGGGCAGGTCGACGGCCGCCGCGAGATAGGCGACGACGTCGGCGATGGCGATCGGCTGCGTGGGCGTGGCCAGCCACGCCGGGCAGATCATCACCGGCAGCCGTTCCACGAGCGTCCGCACCAGATCGAAAGAAAAACTCCCGGCCCCGATCACGATCGACGCCCGGAATTCCACCACGTCGAGTCCGCTGGCCCGCAGGATCGCTCCCACTTCGTGACGGCTCCGCAGGTGCGCGGAGAGCCTGTCATCTTCAGCCCCCAAGCCGCCCAAATAGATGATGCGCCGCACGCCGGCGGCACTGGCCGCGGCCGCAAACCGCTCGGCCGCCAGCCGGTCGGACCGCTCGAAATCGACGCCGCTCTCCATCGAGTGCACGAGCCAGTAGGCCACGTCAACGCCGTTGCAGGCCCGCGCGAGCACCTCGGGATCGGCCGCGTCGCCCGCAATCACCTCGGTGCCCGGCCCGGTCAGCCCATCGAGCTTGCCGGGCCGACGGGCGAGGCATCGCACGGCGTGGCCGCGGGCCTCGAGTTCTTGCAGCAGCACGCCCCCCACGTAGCCTGTCGCGCCGGTGAGGAGGATTCGCATGAAGGAGAAATGCCCGCAGATGAAGCGAAGCCGGTCGGGGTCACGCGCAGACGACGGTGAACTTTGACTGCCAGAGTTGGTGAACCACGCCCGTGGAGTGTGAGTTGTCACGCCGAAGACGGGTCGAAGACCTCAAGTCCGCCAGCGGCGAGCATGAGCCCCGCCGGCGAAGCGGACGAAAGCAGATTTTCAATGTTCGTTCACGGCTCGTCAACTTCGAAGGCCCGGTCCATCAGTTCCGGGTTGCCGGTCTTCAGACCGTAGAGAAACCACCGCACCCGTTGCTCGCTCGTGCCATGCGTGAACGCATCGGGCACGACGTATCCCTGAGACTGCTTCTGGATGCGGTCGTCGCCGATCGCCGCGGCCGCGTTGACCGCCTCGCGGATGTCCTGCTCGTCGAGGATGCCCGCATAGCGAGCGACGTGGTGCGCCCAGACACCTGCCAGAAAGTCGGCCTGCAGTTCCATCCGCACCGAGAGCTTGTTGTAGTCACGGTCGGAGAGCCGCTGGCGCATCGACTGCACCTTGTTGCTGATGCCGAGCTGATTCTGCACATGATGGCCGATCTCGTGGGCGATCACGTAGGCCTGGGCGAAGTCCCCAGGGGCACCGAACCGCCGCTTCAGCTCGTCATAGAACGCGAGGTCGATATAGACCTTCTTGTCGAGCGGACAATAGAAGGGCCCGGCAGCGGCGCTCGCCATGCCGCAGGCACTCTGCACCCGGCCGGAGAAGAGCACGAGTGTCGGCGGCGCATAGCGACCACGGAAGTGCTTGGGGAAGAGGCGGCCCCAGACATCCTCGTTGTCGGCGAGCACGACCTTCACCATCTTGGTCATCTCGTCATTGATCGGCTTGGCGGGCGCCTGCTGCTGGGGCCCCGCGATTTCGGGCGCGAGCTGCGCCACCATCTGCGGGTCAAAACCAAGGAACATCATCGCCACCATGAGCAGCAGCGTGATCAACCCGCCACCCACGAGCACAGGCCCGCCGATCCCGCGACGATCCTCGACGTTTTCACTCTGCCGACGGCCTTCCCAACGCATGGACTCTGTTCTCCAAATGGACTGTGAAACAAGTGGACCTAAACCAGTGGAATGAGAAACACCGTCGGCAATGTACCACGCCGGTGCGGCGTCAACACGTCCCTGGACGCAAGGCGGCCGACGTCATTCCGGCAGCGGCCGGCCCTTGGTTTCCGGCAGGAATGGCAGCACGGCCAGCCCCAGGAGGTACGCCGCACACATCGCCAGACCGGCGGGCCGCATCGGCTCCCGCATCCACTCCGGGCTCTGGATGCCCGCGAACACGGTGCTCGACAACTGCCCCAGGAGAAACGGCCCGCTGGCTGCGACGAAGCGGCCGACGTTGTAGCAGAAGCTCGTGCCGGTGCTCCGGAGCCTGGTCGGAAAGAGTTCCGGGAAATAGATGGCGTAGCCGGCGAACAGCGAGAGCTGACAGAACCCCATGATCGGCAGCATCCAGAAGATCTCGGAGATCTGGTCGAGATAGCGGAAGACCATGGCCGTCGAGAGCATGGCCGCCGTGAAGGCGAGGGCGAAGAACGGCTTGCGGCCGATCTTCTGACAGATCCGAGCGGCCAGCATCATGCTGATGAATGCGCCGACCTGGATCATCATCATCGCCACGCCCGTCCAGATCGTCAGCCGTCCGGCGAGGTCCTGGCCGGTGAACCCCTGCGCCTTGAACGACTTTTCGAACACGCTCCGCTGCAGGTCGATTGCGAAGAAACCGATGCCCCAGAGGCCAATCACGCCAGAGCAGGCCAGCAGCATGCCCAGGATGGCGTTCTTCCGCCAGCGTGGGTCGGCAAAGAGCCCGCCATAGCCGCCGAGTTTCTCGCCTGTCTTCGCAGCCCGCGCCTTCATCTCCTGCCAACGCTCCGGCTCTTTGAGTCCGGCCCGGATGACCAGCGCCAGGAGGGCCGGCAGGGCACCGATCACGAACTTCCACCGCCACGGCTCCCAGCCAAAAATCTTGCTGCCCATATGGAGCTGTGCCTGGCCCAGACCGATGCCGATCAACGCGGCGAGAAAGTTGCCGACGGCCGAGAGTGCCTGGAGCAGTCCGAGCGCGTAGGGCCGTGCCCGGTCAGGCATCACCTCCGCCACGAGGGCCACGCCCACCGCAAACTCGCCGCCGACACCGAGCCCGGTGATGAATCGGTAGAAGGCGAAATCCCAGAAGCCCTGCGAGAGCGCCGACAGGCCGGTGCAGAGCGAGTAGATGACGATCGTGATCATCATCGTTTTGGCGCGGCCGATCCGGTCGCCGACCACACCGAAGATGAGGCCGCCGGTTGCCCAGCCGAGCATGAAGATGCAGGTGGAGAGGCCGCCGTAGAAGTCCACCGCCTTCGGGTCGGCAGCGACGTCCGCCGTCGCGAGCAGCGTTTGCATGGCCGGCTTGCGTGCCAGGTTGAAGAGTTGCTGGTCGAGGCAGTCGAAGAGCCAGCCGAGTGCCGCCACCGTGAGCACGAACCAGTGGTAGCGGGTCATGCCGCGATACCAGGGACCGTTGTCCGGATCGTGGACGGTCGAACCCGAGGATTCAAAATGGGGCAGGTCGGCCATGACAAATGTTCCCTCAGAGACGTCCCAGGCAATGCTTCGACGGCGGAGCATAGCCCAAAAACGTCACGGCCGCACCCCCCGGTCGCCCGCCGTCTGGCCAACTACTTCCACCGATAAAAGGCGTCGAAGAACCGGTCGTAAACCCGGTGGATGCGGGGATGGGGGCAGTCGTCATGCGTGCCGGTCCTCGGCCGGCATGGACCTTCATAGATCGGCCCGCACGATGGCACGCCCTGCACACCGACGAGATCGTAGGGGGCGGGAGGCATGCTCGGATGGCACGGCGGCGGCGGCACGCACGGCGGCAGCGCCATCGGCTCACCACACCGATGCAACGGCTCGAGCGGCGCGTACCAATCGGCCCAGGAGTCGCTTCGCGGCTTCAGCATCTTCGCCATCACTCTGCTGGCATCCTGACCAGTTTGCTCCGGACTCATTTTCGGTGTGTCCTTGAGAGGATCGGGCAGCTTGCCGACGGATTCCGCCGCCTTCCGTTGCTGTTCGTTCATACGCTCGAGCCGGACCCGACGGCGGGCCACGGCCCGCTCGGAGAGATCGTCGTCGTCCCCGAGGTCATCTCGCACGGCGTCGAAAGGTCCGGACGATTGCGTCGGGGAATCAGCGGCCGATGGCGCGCTCTCGCCAGGGTCAGCCGGCGTGTCGAGACCGGCTAATGCGATCAATCTGGACACCCGCCTGGGCTCCGGCATGGCATCGGCATCGGCCTCATCGGCCGCTGGCGTCGACTGCGTGACCGCCGCGGTGAGCGCCACGGCGACGAACAGATGGCGGCCCCACGGCTCCAAACCAAATCGGGACCAAAACTGCGGTATCATGGCGTCGGTCTCCCCGCATCCACATCGGCTGTTGGGAAACCGTCGCTGGAGATCGAGTGCCGCAATCGACCGACCTCCGTCAAACGGCGCAGGATCGGCGAGGCGGGCAAGCACGTGGCACCTCTCATGTCTCAGCCACTGATCGATTCCGTTGCCCTGCTCGCCGCATTGGAGGAATCCGGCTCGAAGCTCGTCATCGTTGCGACCGGGGGCGGTTCGCAGGCGATCCCCCACCTCCTGACGACCCCCGGGGCGAGCGACGTGGTGCTCGAGTGCCTGGTGCCTTATGCCAGAGAGGCCGTCGACCGGCTGCTGGGAGGACCGCAAGAGAGCTACTGCTCGTCACGGACCGCAAGGCGACTGGCCGTGATGGCATGGCAGCGGGCCTGCGGACTCGGTGCCCCGCCAGGCTCCGGGATCGGCGTGGCCGTGACGGCCAGTCTGCGGTCACGCACACCGAAGCGAGGCCAGCATCGCGTTGTCGTTGCCATGCACGGGCTCGGCGCAACGAGCGTAGCCACACTCGTGCTTCGCAAAGAGGCCCGGTCACGGGCTGATGAGGAGATGGTGGCAGCGGCACTGCTGCTGGAACGGCTCGCGAGCTTTTCGAGCGGATGCCGTTCTGCTTCGTCGCCACACCAGCTGCAGCTGCTCGACGACGAGCGGCTGGAGATCGAGTGCTGCGAGCCCCCGGTGGCATGGCAGGAACTGCTTGCCGGCACCCGGACCGCGGTGCATGCAGCAGTCGATCCGTCGCGGCATCGGCCTGCCTCGGCCCCGTTCTCCGCCGACACCGCCCCCGCCGCCGGCATGCTCGTCTTTCCCGGATCTTTCGATCCGCTCCACGAGGGGCACCTGCGGATGGCGATCGTCGCCCAGGAGATCGCCGAGCGGCCGATCGACTTCGAACTGTCGGTCACGAACGTCGACAAGCCGACACTCGATTCCCTCGAAATGGAGTCGCGGGCGGCGCAGTTCGCCGGTCGTTCGCTCTGGTTCACGCGGGCGGCCACGTTCGTGGAGAAGCTCGATATCTTTCCTGAGGGCACCTTCGTGATGGGGGCCGACACGTATGTGCGGCTTGCCGACCCCGCATACTACGGCGGTTCGACCGAGGCGGCCGGCCGGGCCGTGCAGCGGATCGCCACGCGGGCCCGCGGGCTGATCGTCTTTGGCAGGGAGCGGAATGGCACGTTCGAGGATCCCGCGCGGCTCGACGTGCCGCCGGCCCTGCGCGAGGTGAGTTATTTCGTGTCGCAGCGGGAGTTTCGCATGGACATCTCGAGCACGGCACTCCGGCGACAACGTGATTCGACCGACTGACCACTGGCGTCGCGACACCATGAAATCTTTCCGAATGATCCTGCACGTCGCCCGTCTGTTCGTCGGCGGTACGCTCGTGCTCGCCTGCGCGGGCTGGGCCCCGGCCGACGAACTCGCCACCGCGCTCGAGCCCCACGTCGGCCAGACGCTCGACCTCGTGGAACTGGGCACGGGCAAACGGCTCGTGCGGCCCGTGCTCGAGGGGATCACGACCCGCGGCGACCGGGCCACGGCAATCCGCCTGCGTGCCGAGGGTGAGTCGAAGACGATGAGCGTGCCCGTGAGCGGGATCGCCAGGATCATCGCAGGCCGTGAGACGATCCACGAGGCCGACGCCAAGGCATCGAGCACGGCCCTGGCCCGCAGCCGCCGCGCCCGGGAGATCCACGACCGGCAGCAGGTGGAATCACGGGAGCGGATGCAGGCGAACGGTGTCGAGTCGTGGCCATCGCTCACGGCCGAGGAACATGCCGCGCAGGTCGCCGAACTGGAGGCCTTCGTGGCCGAGGTACGAAAAGACTTTCCGGCGCTCGCGGTGAGCCAGACGCACGAGTTTCTCGTCGCCACCGACATCCCGGCCGCGCAGATGGCGCCGTTCACCGCGAAACTCGACGCGATGCACGATTTTCTCTGCGATCTCTACGGCATCCCGCGAGGAGAGCCGGTCTGGAAAGGAAAGGGCCTGGTGATCGCCTTTCTCCGCGAGGAGGACTTCATTGCCTTCGAGCCGCGGTTCATGAAGGTCGAGACAGGGGGCGCACATGGCCTGTGCCACCAGCGGAGCGATGGCCGCGTGGTGATGGCCTGCCACCGGGGCAACGACCAGTCTGCCTTCGCCCACATGCTCGTCCACGAGACCAGCCACGGCTTCAACCACCGCTGGATGTCACCGCAACCACTGCCGAACTGGCTCAACGAGGGGATCGCCGAGTGGGTCGGCACGCAGGTCGTGCCGACCTGCCGGCAGGTGCCGATGAAGGAGGCCCGTGCGGCCGAATTCATGCGGACGAGCGGCGGCGTCGGCGCGAACTTTTTCGCGGTCGATCCCGACCATCACATCGAGGCGGTGCAATACGGCATCGCGTCGAGCCTCGTCAAATTCATGGTGGCCCGCGACCGAAAGAGGTTCGCGGCGTTCGTCCGCGGCATCAAGGAGGGGATGTCGGTCGACGAGAGCCTCAAGGCATCGTTCGACGCATCGCTCGCCGACCTGATCGCCGCCTACGGAAAAGCCATCGGCGTGCCCGGCCTCAAGGAATGACCTCGCTTCGCGGCCTCGTCGCGGCACGGTCATAGGAAAAGGGGACGCAGTTCGTTTGCCCCAAATGAGCTGCGTCCCCTTTTCCTACAGGCCGCGTTTGACGAGTGTCCGCAGACCCTCCAACACCCGCGAGAATCGCGTGCGTGCGCGGTCGACGGCTTGGGTTTGCTGTCTGTCACGCTGCCGTTTGATCTGGAGCTCCCTGCCAGACATCTTGATGCGTCCCGACGCAATCTCGAGGTCTTCACGGGCCAGTTGTTGTGACCGCTGCGCCGCCCTCCCCTGGAACGCCTGAAACTGCGACTCGATCAGTTGCAGCGCCTGTTGATAGCGGCCCAGCCGGAATTCACAGTCGCGGACCTGGATGATGGTGGCGATGCCGGGCACCAGGCCGCTGCGTTGGGCGGCGTCGATGAGTTGGCTGAGGGAGCCGACGTCCAGGATTTGGTCGCGTTCGGCTGGATCGACCGGCTTCTGCTGCACGAGATAGACCCGCTGTCGCTCGATCGCTGCCTGCAGTCGATCGAGCGACAGCGGCTTCATCGGGGTGTCGTGCATGCAGGAGCGAAAATGCAACTGCCCATCCACGACCGCCGGTGACTGCGTCTGGATGAGGGAATTGCTCGCAGCCCCGATGACGAAATAGACAGACTCCGAATCGAACCGCTGGTCTGGTTGCATCAGCTCCACGGTGAACGTGGATCGCAGAACGGCCAGTTGGTCATCGATGGTGGCGGCCTGCGCAAGCGATTCGACGAGGTCGCGGGAGACGAGATCGATGCGATCCATGGCGGTGGCCCCGAGGAGAACGACCCTTCGCAGAATAGGCGATCCGGCGGCGGGATGGAAATGCGCAAGGGACTCGTGGGCCCGCCTGCTGCGGGCTCACGGAAACGACTTCCTTCGTATCCGCAAGTTTGACCAACTCCAGCCGCCAGCTTACCTTCACCATCTCGGAACAGTGGTCAGGCGTGCCGCTCCTCACTCATTCGCCCTGATCCCATTCCTGAGTCATGTTTCGTCGAGCAAAAGGACTCCCCATGCGTCGCTTCGTTCCCGTGTGTGTGCTGAATCACGTCGCCGCGTTGGCCGCCTTCCTGGCGGCCCCTCTGGCTGCATGGGTCTGCCTGTGCATAGCCCTGCCCGAGGCGCGGGCACAGACAACGCTGTCGGCGACGTTCGAGGTGACAACCGTCCCCGAAATCGATGCCACCGCGCTGGCGAGTGCGATCTCCCTGCTGGTGGGTTCGCTCGCGCTGCTCGAGCGACGGCGGGCATGATGATCGGGCCGATATCCCCCGGCTCACGCCGGGGGCTTGCATGAGAAACGGTCATGCAAGCCGGGAGCGTCAGCGATGGGATTTCCTGTCGTCACCGCGCGACCTTCTTGGCGAGCCCCGCAGCGAGGCGGTCGAGCGTCGTGCTGCGGTCTTCCAGGCCGATGTGCACGCGGATGATGTTCATTCCCGTCGTGTCGGCTAATGCCCGCGTGATCGCAACATCGAATTCACCCTCCGTCCGCACCTCCCAGCCGGTGCCGCCGCCGAGAACCTGTGGCAGCAATTGATACTGCCACGGGTTGATGTCATTGAAGCTCCCCTCCAGGAGGAGCCGCTCTGTGCCGTAGCCTTTGTTGTCGAGCACGATCACCGTCACCGGCAGGCCGCGACGCACGATGGTGGAAAGCTCCATGCCCGTCATCTGAAAGGCGCCGTCGCCGACGAGCGCCACCACCTTGAGCTCGGGGCGGGCCATCTGGGCGCCGAGCGCCGCCGGCACGGCGAATCCCATCGAAGTGTAATAGGCGGGAGCGATGTATTGCGTCTGACCGCGGATCACCAGTTCGCTCGAAGCGAAGAGCGCGTCGCCCACGTCAGCGATGACGATCGTGCGGTCGTCGAGCGACTCGTCGAGTCGGCGCACGAGCCGCCGCGTGGTGATCGGCGCGTCGGGCTGGAGCACGTACGGCCCGCGGGCCGCGGCGGGACCGGGCGGCAACGGCCGCTGTGCCCCGCGTGGCTTGGCCGCGACCAGCGCCCGTATGAAGTCGACCAGCAGCACGTTGTCGAAATAGTGGTGGCTGATCCGCAGCCTGTCGCTGGCGGCAAAGATGCTGTTCCCGGCATCGAGCTTCGCGGTGAAGATGCCCAGGTCGATGTCGGTGAGGATCGTGCCCAGCAGGATCACGCAGTCGCTCTCCTCCACAAACTCGGTCACGTCGCGGCGGCCCATCGCGCCCTCGTAGAGACCGATGTAGAGCGGGTGCACCTCGCTGACGACGCTCTTGGCGAGCATGGTGGCGGAGATCGGGATGCCCGACACCTCGGCCAGCGCCAGGGCGTCGGCCTGCAGGCCGAACCGGTGCAGTTCGATGCCGGCAATGATCACGGGCTTGTTGGCGGCCCCGATCCGTGTCATCGCTTCCTTCACCGCCTCGGCGAGCGCGTCGGGATCGCTTCGCGGTTCGGCATGGGCGTAGGGCCGGATCTGGTCGGGCACGACGCCTACGATGTCGCGGGGCAGTTCCAGGTAGACCGGTCGTTTCTGGCGGTGGGCCGTGTCGAGAAGGAAGTCGATGTCGCGGAAGGCGGTAGCCGGATCGACGATCTCGCGACTGGCGGCGCAGATCTTTTCGAATACGTCCAGCTGCGTCCGCCATTCCCGCACCCGATGGTGCAGCAGCGGGTCGTTGACCCGTTCGCCGAGACCTGGCGCACCCGAGATCAAGACCACCGGGCTCTTCTCGGCGTAGGCTCCCGCGATCGAGTTGGCGAGGCTCAGGGCTCCCACGCCATAGGTCACGCAGACGGCACCCATGCCGTTGACGCGCGCATAGGCATCGGCGGCGAAGCCCGCGCAGTCTTCGCGGGTGCAGTTGACGAGGTCGAGCGGGCTGTGCTCGAGCATGCTGTAGAAGGAGAGCACGTAGTCACCCGGCAGGCCGAAGACGTGGCGGATGCCATAATCGGAGAGCCGACGGATCAGGTATTGCCCGATCGACAGGCTGGTGACGCTCTCCGACCGTGCCACCGCAGGCCGCTGGTGGGACATGGCCACGAGGCCGTTGTCGAGGCTCGCGCCCAGCACGATCGCCATGGGTCAACTCCTTTGTTCGCGTGTCCCATCTTCAAGGTGGGCCAGCCGCCTCTTGCGGGAAGCCAAGAGCGCGAGCCAGAACCCCAGAAACGCGGCCACGCAGGCGATCACGATGAGCGGACGCCGCGCGTCGTGGTTGAGCATCCACGCGCCAGCGGCGTGGAACAGGCCCCAGACAACGATCGCCACCATGATCCCGGTGAGGATCCGTTCAGCACCCGGCGGCGATTTGGGAGTGGACATATCAGCAAGGATACGCCCGCGGGCCGTCGCGACACCACCGGCCCAGAAAAAAACAGCCCCGAAAAAACAAAGGCCCCCGGAACGGTCCAGATCCCAGGGGGGCGGGGAAGCTGAACCGTTTCCGGGAGCGATTGGACGGAGACTTCGCGGAATCTCAAGGACCGACTCGAAGAGACAGCTGGCATCCATGCCGCCGCCTGACTTCGAGCGGGGCGTTTGGTGCGCCCCTCGAGCCTTCAGGCTCAGGGGACATTAGGGAACGGGTTTTTGCGGGTCAAGGGCGTTTTCAGCATGCATTTGTCGCGTTTTGTGCGGATTTTTCGCGGGCGCTCCCGGGGGGCGAGGCCTGCGACCACCGTTCCCACCACAAACGGATATGCTCGCATGTTCCCGTCACTCTGGAGATCGTCACTCATGGCCCACGCCATCCTGCCCACCACCAACGCCACGCCGATCGCGGGATCAGGTGCCCCGCCGACCGCCGAAGCCTGGAAGGCCGCATTCGACTCGGCACTTTCCTACCATGACTTTCTGGCCCGCCACGCGACCCCGGATCAGCGGAGCCGCTGGGATGCCTTCCATGCCCGCGTGACGCTCACAGCAGCCCAGACCAAGGTGCTGTCGAGTTTCGTCCGGCGGATGCCGGTGCTCGTCCTCGCCGGTGCGTGGTGCGGCGACTGCGTCAACCAGTGCCCGATCTTCGCCCACTTCGCGGCCGCAGCCCCGTCCATCGACCTGCGGTTCCTCGACCGCGATGCCCGCCCCGACATCGCGGCGCATCTCAAGGTGTGTGGCGGACAGCGGGTGCCGGTGGCGGCTTTCTTCAGCGAGGACTTCACACCGGTCGTTTTCTACGGCGACAAAACCCTTTCCGCCTATCGGGCCGCGGCCTCGGCCCAACTCGGCGACAGCTGCGCCAGCGGTGCGGCCCCCCCGCCGGCCGATCAGATCACCGCGGTCGCCTCCGACTGGCTCGACCAGTTCGAGAGGGCGCACCTGATCCTGCGGCTCTCAGCCCGCCTGCGGCAACTCCACGGGGACTAAAAGACGATGACGAGTCGTGAGCGTTGGACGGTCTATCCGCTGCTGTTTCTGGCGCTGGGGCTGGCTGTGCGGTCGATCGCAGTGCCCCAGGGAGAGTTTGGAGCGGCCCGCGTCGACTCCCTCGAATCCACCCGGCTGGTCTGCAAGGAGATCGTGATCGAGAACGAAGACGGCACCATCCTCGTGCACATGGGGCGTGTCGTGAAGGGTGGCGGCGGTCGGATCGAGATCAAGGACAAGGACGGCGTCGACACGATCGCCGTGGGCACAACCCCGGACGACCGCAACGGTATCGTCGAGTTCTTCGACGCGAAGGGGGAGCCGACGGGCCAGCTGTCCGCGCCGCCTCGGTGAGCGAAGCACTTCCCTGCGCGGCGCCGATCGGTGGGAGGATCGTCGTCCGCTCGAGTCATTTGCCCCGTCACTGTGATCGGCGTAGCCTTACGAGAGACGATCCGCGGAGACGGGACGCTGGACTGCATGGACGACAACCTGACCGTCACGATATCGGGGGACGAGCCGCACCGACAGGGCGTGCTCAAGGACTTCGTCACCCTGTTCAACGACGAGGCCGAGCGGGGCTGGGTCCCCTTGGGGAATGTGAGGGTCAGCGACGGCCTCTGGAACCTGCTCCGCCGGCGGCGTGACGAGCCCTCCTGCGAGGCTGGTGGACCGACTGACACGCTCGCCGGCCATCGCTACCTCGTGGGACGAGTAATCGGTCGAGGCGGCATGGGCATCGTCTTCGAGGGCTGGGATGCCCAGCTCCAGCGGAGCGTGGCCATCAAGATCATGGATCGCGTGCAGCAGAGCCGGGACGTGGGGCTGCGGTGGTTTTTCCGCGAGGCCCGCCTCGCGAGCCAGTTGCAGCATCCCGGCATCGTCGCGATCCATGAGTTCGACCTGACCGCAAGCGGCCAGGCCTTCATCGTGATGCAACTGCTCACCGGCGAAACGCTGAAGCACATCCTAGCCAACCGTCAGGACCGCCCTGCCGACCTGCCGGGCCTGCTGGCCATCTTCCTGCAGGTATGCCAGGCGATCGCCGCCGCGCATGGGGCCGGGGTGATCCATCGCGATATCAAGCCTTCCAATATCATGGTGGGGAAGTTTGGCGTCGTGACGGTGATGGACTGGGGGGTGGCAAAGGTCCTCGGGCAATCTGAAGACGAGGGTGACGCGCGGCTCGACGGCGAGGTGCCACGGATGTCGTCCGGTGCCGGCCGTGAGACGGTCGTTCACCTCACCTCGGCAGGAACAATCTGCGGCACGCCGGCCTATCTGGCTCCGGAGCAGGCGCGAGGGGAGATCAACCGTATCGACAGAAGGTCCGACGTCTTCGGGCTTGGCGGCATACTCTGCGAGATGCTCACCGGCAGCCCGCCCTTCGCGGCCACCGACGCTGAAGCCAATTGGGCCAAGGCCGTGGCGGGCGACGTCGCGGAAGCATTCGCGCGGCTCGATGCGTCGACGGCACCGTTCCCGCTGGTCAGGCTTGCAAAGCGTTGTCTGGCCGCCGATCCTGCGGCGCGGCCCGACAGTGCCGCCGCGATCGTGACCGAGTTGACAGACTACCTGGAGTCGGGCCAGCGGCGGGCCGAGCAGGAACTGGTGCGATTCTTCGACCTCTCGCTCGATCTGTTCGGGATCGCAGGCCTCAACGGCTATTTCCGCCGGATCAACGAGAATTTTCCCAGGCTGCTCGGCTACTCGGCCGAAGAGCTGAAGTCGCGACAGTTCATGGACTTCGTTCACCCCGACGACCGCGAGAAGACGACCGCCGAAGTCGGCCGGCTGGCCAGGGGAGAGCAGGCCATCCAGTTTCTGAACCGTTATCGTCATGCCGACGGCCATTACGTCTGGCTGGAGTGGAATGCCCGAAGCGTGGCCGAGGAGGCTGCCATCTATGCCGTCGCCCGCGACGTGACCGAGCGGGTGGCGGCAGTCGAGGCCCGCCGCCGACTGGAGGAGTCGCTCGAAAGGAGCCGCCAGGAGCTTGTCGATTTCACTGAGAATGCCAACGTGGCTATGCATTGGATCGACGCCGACGGACGAATCGCCTGGGCCAACCAGGCCGAACTCGACTTCCTGGGATACAAGCGAAGCGAATACATCGGCTCTCCCATCACGCGCTACCACGCGGATCTGGATGCCATTACCGACATTCTCGCCCAACTCAAGCACGGCGATTGCCTTGTGGGCCGCGAGGCTCGGCTGGTGGCGAAAGACGGATCGATCAAGCATGTCGCCATCCATTCGAGCGCCTATGCGGAAGGCGATCGCTTCGGCCACAGCCGTTGCTTCACGATTGACATCTCCCATCAAAAGCAGATCGAAGACCTGTCGGAAGAACGGGCTACACTGGCGGCCTTCACCGCCGCGTCGGCGCTCTACCTGACGGCGGAGGGAGAATTGCGAAAGAGACTCCACGACGTCGCGTCGGAGGCTGTTTCCCAGCTCGACATCGCCGCGGTGCAGATCTGGGGATGGGATGGCCGTCTGACACTGCTGACCAGCGCCGGCGTCGAGGTCGGGCTGGACGGATCATTCGGCGGAATCGCCACGGGTCAGGGCCCCATCGGCAGAGTGGCCCTGACCAAGCAGCCGCGGCACGTTCTTGACACGCATGATGCCTGGCTGGAGTTCGATCGCGACCGCATGGTGCGGCACGGGATCAGATCGTTCGTGGGCTACCCACTGCTGGTCGCCGATGGGCTCGTTGGCGTGCTGGCGGTCTATTCAGAGCGGCCCATTTCCGACCTGCTCATCACGGCACTGAGTTCTGTGGTCGCCAGCATGGCCCTGGCAATCAGGCTGGACCGATCGGATCGCTGACGCCGCCGGCCACGAACGGCGATTTTATCGCCGCTTCACCTTGAAGCTGCGGAACTGCACCGGATCGCTGTGGCCGGCAAGCCCGATGAAGCCAGAACGGCGGTCGAGCCCCTTCGGCGGATGCTGGATCTGGCTGCGATCGAGCGCGTCGATGTCGACGTCGAGGATCTTCGTGCCGTTGAGCGTGACCTTGATCTTCTGGCCGTCGACATCGATCTCCTGGAAATTCCACTCGCCCGCGGGCCGAAGGTAGCCGTGCTTGGCGGCGACGCAGTGGTAGAGGCTGCCGTGATACTGATAGGGCTCGAGGCCTGGCTTGCCTGCCGCCGCCAGTTTTTCGTTGTAGCCATCACTGTCGATGACCTGGAGCTCCAGGCCGTCGCCGGCTGAGTGGCCGCCGAGTGGCGTCCGCAGGGCGATGCCATTGTTCCCCGCCTTGGACAGTTTGAATTCGATGCGGATGGTGCCGTTTTCGAACGGCTCTTTCGTGAGCAGGTCGCCCCCCTTGCCGGGCTTACAGGTGATGGCGCCGTCCTGTATCTCGTAGCTGTCCACGGCGCCCTGCCAGTTGCCGAGGTCCTTGCCGTTGACATATTCGACGAAGCCATCGGTGGCGCGGCCCGCAAGCTCGCGGTTGGCCTCATCGGCGGGGATCTCCCGGACGAAGACGTTTCGCCAGCGGATCTCGCTTCCGTGGGTCTGCAGTTGAATCGGCCCCTTTGGAAAGGCCGGGTCGGGCATGAAGCCGTTGGGCAGCTTCGTTGCAGCGGCTGCAGCCTTGGCGTTTTTGTTGGCGAAGAAATTCTCCAGCGGCGCGTTGGCGACGACGACCTCGCCGTTGAGCCTGACGGCGACCCGTTCTCCGAT
>JBILKZ010000080.1:0-18189 GCA_044376405.1 Pirellulales bacterium
AATGCCCGCATGACGGTGACGCACAATGGCACCGTGATCCACGACAACATCGAGGTGCCGACACTGACTCCGGGCGGCCCCTCGAAGCAGGAGGCGCCGAAGGGTCCGCTCCACCTGCAGAACCACAGCAATCCGGTTCGCTACCGAAACATCTGGGTACTGCCAAAGTCGTGAAGCAGGAGTCGCCTGATTCCAGCGGGATCGATTCCCAGCGGTGCACCTGCACCGTCTGCCCGCTGCTTTGTGACGACATCCTGATCACTGCCGATGGCGTCGAGCAGGCGTGTGGCCATGGCCGCGAGACGATCCTCGCGGCTCTCGCCAACAAAGAGCGGCCGGGGGCACAGCCTGCCGAGGCCTCGGAGAACGGCCAGTTACTCGACCGCGAAACGGCTACGACGCGCGCGGCATCGCTGCTCGCGTCGGCACGGCGCGTGCTCATCACCGGGCTGGCCAATGCCACGCTCGAAGCCATCACGGCCGCCTGCGACCTCGCCGAAACGCTCGGCGCGGCGGTCGACGCCGGCCTGCCTGAATCGGCCCGAGCCGCCGGGCCCACGATCGCGCGGGCCGGCGAAGTGACGGCCGCCTTCGAAGAGCTTCGCGACCGTGCCGATCTCGTCATCTTCTGGTGCTGCGATCCGACGAAATCGCATCCACGGTTCATCGAGCGGTTCGTCGCGCCGCCGCTGGCCGACGGCCGCCAACGGCAAACGATCGCGATCGGCGCTGGCAGCGTCGTGCCCGACGCATCGACGCATCGCCACCTGCCGCTCGCCAGCGACCTCGCCGTCGAGCTAGCACGCTGTCTCCACCTGCGGATTGCCGGCCGTCATGCCCCCGACACGCTCGACGGGCCGCTGGCCTCCGACTCAAGCCAGTTGCACGATGCCATTCGATCGGCCACCTGCGTAGCGATCATCACGGGCGATGCCGACGATTCCGTAGGACTGGAGGCCTGGAGCATCGTCCATCTTGTCCGCACGATCGCCCATGAAAAACACGCCTTTCAGGTTCCGCTCGGCGCGGGCCTCGCGGCCGGTGGTGCCAACGTCGCCGGTACCTCGGCAGTCTGCACCTGGCGGTATGGGGCGGCCGGCGCCATTGCCCGCGCCGACCGGATGGGCAGCCTGTTTCTGCCGGGAGAATCGGATGCCCGGCGGCTGATCGAACGGGGCGAGGTGGATGCGGTCATGATCCTTGGACAGCTGAGCGAGTCGCTCGAGCAGGCGATCGCCGATCGTGGCGATGCTCTCTCACTGGTGCGGATCAGCGATGCAGCGAAGATGTCGCGACAGCCGGCCGGTCACACGATCCACGTGCGGTGTGCCAACGGGACGACCGCCACCACCGGCACGATGCTCCGCGAGGATGGCCGTCGTGTCGCGCTGGCGCCTGACCAGCAGGCAACGCTCCCGCAGATGCGGGAGCTGCTCGTCGATCTCGCCGGTGCCGTGCGGAAGTCGCTCGCCGTGCCCGCCGTTGGAGGCAGACCATGAGCAGGACCGTCCACACGGCCAGCCAGAGCAGCAGGCCGGCTCCCGACTCGCATCGGTTCGTCCTCTCCGGCGGCACGATCCACGATCCACTGCACGGGCGTGATGGCGTCGTGGACGACATCTGGGTTGAGAACGGCCGGATCATCGCGAAGCCGGCCGACCCCAAGCCCTTCACACGGATCGATGCCGGTGGCCGGGTCGTGATGCCAGGGGGCGTCGACCTGCACAGTCACGTGGCCGGTCCAAAGGTGAACGCCGGCCGCCGCATCGCTCCGCAGCTCGCCCGCCGCACTCCCGCCGCCGTGCCCACGATCCACTCGACCGGCGCGCTCTATGCCGCGCTCGGCTACACGACCGTGTTCGATGCGGCGATCGCCACGGCCGCCGCTGGCATGGCCCACATGGAGCTCGCCGATCTCCCCATTCTCGACAAAGGCATCTATCTGCTGGCGGCCGACGATGCCGACATACTGGCGGCACTCGACCGCGCCCATGACGCAGGGGGCGACCGCGAGTTGGAGCGACTCCTGGCGGCGGCGGTCCGTGACGGCCGCGGCTGGGCCGTGAAGGTGGCCAATCCGGGTGGGCCCGCATTCTGGAAACACGGCCGCCGCGGCGACCACCGTGATCTCGACACGCTGCTGCCGGGCATGTCGCTCACCGCGCGAGTGCTGCTCGAACGACTGGCTCGCGCGGTGCAGGCGATTCGGCTGCCACATCCGCTCCACGTCCACACCGCCAATCTCGGCCTGCCGGGCAACTGGCGGACGCTGCTGGAGACGATGCACACATTCGACGGCATCCCGGCCCATCTGGCGCACGTGCAGTTCCACAGCTACTCAGGCGGCGATCTCGATGCAGACACGTTCGGCTCGGGCGTTGCGCCGGTCGTCGAGTGGTTCAACACGCATCCAGAACTCACGCTCGACGTCGGGCAGGTGCTCTTCGGCGACACGGTTGCGATGACGGGCGATTCCGCCGCCGCCGAGCATCTGGCCCATGCCACCGGCGTGCCGTGGATGTCGCACGACCTGCATCTCGAGGGGGGCTGCGGCGTGCTGCCGATCAGCTACCGCGAGAAGAGCCTGGTGCATGCCTGGCAGTGGGCGATCGGACTGGAATGGTTTCTCACAGCTGCCGACCCGTGGCGACTGGTGCTCTCTACCGACCATCCCAACGGTGCGCACTTCACCGCCTATCCGCATCTCATGCGGCTCTTGGGCGACGCGGCCTTCCGTCGCGAGGCGTTCGACCGCATCCATCCGGCGGTGCGGAAGCGGAGCCCGCTGGCGGGGATCTCACGCGAATACACGCTGCAGGAACTCTGCATCATCACGCGGGCGGCGCCCGCACGGATCGCAGGGCTCACGGCCAAGGGGCATCTGGGCGTCGGCGCCGATGCCGACATCACGGTCTACCGCCGCGATGCCGATCTGTCGCGGATGTTCGCGATGCCCGCGCAGGTCTTCAAGGCTGGCATCCTCGTCGCGGAAGACGGCGAACTGCGATCACTCCCGACCGGCCGCGTTCTCGCCGCCAGCGTGGAGCCAACGAAAGAAAACATCCGTTTTGCATGAATCGTCTCTCCGGGATGTTTCGGGAGCCGGGGGTCGGTGGAAGCCGGAGCGAGTCGGCCTATCCTGGCCTCGAGTCGGAGGCTTTCGCCGCCCACGGCGATTTGGGCCGATCCGCGATTGATTCGATGAGGCCTATGGTGCGCATGCGGACAGGACCGACGCGACCATCCGGTCGGTCGGAAATTCCGCCACTGCCCGGGCCTTGGCCGCGGTTCCATATCTGGCGGCAAGCTCGTCATCCTCGATGATGCCAAGCGCCCGCCGGGGAAAGTCGCTCTCCGGCTCGGCCGGCACGATCCGGCCCGTCTCGCCGTCGACGATGAGCTGCCGCACCGAGTCGCTCGCCACGGCCACCGCTGGAATGCCGAGTGCCATCCCGTCGAGGATCGCGCCGCCGCAGGCGACCTCGCCCGACTGCCAGACGAGCCGCACCTCCCGGAGCAGGTCGGGCAGGCAGTCGAGATGCGGAAAGAGATGCAGCCGTTCGGCGAGCTGCTGCACACGGGCCCGCCTCAGCACGCGTGCCCGCAGCGGCCCGGCTCCCACGAGCACATGCTCGAGCCTCCGATGCACGACGCCCAACTGGTCGATCGCCCAGAGCAGCCGCTCCAGCCTCGCTTCCGGCACCAGCGGCGCCACGCAGAGTGTCCAGATCTTCTCGGAGTCGAGACCGAGGCCGAGGCGAGCGGCAAGCTCCGCACGCGAAAGTCCCTCTGCCGGTGCCGGATCGGCCGCCGGCGGGATCGTGTCGATCTTCACGGGCGACACGCCCAATCGTTCGCATCCAGCCGCTACGGCCGGTGACGAGGCGATCACCCGATCGGCCTGGCCCAGCGCCAGGCCCGTGATGGTGCCACTCGGCGGCATGGCCAGATGGCTGACGAACCGGACCGTGGGCAGCAACAGCTTGATCGCGGCAGCCAATCGGACCTGCGAGCGGCCCCAGGTGAGGACCACATCGGATGATCCAAGGTCGAGCCTGCGAGCCACCTGAGCCAACCGCACGGCCGCTGCCATGTCGACGATGGGCCGCGTCGAGAGCCGGTGCACGGTCATTCCCGCTTGCGTCAGTCGCGTCGCGACGGCACCGCCCCCGGTGGTCACGGCGAGGTGCACGTCCCAGCCCGCAGCTTGGAATGCCCCAGCGGCCAGCTCGATCTGCCGGCCGCTGCCCACGGGATCGAGCCCCCGTGCGACCATGAGCAGTCGGCGACCATCGGGTCGCAGGACCGTGGAGGCTTTGGCACCGGAATGTCGTGGTGGCGATGGAGTGGTCATCGATCAGGTCTTCACTGGCTATGGAAAGAGCCCCGGCAGCCGAAACCATACCTGACAATGAAACCGCGGAGAATGCCGAAGCCCGACGCCCCTCTCGACAGGGGTATTATACATCTGTACACTTTTTGCAGCATCCAGCCTGTCGTCGGGGCACCACGACATCCCCGAGACATCACTGGCGGGGCTATAATCCAAACCGGAGTGTCTTCACGATGGCAACCATTCCTCAAATCCGCGACCGACTCTTGAAGGAATTTTCCGAACCCCAGGCCGATCTGCTCGCCCACGTCGTCACCGAGGCCTACGACTCCTTGGCCACGAAGGCGGATCTCCACGAACTTACGGTCGTGGTCAAAGAACTCGCCGACGCCCAGAAACGCACTGAGTGTCGCGTCGGGGAACTCGCAGACGCCCAGGGCCGCACCGAGCTTCGTGTCGAGGAACTCGCCGCCGCACAAAAGCAAACCGCACTTCGCATGGGCGAACTCTCAGAAGCGCAGAAGCAGACCGAGCGTCGAATGGGCGAGATGTCGGAAGCCCAGCGGCACACCGATGTGCAGTTCGGCGAAATGTCGCGGGTGGTCGCGGAGCTTGCCGCTTTCCAGCAGCAGATGCTGATCCGCCTCGACAAGAATGACGGCCGATCCTTCGAACTATTTCTTCGCACCCACCTCCCGGCATACCTGGGTCGGCATATGCGCAGGTGCCGCGTCATCTCGGCCGACCAACTACTCGACACGGTCGAAGGCCGGCTCGCAGAAGAGGAGGTCGACGATCTCCTTCGCGCCGACCTCGTCGCAACGGTGGTGGTCGACGGCACGCCGATGCATCTCGTTGGAGAGGTATCGTGCACGGCTGATAATGAAGATGTCATGCGGGCTGCACGGCGGGCTGGTCACCTTCGCAAGGCCGGCCTGCCCGCGATGCCCTTCGTGGCCTGCGAGGCGATCGGACCCAAGACATTCGAACTTGCCAGCCGCGAGCAGGTTCGAGTGCTCGTCGAGGGCCGCCTGCTCCCGGAAGCCGTCTAAATCGCCGCGTCGCCGCTAGTCCCGCGACAACGTCTTGCGAGCGGCCTGGGAGATCGCCACCACGGCGGGGTTCTTGAGGCGTTTCTCCACGGAGATCGCGTACACCCGCTCCCGCACCGACTCCTCTCGGCCGACGATGCCCACACCATACATACGTCGCACCTCATCCTCCACCACGGTAGGAGCTGCAAACACTCCGTCGCCGTAGCCACCAAACGCCTTCAGAAGGGCACTGTCCGTGAACTCGGCCCGCACCAGCGGGCGGATGCCCTCCTCATCGAACCACTGCTCGAGCGACCGTCGCAGGGCCGTATTGCTGCCGGGCAGCAGCATCGGCGCCCCATCGAGTGACTTGGGGAAGCCCCGGCGGTACCGGCGCGTCAGTTCGGTCGTGCCGAAGAACGTCACGCCACAATCGCCAAGCAGGTGATTGAAGGCCTTCATGCCCAACTGGGGGCTCGCCGGAAAGTCGCTCACTACCAGATCAAGTTCGTGGAGCGCCAGTTGCGCGAGGAGCCGATTCGGCTCACCGTCGATGCACGTGACCCGCACCTCCTGCCCGAGATGCATGGCCGGCGCGAGAAGCCGATGCACCAAGAGTTTTGGCAGCGTGTCCGCCACACCGACGAAGACCCGCATCGCCGTGCCGACTGGAAGGCCGGAGACCGCGTCCTGCAACTCGCGTCCCAACGTGAATATCTCATCGGCATACCGGTAGACCAACTGGCCGGCCTCGGTCAGCTTGATCGAGCGGCCGGACCGTTCGAAGAGCCGCGTCTTGAGCGACTTTTCCAGTTCCCGAATCTGACCGCTCACGGTCGGCTGCGTGAGGTGCAGCTGCTTGCAAGCCTTGGTGATGCTTCCCTCACGGGCCGCCGTCCAGAAGTAGAGCAGGTGATGGTAGTTGAGCCAGCTCATGCGTGCCTTACGGCGTTCGTCGCTTCATTGCGCCGCACATCGCGGCGGCTCGTCGGCCTTTGCCGATCCAGCATCGTCTGCGGTCCACGCAAGTCAAGACCGGCGGCGCGGCATCCGGAGGATCTGGAACGGGGTGACCGCCACGTGTCCGACCGCCTCATAAGCCCCGCCAGCATCCATCGTTATTTCCGATGCTTTGCATTGGAAAGTTCAGCTTCTCTCGCGCAGTGCAGCGGCCTAGAAGCACCGCCAACTCGGGCGGAGCGCTGGCTGCACAAGCCGTGGTTCGCACGACTGGCGATTCGGCCTCGCTTCCGCGGTTGGTGCTGATTTTTTCATTTCTTATTGTTTCATTTCTCGCCTCCCAAGACCTTCTCACTCACCGAAATTCACGAAACAACCCAGTCCGCGTGGTTTGACGGCTCGCGAGCTTGGATCAACGCGGCAACCGGCAAGGGCATGTTCAACAGCACCCCCCGCAGCTGAACCGGCACGTCGGACAGGTCAACAGTGAAATCGACACGCACCTGTAGTTTCCCTTATATACCCGAGCCGACGGCGAGAGCGTGGCCGAGGCACCGTGAGCCCCCCCAGCGGTCCATGCAAGCTGTGGATGGCATCACGACCGGCAGCACGCCTCGTCCCTCTTGCATGGGCCGCCCATGACCACATCCACCACCGGGCATATGCAGCAGCGCCGTACGCGCCCCTGGCAGCGGCTGTCTCAGCTTCTGCGGCTCGAACGCTCCGACCTGCTGACGCTCCTGGCATTTGCCTTGGGCGTCGGCCTGCTTTCCATCGTCGTGCCTGCATCGATTGAGGCGCTCGTCAACACGGTCGCTTTCGGCGTGTTGCTGTGGCCCGTGTTCGCGCTGTCGCTCGTGATGTTTGCATTTTTATTCGTGGCCGCGGTGCTGCGGGCCCTTCAGACCTTCGTCGCTGAGTGCCTCCAGCGTCGGCTCTTCGTGCGGACGGCCGATGCTTTTGCCAACCACTTCTCGCGGGCCGAGATGGAGGCCTTCGACGGCCGTAATCCCACCGACATCGTCAACCGGTTTTTCGAGGTTTCGACGGTGCAGAAATCGGTGTCGACCCTGCTCGTCGACGGCGTCGGCATCGTTATGATCACCGTCGTCGGCCTGATCGTGCTGGCGTTCTACCACCCGTACCTCCTCACCTTTGCGGCCGTGATGGTCATCCTGGTGGTCTTCATGATGGTCGTGCTGGGGATCGGAGGCGTGCGGACGAGCATCGACGAGAGCTACGCGAAGTTCGACATGGCCGCCTGGCTGGAGGAGATCGCCAAGTGCCCGCACACCTTTCGTTTTGGCCGCGGCGGCGAGCTCGCCCTCGCCCGCGCCGACAGTCTGGCTGATGCCTACGTCACGGCCCGCAAACGTCACTTCAGCGTGGTCTGGAGACAGACACTCTTCGCGCTCATGCTCGAGGCCGTGGGGAGCACCGTTGTCTTGGGCTTGGGCGGCTGGCTGGTGATCAACCGCCAACTCACGCTCGGGCAACTCGTGGCCGGTGAACTGATCGTCACCCTCGTCCTGACGGCCTTGTCGAAGATCGGTAAATACATCGAGATCTTCTACGACCTGCAGGCGTCGCTCGATAAACTTGGTGTGCTCGACCAGTTGCCGATCGAAACCGACGGTGGAGAGATCCTGCCACCACACCAAGGCCCCATGGCCGTGGTGGCGGAGGTGATCCGCGACGGCCACTCCCCCCAACGACTGGAGGTCGGCCCCGGCGAACACATCGCTGTCTCAGGTCCCTCGGGAAGCGGCAAGACCTTCCTGCTTGAATTGCTCGGTCTGCTCCGCATGCCGCAGGAAGGGCTGCTCGAGCTCGACGGGATCGATGCCCGCTCGCTCGACCGCGCCGCCACGAGGCTCCTGTTGGCCTATGTGGGCCAGGCCGAGACCTTTGCCGACACGGTCGCGGAAAACGTGCGGGTTGGCCGCGACGACCTGTCCTCGGCCGACGTTCGTCGCGCACTCGAAATGGTCGGTTTGTCGGACCGCGTGGCGCGGCTGCCTCAGGGCGTGGCCACGCCACTGGCCTCCGACGGCCTGCCGCTCTCCTCCAACGAGATTTCCCGACTCTCAATCGCCCGAGCGTTGGCTGGCAAGCCCCGCCTGCTTCTTATCGATGGCCTGCTCGACGGCCTCGACACCCAGGAATGCCCGGAGCTTATTGAATCGATTCTCGACCGTAACTCACCTTGGACTCTCGTGATCGTGACGGCACGCAACGATATCAAGCAGCGGTGCGACCGCACTGTGGGGTGGACATGAGCCGCACGAAGCACACCACGAGCGGTTCCATACCGCGGCGCTCGGCACTCGACAGCGCCGCCACGCCGCGAACCGTCCGCTTCCTGGCCCGCCTGCTCTTTCTCACTTTCCTCGCCGCCCCATTTGCCCTGGCCCTCGTGCCCTGGCAGCAAACCGTGCAGGGCCAGGGCATGGTCGTTGCCTATGCCCCAGTTGACCGGATGCAGGTTATCACCGCTCGAGTATCGGGCCAGATCCGCCGCTGGCACGTTGTCGAGGGAACCCGCGTCAAGATGAACGATCCGGTCGTTGACATCGAAGACAACGACCCTGAGCTGGCCGCAAGACTGGAGGCGCAGCGGGGATTCCTCGCGGAGCGCCTCGTGGCCGCCAGGCTCGAGGTCGCGGAGCTGACGGCCGCTTCGAAGGCTCAGGAATCCGCCCGGGAGGCATCGGTCCAGGCGGCTGAGGCGAACCGTCAGGCAGCACGCAAGGCGATCGAGGTCGCGGAGCAGGCCGAGGCGAACGCGAGATTTGCGCAGGGCTTCGAAGTAAACCGCTTCAAGATGTTCGAAGAACTGTTCAACAACCCGCAGTTCGGCGGCCTCGAAAGCAGGCTGTCTCGGGACGAGGCCCGGATGAGGGCCGACCGCGCCGTCACAGACACCGACAAGGCGCTCGCTGAAATCCAGCGGTCCAGGGCAGCGCTGCTCACCCAGGAAGCACTCCTGCTCCAGGCCGACGCAACAGGCCTGTCATCCGTCGCCGTCGCCCGCAGCAATCTGCGGAAGAGCGAGCAGAATCTCTTTTCCATCGAGCGGGAGATTCAGGAAATCGACAACCGCATCGAGCGATTCAAGGCGCGGATTGTCCTGGCGCCGTGCGACGGGGTCGTCTTTCGCATCTCGTCTGACGTCGGCCAGGGCGGCCAGTATGTCAAGGAAGGCGAAGACCTGTGCACCATCGTGCCCGACACGAACGATCGGGTGGTCGAACTGCTGCTCAGTGGCGTCGACGCGCCGCTGGTGCTCGCCTATGCCGAACGCACCGGAAACATGCCGCATGTGAGGCTGCAGTTTGAGGGCTGGCCGGCCGTGCAATTCTCCGGCTGGCCTGAACTGGCCATCGGCACCTTCGGCGGTCGGATCCGCCAGGTTGATGCCGCCAGCGGCGGCGGCGGAAAGTTTCGAGTGCTCGTGGAGCCGGAACAGCGGCTCGTCGGCGATCCATGGCCTGATCCCCAGTTCCTGCGGCAAGGCAATCAGGCGATCGGCTGGGTGTTCTTGAACCGCGTGCCGCTCGGCTACGAAATCTGGAGGCGGCTCAACGGATTCCCACCCGTGCTCGCGCCCGCCACGAAGCAGCAGGATGGCGGCAAGGATGGCCCCAAGCCGCCCAAGATCAAGGTCGGATAGGCACTCACGGGCACAGGCAGGCCATGAAGGCTGCGCACCATCAAAACCTCTGTGCGAGAGCCTCGCTGCGACGCAAGTCCGCGGTCCTTGCCGCCATGCTGGTCGCGGCCACGCTTTCCATTCGTTCGGCATCGGCAGAGGAGCCCAGACTGTTCTCGCCCGCTCCTGACGCGGTCAGCATGGAGCCGCCCCATGATTCGCTGGGGCTGAGACCGATCCTGACGCAGTCGTTCCTCCAGCTTTCAGACGCACCCCTGGAACTGGTGCCCTCGAAACAGGCTGCTCTCCCCGAACTGCTGCCACCACCGGCACCGCAGCCTCAGGCAGACGGCGTTCCAGCGATGGCACGCCTCGCCCCCTCGAAGCCATCCATTTCGCCACAGGTGCCGGGATTGGCGACCGACGAACGGCCAGAACCGCTTACGCTACAGGACGTGCTCAGGAGTGTGCTCCTGAGCTACCCGCTGCTGCAGGCCGTCGAGCGCGAGCGGGGCATTGCGGCCGGCAAGCTCACCACCGCCATGGGAGCCTTCGACACGAAGGTCAACATGGCCGGCCAGTCACTCGCGCCGGGCACCTACGAAAACTACCGGTCCGACTTCGGCGTTTCGCAGCAGTTCATGACGGGGGGCATCAGCGCCTTCGGCGGCTTCCGCACAGGCTTCGGCGACTTCCCCACCTACAACCTCGCGCAGAAGACGGCCGACGCGGGCGAATGGCGGGGTGGCCTCAACATTCCCTTGGCACGCGACCGTGAAATCGACCGCGCCCGTGCCTCGCGGGCCCAGGCCGCGCTCGACGTCTCGCTCGCGGAGCCCATGATCGAACGCAGCCGGCTCGACTACATGAAATCCGCCGCCCGGACCTACTGGAACTGGATGGGCAGCGGCGAGCGGTATGCTGCGACGGAGCGGCTCCTCGACCTCGCGACCGAGCGAGACAAGCAGCTGGAGCTCAAGGTGAATGGCGGCATCGTCGCCAACATCGAGCGGGTCGACAACCAGCAGAACATCGCTTTGCGGAACGGCCTCATCGTGCAGGCAGACCGGGCCATGCAGCAGGCGTCGATCGAACTGTCGCTTTACCACCGGGACGATGGCGGACGTCCCCTTCTGGCCCGCCGCAGCCGCATGCGGCCGGTCCCGATACCCGTGGAACCGACCATCGAGATCTACGAGCAGTCGCTCGCGCGGGCGTCGGCATCGCGGCCGGAGTTTCAGCGGCTGTCCCTCCAGCGGGAAAAGCTCCTCGTGGAACGCAAGCTCGCCGTCAACCAGACCCTCCCGGGCATCGACGGCCAGCTCACCGGCAACCAGGACGCCGGATACGGAAAGAGCCCCCTCTCCGGCCCCAATGGCCTCGACCGCCAGGTGCTGCAGGCTGCGCTCGTCTTCCAGATGCCCGTGCAGCGGCGCGACGCCTTCGGCAAAATGCAGACCCTCGACTCCCAGCTCACGCAGGTCAACCGGCAGTTGAGCTACGCGGGGGACCAGGTGCGGGCCGAGGTGCAGGACGCCTTCTCGCTGCTGGAGCGGGCCTACGAGTTCCACGAGCAGTCCAAGCATCGCCTCGAACTGGCGAGGCTCGTGGCACTCGCCGAGCGGGAGCAACTCCGGCTCGGTCGCAGCGACGTGCTCCGGGTGACGCTCCGGGAGCAGGCGAAGTTCGAAGCCGAAGTCGCCGAGATCAACGCCCGGCAGGAATACTGGCGGGCCGAGAGCGACCTGCGTGCCGCGGACACCTCCCTCGGCCTGGACCTCGCTGATTTTCAGCTGCCTGAACCGGCCAACGGCGGCCTTCCTGCAAAATGACATACGACCTTCGCAATCTCGATGCCCTCGAAGCCGAGGCCATCCACACGATCCGCGAGGTGGCGGCGGAGTTTGAAAATCCGACGCTGCTCTATTCGATCGGCAAGGATTCGATGTGCATGCTGCACGTGGCCCGCAAAGCGTTCGCCCCGGGGCCGGTGCCGTTTCCACTCCTGCACATCGACACGACCTGGAACTTCCGCGAGATGATCGAGTTTCGCGACCGCTACTGCGGCGAGCACGGGCTGAAGTTGATCGTGCACGTCAACGAGAAGGCCATCGCCGAGGGCATGAACCCCTTCGACTTCCCCAGCAGCGTCTACACGCCCACGATGAACACGCATGCGCTCATCGAGGCCCTCACGCGATACTCCTTCGACGCGGCCCTCGGTGGCGGCCGTCGCGACGAGGAGAAGTCGCGGGCGAAGGAGCGGGTGTTTTCGTTCCGCGATGCAAACCACCAGTGGGACCCGAAGAACCAGCGGCCCGAACTCTGGAGCCTCTACAACACACGCATCCGCCGCGGCGAGAACATCCGCGTCTTCCCGCTGTCGAACTGGACCGAGCTCGACATCTGGCAGTACATCCACCGCGAGCGGATCCCGATCGTGCCGCTTTACTTCGCTGCCGAGCGGCCCGTCGTCGACCGCGACGGACTGTGGATCATGGTCGACGACGACCGCTTCCGACTGCTGCCTGGCGAGCGGCCGGTGATGAAGCGGGTCCGCTTTCGCACCATGGGCGATTATCCGCTCACGGCGGCCCACGAATCGACCGCCGTCACGGTGCCGGAGGTAATCGCCGAGATGCTGATCACCCGCACGAGCGAGCGGCAAGGTCGGCTCATCGACCGCGACGAGGCGGGATCGATGGAGAAGAAGAAACGCGAGGGCTATTTCTGAGTCACGTTCTGACTCACGCCCCACCGACAGCGCCTGCAGGGCCGGCGTCGCCTGTGGTGATGTCATCGGAATCGAGCGCAGCGACGTGGGGCAGGTGCCGCCAGGCACCGTCGTAGTCGAGTCCATACCCAACGACGAACAGGTCGGGGATGTCGAAGCCGACGAAGTCGGGCTCGATCGCCACTTCCGCGCGGCCCTGCTTCCGCAGGAGCACGAGCGACCGCACGCTCGCCGCCCCCCTGCCCCGCAGGTCGGCGAGAATCGCCTCGAGTGTCCGGCCGCTGTCGAAGATGTCGTCGACGAGCAGCACATGCTGTCCTGTGAGATCTGGCAGCAGGTCGAGCCGCAGGTCGAGTTGGCCGGCCCGTGTCGCCGTGCCGCGGTAGCTGCTCGCCCACACCATCGAGAGCCGCACCGGTCCAGAGAGTCTGCGGATCAGGTCCGACACGACCACGACGCTGCCGGTGAGCACGCCGACGACGGTGAGCGGCCCGTCGCCGTAGGCCTGCCGCACGTCGCGTGCCAGTCGGTCGATCCCCTCGGAAAGCTGTTCGGCGGTGAGTAGGGTCTGCATGCGGGAGGTGATCTGTTGAGCGAGAATCAGTCATCAGCAAGGTCGTCGAGCTTCGGCAGCGCGGCAACCAGCCGTTCCAACAGTTCAAGCGTACCGTGCGTGCCGGCCCAGCGACGAATGTACTCCCAGTCGAGTTCGCCAGAGCGGACGGCGATGACGTTTCGGACGTCACCAAGATCCTTGTCCCGGTGCCAGCGGAGCTTCTGCACGATGACATCTTCCGCCGTAGGGATCCAGACACCCCGTGCGAGCCCGCCCACCATCCCACGCCTTCGGCGGCGAAACCGCTCCTGATGGTGCGGATCGTCACTCAGACGAAACAGCTCGATATCAAAACCCGTGGGCAGGTGTGTGATCACATTGCGCACGGTGTTGGTAATCGTCTCGAATTGCATCTGTCTATCGAGCCGATACTCCTGCCCGAGCGCCTCGGCGACACGCAGAACAGCAACGGCATCGCAGGCCACGACGAAGTCGGCGTCCTTGGTCGCGCGAGCCACACCGTAGGCGTTGCTGGAGAACGCCCCCACGAGCATGTGGTCGATTCGCAATTCGTCGAGCACGGCGACGACGTGGCCGAGCACCTCAAGGCTGTCCATCGATCGTTCCGGCATCCTGGTAGATCGAGGCGTCATCGATCCGCTTGGCAATCCGCAGCCTGCGCCGCACTTCGCCTTGAATCTGGGCGTCGCTAAACTCCGGGTGCTCCGTGCGGATGGCGTCCCGCATCAGTCGCATGCTCTGGTCGAACAGCATCGGCCCGTCGGCCATGTTTTGGGCCATGGTAGCCCGTTTCGCTTTTGCGATCTTCGAGCGAAAGATCGATCGCTGAAGATTCAGTGTCTGCTCGTCGAACTGGCTCATGAGAGACCTCGGTCTGAAGGCCGGGCACCGGAGACTGAACCGGAGTATTATCCACGTTTTCCCTCCCGCGTCACGCCATGCAGTCTCGGCAGCCGCCATCCTCTCCATGCCCTTCCCCCCCGCTCCATCATCGCTGCCCCTGGTTCCGCGGCCGCACTGGTCGACGATCACCGTCGCCGGCCATCTCTGCGAACTTTACGAGCCGCCCCGCCCCCTGCCCGGCCGGGCGGTGATCCATCTGCACGACGTCACGGAGCAGCCGCTCCAGCTTCAGCCCGCGATCCGCGACGTGATGGAGGAGGCCGGACTGCCGACGATCGCGCCACGGACGGGCCGCTCGTGGTGGCTCGACCGGATCATGCCCGGCTTCGACAAGGAACTCACGCCGGAACGGTTTATTCTGGAGCGGGTACGGGCCGAGGTCGCACAACGGTTTGGCGTGCAGCCGCCCGGTATCGCCCTGATCGGCACGGGGATGGGGGGCCAGGGAGCGCTCCGCATCTCGTACCGGCATCCGACGGTCTTTCCAGTCTCGGCCGCCATCGCCCCTGCGATCGATTTCCATCTGGCGATGCGGGAATGCGACATTCGAGATGACGGCGAATACTACGACACGCTCTGGGAGACCTACGGCGACGTCGAACGCGCGCGGCAGGACACGGCGATCCTTCACGTGCATCCGCTCAACTGGCCACGGCACCAGTGGTTTGCGAGCGACCCCGCCGACGTCCACTGGCATGATGGTGCGGCCCGCCTGCAGAGCAAGCTCCGGGCGCTCGGCATCCCGCACACGGCGCTGCTCGAATCGCGGGATCCCCTCGCCACCGGCCTGGCCCCCGACATGATCCGGTTTATCGTGGACGCTCTCAGCCAGGAATCCCGCCGGCTGGCGTGAAGGGTAAATAGGGGACGGGAGCGAATTTCCCCGTGCTCCAGAATCACGCGGATCGCGAAAAAAGGGGAGCATCCTGCTTTTGCAGGATGCGGGGGCCGGTGGGGCGACATACGATCGCATGGGAACTTCGCCGCAGCCAACCGCGGATCCAATGAATACCCTGCTCGCCAGACACCTGCTCGCTCGAACCCTGCTCGTCACCACGCTGCTCGGCCTGCTCGTGCGCGATGTATCTGCGGCCGCGGCGGACGCGACCGCGGGTGTGATCCGCGCCGCGATCCAGCCACCCGCCACGCGGCTTGCCACCGAGGAGGTGCGGCAGCCGAAGCTGGTCGCCATCCACTGCCTGGCCACGCTGCTGCATGAACGGCTCCTGTCGCGGCCGGGGCTGCTGCTTGTCGATCCGCAGCGGTTCGCGGCGATCCGCGACGAACTGACGAGCCCTGCCCTCGTGAAGCCCGGCCGCCTCACGCTCGCGGCCTTCGCGGCACGGCTGCAGGTCGATCTGCTCGTGCAGATGGAGCCGGCGGATGGCGGCATCGCGGTGGAGGTCGCCGCCACGGGCGACGCTGCCCCGGAACGGATCGTCGTGCCGTATGCGGATCCCCGCGACTTCAAGAAACTGCTCGCCGCGACGGCGCCGCTCGTGGCCCGCCGGCTCGGCCTCGGGCCGGATGAGGCGGCCCGGCTCGCGTGGCTCGATACGTTCGCCGAGAGCAAGGTGACGGGAGACGCGGTCGTGGCGGCGCTTTTGTCGCGGAGCACGAGCGTGGAGTGGGGCGACGTGGGCCTCGCGAAGATCGACGCGTTGGCCGACCACCTCGATGCGGCACGGACGAGCCCGACGGTCGCGCGGGCGGTACTCGAAGCGGGGCTCGATCTCGGGAAGGGCAATCAGCGGCAGTCGGTCGATCCAGCCGTGCGGCGGCTGAAGCTCGTCGTGCCCTTCGCGATCGGCACCGACGCGGAGCCGGCCGCGATCGCGCTTCTCAGGGCCACGAAATACGACCGGAGCGGCTACGAGAGCGACCTCGTGGCGCTGCTCGGCGAGTTTAAGAAAGCCAACGAGGATTCGATCGATGCCGCGGTCGAAGACGCCCTCGATGAAAAGCCGGATGCCGGCGAGCCGGGGCTGATCCGCGACACGAGCATGGCCGCGGGGGCCGTCGACGGCAGCAGCGTGGCCCGCCAGTGCGGCGGCCTGCGGGCGCTGGCCGCCATCGAGTCGAGGCAGGCGCCGCCCCTTCTGGCGATCGCGGCCAAGGCGGCCGATCCCCGGCTGCGGCGGGCGGCAGCCGAGGGGTATGGAATGCTCGCTGCGCCGACGGGCGACGCGGAGCTTCCGGCGCTTGCTGCCGACAAGGATGCGGCCGTGGCCGTGGCCGCGATGAACGCGCTCGCCGCCCGCGGCCGCTCGCCGCAGGGGCTGCTCGAGCGGGTGCGGATGTATCTGCGCGACGAGCCCGACGACCGTGCGGCGGTCGAACTGCTCTGCCGACAGGGCACGGCCGACGACCTGCCGGTGATCCGCGCTGCCTCTCTTGCCGCCGACCCGCGGCTGCGGATCGAAGGCCTCAAGGCGCAGGCTCGGCTCGCTGCCATCAAGGACGGTGGCTCGGCCTGGCTGGCCGAGCCCGACGGACGTGTCGTGGCTGCAGGAATTGAGACACTGCCCGCCATCGGCGAGAAGCTGCTCGCCTCGCTTGCCAATGATGCCGACTGGACCCTCGCCGAGGCGGCCCGGCTCCGCCTGGGGCCGCTCCTGCCCGCCGAGCCCCGCGCGCGGCGGCAGCGGCAGCTGGCCGTCGAGCATCCGTATGTGCGGAGCCGGATCGTCGCGGCACTTGCCGCCGAGCGTTCGGCCGATGCGATCGCCGACCTTGTCACCGCCTGCGAGAACACCGACCACGTCGTGCGGGCCGACGCGCTCGCGGCGCTCGCCCGCGTCGCCCCCGCGGAGGCCCGCGGGCGTTTGGCCGCCGGCCTCGCCGATCCCTCTCGTGTCGTGCGGCTGCATGCCGCCGCCGCGGCTGTCGAGTGTGCCGAATCAGCCGACGCCGCCATGCTCGAAAAGGCGGTGCGTGAGGAGACCGATGAGGCGACGCGGCTCTCTCTCGCCAGTGCCCTCGCGCGGGCGACCGGCAAACCCGCGCCGGCGCCGCCGGCCGCCGCGCATGTGCTCGGCCGCGACCGCAACGAGGTGTTCCTGTGTGGCCACGGGCCTGGCGCGGCGTTGTCGCCCTTCGGCGGCTATTACGATCTTGCGGTGAGGGAAGACGACGCGATCCGCAAGGCCCACGCGGCCGGCAAGGTGGTGCTCGCCCGCGTGAAAACCGCGCCCAATCCGGTGCAGGTCGCCCTCTCCCGTGCGTGGCGCGACGGCTACTGGCAGCCGTTCGAGAAGGAACTGCTGCCGGCGCTCGACTTTGTGGATGGCGTCGTGATCGGCGAGGAGACGATGTATTTCGCGGCCTTCCAGGCGTGGAACGACGGCTGGCGGCTCTTCTGCCTGGAGGCGGGGATCGATCCGGCCCGCGTTCGGGGCAACCAAGAAAACCTCACCGAGCGGCAGCGGCAGGCCTGGTGGAGCTGGGAGCAGCGGGTGGCGATCGAGGGCTTCAACCGGATCCACGACTTCGTGAAGCTCCGCTACGGCCGGCTGCGGCCGGGCTTCCAGACGGCGACGTTCATGCCCGACCAAAACGGCCCCTGCCTCTATGACCGCGACTGGAAGTTCGACATCGCCGCGGCCTACTACTACGACGCCGACAACCGCGAGCGGTATGCCCGGATCCGCCGGCTGAAGACGGTCTGGCCCGACCGGCCCGCGCTCTGGCTCAGCTATGGCATCGTCAACGCCGAGTCGACGAGCGGCGGCGTGAAGCACGACTACCGGCTGCCGATGCGGCCGCAGCACGCGATCTCGAGCCGGGCCTACGCCGATTCGGTCGCAGCGTGGCTGGCCGGCGGCCACACCGGCTTCTACCAGATCATGCTCTTCATGGATCCCACGATGAAGCCCGGCCCGATGGCCGCCGGCACCTGGATCACGATCGAGGATCTCTTCAACGGTAGCAAGTCGCTCGACAAGGGGTTCGACACGGTGTTTCACGGGCTCGCCGAAACGTACCGGCTGCGGTCAG
>JBILKZ010000172.1:0-6368 GCA_044376405.1 Pirellulales bacterium
GCTGACGATTCCCGCCAGCGACTGGGAGGTGGTGTTCGGAAAATACCTCGCGGCGGTGGGGATCTACACGGTGGCGCTGCTGTTCTCCTGCATCTGTAACCTCGCCATCCTGCTGCTCTGGGGCACACCCGACGCCGGCCTGTTGCTCTCCAACTATCTGGGCTATTGGTTCGTCGGCATCGCCATGATCGCCATCGGCGTGGTGGCCAGCTTCCTCACCAACAACCTCACGGTGGCCTTCATCCTCGGGCTGGCGTTCAACGCGCCCTTGGTCGTGGCCGACCAGGCGGGGTCGGTGATGTCACCGGGGCTCGCCAAATGGGTGCGGCCGTGCAGCCTCGCCGAGCAGTTCGCCGACTTCGGCCGCGGCATCGTCAGCCTGTCGGGAATCGCCTACTTCCTCGGCATCGTGGCGGTCTGCCTCTACATCGCGATGGTGTTGATCGGCCGTCGGCATTGGACGAGCCGGCGGGACGGCGCGAAGATGGGCGTGCACTACATCGCGCGGACGCTCGGGCTGGCGGCGGCGGCCCTCGGGGTCGTGCTCCTCTTCCGGGGCATGGATGTGCGGGCCGATCTCTCTGAAGAGCGGATCAGCTCGCTCTCCCCCGACACCCGGCGGCTGCTCCGCGAGCTCGACACGAGCCGCCCGATCGACATCAAGGCATACGTCAGCCCGACCGTGCCGGAGGACTACACGCAGACGCGGCTCAACCTGCTCAACATGCTGCGGCAGTTCCAGCAGCTCGGCCGCGGCAAGGTCAACGTCGAGGTCATCTCCACCGATCCCAAGACCGAGGCCGCGGCACTCGCGTCGCAGCAGTTCGGCATCGAGCCGGTGAGCGTGCTGTCGCGGGTGCGGGGCGCCTACCGTGACGAGAGCATCTTCCTGGGGTGTGCTTTCACGAGTGGACTCGAGAAGGTGGTGGTGCCGTTCTTCGACAAGGGCACGCCGGTGGAATATGAGCTGATCCGCTCGATCTGCACCGCCGCCCAGCAGAAGCGGAAGCGGCTGGGCGTGCTCACGACCGACGCCGATCTCTTCGGCGGCTTCGACATGGCCACGGGGCAGCAGCGGCCGCGGCAGCCCGTGCTCGAGGAACTCGAAAAGCAATACGACGTGGTGCAGGTCGATGCGTCGGCGCCGATCACCGACAGCTATGACGTGCTGCTCGCCGTGCAGCCGTCGTCGCTGGGGCCGGAGCAGATGAACCACTTCGTGGCCGCCGTCCGCGCGGGCCAGCCGGTCGCTGTGTTCGAGGATCCGCTGCCGGTGCTGATGCAGGGCGTGCCGGGCACGGCGCAGCCCCGCCGCGGGCCGGGCGGGCCGATGGCGATGTTTCAGCCACAGCAGCAGCCCAAGGGCGACATCGGCCAGCTCTGGCAGACGCTCGGCCTGAAGCTCATGGCGCGAGGCGGCCGACCGGCCATGGGGCAGACTGGCTCTGATCCGCTCATCGTCTGCCAGGATTACAACCCGCACCCCAAGCTCGAACTGCCAGATGAGTTCGTCTTCATCGACTCCGATCTCACGGCTGACGCCGCTGGCAAGCTGCCCGGCTTCAATGCCCGCCAGCCGATCACCGCGGGCCTCCAAGAGGTGCTGTTTCCGTTTCCGGGAGCTGTCGTCAAGGACGACAAGGCCGACGTGAACTGGACGCCGCTGGCCCAGACCGGCCTGCGGACCGGAACGATCGAGGTCGAGCAGGTGATGGGCAACCGCGGCGACATGCGGCAGCTGCAGATCTTCGAAAAGCAGGCGAAGGAGTCGATGGTGCTGGCCGTGGCGATCGAGCGCAAGTCGGTGGCGGAGAGCGGCCCGGAGGCGGGCAAGGATGGCGGATCGGCAGCGAAGCCGATCCGCGCCGTCGTTGTCGCCGACATCGACCTGATGGACGGCCGGATCTTCGGCCTCCGCAACCGGCCCGACGAGGTGTTTGGGCTCAACTTCGACAATGTCACGTTTGTGCTCAACATCCTCGACTCGCTGGCGGGCGATGACCGGTTTCTCGAGATCCGCAAGCGCAAGCCGAAGCACCGCACGCTCGAACGGATCGAAGACACCGTGGCCACCGCCCGCGAGAAGGCCGACCTCGAGCGGCAGAAGTTCATCGCCGAGTTCGACGAGGCGGAGCGCGGCGCCAACGACTCGATGCAGGCGGAAGTGGGCGAGTTCGAGAAAAAGATCAAGGAGATGGAGACCGCGGGCGACGCTGATCCGCAGGCGGCGATGCAGGCCGTGCAGCAGCTCGCCAGCCGGCAGCGGCTCTCGCAGCGGCGGCTCGACACGAAGATCGAGCAGCTCAAGCGGAAGCGGGATACCGAAGTCGAGGCCGTCGAGCGGCAGTTGGAGGCGAAGATCCGCAAGGAGCAGGACCGGCAGAAGTGGCTGGCCGTGCTGCTGCCGCCGATTCCGCCGCTCGTAGTGGCGTTCTTCGTCTACTTCCGACGCCGGGCGTTGGAACGCGAGGGCGTGGCGAAGACGAGGCTCCGGTAATTGTCCCCAGATGGAATCGATTGCGTTCGATTGGATGCAAGTCAGGTGAACACGATGGACACGACAGGTAGGACCCAGAGCATGATGCACGACGAAGGACACGAGAAAAGGTTTCGGCATCCGGACAATCCGGTCATGGACGAGCCGCCGGCTGGGCTGTCGCCCGTGATGCTCCGTACCGGGCTGTTTCTGCTGGGCGGAGTGGGAATACTCCTGCTCGGGACGGCCGTTCAGCCGCGGTTCAAGAGCTCCAAGGTCGAGCCAGAGGAGCAGCGGGTGCTGTTCCCGGAACTGTCCGATGCGTCGAAGGCGGCCAGCCTGGAGATTGTGTCGTACGACGACGAACTCTCCACGCTGCATCCATTCAAGGTGCTGCAGTCGGGGGGCGTGTGGGTGCTGCCTGCCCACCAGAACTATCCCGCCGATGCCAAGGAGCAGCTCGCCGCGGCCGCCACGTCGCTCGTCGATCTCAAGATGCTCGACGTGGTGAGCAAATCCCCCGGCGATCACGAGACGTACGGCGTGATTGAACCCGATCCTGAAAAGATCAAGCCTGGCATGACTGGTGTCGGGCAGCTTATCGAGATCCGTGACGGTTCCGGGAACAAGCTGGCGCGGTTGATCGTCGGCAAGGAAGACAAGCGGCGGGTCGGTGCCGACGCCAGCGGGCGGACGCTGCGGTTCGTCCGCAAGGCAGGACAGGATCCCGTCTATCGCGTGGAGGTCGACACGTCAAAGTTCACAACGAGCTTCGACGACTGGATTGAAAAGGATCTCCTCAAGCTCTCGCCGTGGGATGTGCGGCGGCTGGGCCTCGAGGACTACGCGCTGGTGGCGGTCGAGTCGAATGGCAGGGTCGGCGTGCAATTGGATCGTAAGTATCGGGTCGACCTCGCGTATGACGACAAGGATGCGAAGTGGTCGCTGGTGAAACTCGAGGCGTTTTCGAAGGAGGGCGAGCCGAAGGAAGAGAAACTGGCCGACGGCGAGGAACTCGCCAGCGGCAAGCTCAACGACCTGCGGAATGCACTGGGCGACCTCAAGATCGTCGATGTGGCCCGCAAGCCCTCAGGGCTGAGCGCCGAACTCAAGGCGGAGGAGAGCTTCACCAACGACCGGGAGGCGGTGACATCGATGCAGCAAAGGGGTTTTTTGCCGCTGAAGACCGGTGAGATTCTCTCCACCGACGGGGAGACGATCGTGGGGATGAAGGACGGCGTGGAATACGTCCTGCGATTCGGCGCGCCGACCACCGTGGCCGGCGACTCGAAGGCAGCTGGCAAGGACGACAAGGAAGCAAAGGATGGGAAGGGGGCCGAGCCCGAGAAAGACGCCGGCGGCGAGACGAGCGGCCGGTATCTCCTCGTGATGGCGCGGTTCAACGAGCAGTTGCTCGAAAAGCCGACGCTTGATCCGCTGCCGGAAATGCCGGCCGATGCATCCAAGAAGGAAGAGGATGACAAGAAAGACGGCGACAAGAGCGAGAAGAAGGATGGTGACGCCGCGGAGAAGAAGTCTGATGCGGCCGAGAGCCTGAAGAAGGCCGACGAGGCGGAGGCAGCGGCGCAGGTCGCACTCGAGAACCGTCGCCGCGTGGAGCGCGAGAATCGCCGGAAGCAGGACGATTACGACGACAAGGTGAAGGCGGCGCAGAAGCGGGTGCGGGAACTGAACGGGCGGTTCGCAGACTGGTATTACGTTGTTTCCGACAAGGAGTACGAGAAGATCCACCTCGGCCGGAACAGCATGGTGCAGAAGGCAGAGGCCAAGGAGGCCCAGTCTGCGCCGGCTGCAGAGGGACAGTGATCGCTGCGGCACAGGGGCGACGTGGAGGGTTGCAGCGATTGTGATCCGTGGCGAGAACCCGTTCGTGGCCCGTTGCGGTGCCGTGCGCTTGTGGAACCCTCCGCCAGCCGGATAATGACGGTTTCCTGTTCAATCGCCCCCTTCGCGTCTCATGTAGGCCTGTCATGAACTCATCCTCCGCGGCATCAGTTCCAGCATCGGGCAGCGTGCAGGCCGATACGTTTGCCTCGCAAGGGTTCTCGCCCAGCATCTCGCCCGCCTACGCCAGAGGGGTTCCCCGCGGTGTGTCCGGCTGGAATATCCGCTGGGTCACGGTCCACTGGGAATATCTGCTCCCCATCGTGACGGTGCATGTGCTGTCATTGTTCGCCTTGCTGCCGTGGTGCTTCAGTTGGTCGGGGCTGGTCATCTCGCTGGTCGGCACCCATGTGTTTGGCATGGGCATCAACCTCGGCTACCACCGCCTGCTCACCCATCGCAGCCTCAAGGTGCCGGTCTGGTTGGAGCGGACGCTTGCGACGATCGCCCTCTGCTGTCTGGAGGATACTCCCGCACGCTGGGTGGCCACCCATCGGCTGCACCATGTCCACTCCGACAAACCCGAAGACCCGCACACGCCCCGCGACGGCACGAGCTGGTCCCACGTTGGCTGGCTGTTCCGACGGGCCCCGGATCGCCGCACGCTCTCCTTTCTCGACAAGTATGCCCGCGATATCCTGGCTGATCGCTACTTTCGGTTCCTGGAGCGGCATCCGACGAGCACGCTCTGGATCTACCTGGCCCATGCGGCCATCTTCGCCCTTGCCGGACTGCTGGTGGGCCGGCTCGCCGGTGGAGACTGGTTCCATGGCGTGCAGCTGGGAGCGAGCTGGCTGGTGTGGGGCGCGTTCGTGCGGACGGTGCTCGTCTGGCACATGACCTGGAGCGTGAATTCGCTGTCGCACCTGTTCGGCTACCAGACCTACGAGACCGGGGAGGACAGCCGCAACAACTGGCTCGTGGCGCTGGTGGCTGCGGGTGAGGGCTGGCACAACAACCACCATCACGATCCGGCCAGCGCGAGCGTGCAGCACAAGTGGTGGGAGTTCGACCTGACCTATTACGAGATCCTGCTGCTCAAGCGATTGGGCCTCGCCACCGACATCATCAAGCCGCGGCATGTGCGTCGATCGGCGGCGTCGGCACGGAACTGACCTGAGGCGGCTGCCGCGATGTCCGACATCCTGACTTCGCCGAGGCCCTCCCGATTCGGGCGGGCCGTGGGCTTCCGACTGGCGGGCATCGGCAGTAGCGTGCCATCGCATGTCGTGACCAATGCCGATCTGGCCAGGCTCGGCTGTGATCCCGAGTGGATCGTGGCCCGCTCGGGTATCCACGAGCGGCGGCACGCCTCGCCGGACATGGCCACGAGCGATCTCGCCGCCCAAGCCTGCCGGGCGGCGATCGCCCATGCGGGAGCCGATCCGGCGGCGGTCGACCTGCTCGTCCTTGGCACGTTTACGCCCGACATGAGCATCCCGTCCACGGCCTGCATCGTGCAGGAGAAGCTTGGGCTCGACGCGCCGGCGATGGACGTGACCGCCGCTTGCGCGGGCTTTGCCTACGCATTGGTGACTGCCGCCAACTTCATGGCCGCCGGCTCGAGCCGGCTGCCGCTCGTGGCCGGCGCCGACACGAACTCCCGCGTCGTCGATCCCGAGGACATCAAAACCTGGCCGCTCTTTGGCGACGGTGCCGGGGCGGTGCTGCTCGAGGCGTCGCCACCTGAAGCCTCGGGGCGGGAGCATGGCCTGCTCGCCTTCTCGCTCGGCTCCGACGGTCGCGGTGCCGGCCTGCTCGCCTGCCCGATGAGCGGCTCGCGGCAGCCGGTGACGGCGGAGGGCCTTGCCCAACGGCAACAGTTCATGCAGATGGACGGCCGTGCGGTGTTCAAGTGGGCGATCCGGCTCGCCGAGGAAAACATCCGGCAGGTGATCGAACGGTCGGGCGTGGCTCTTGATGCGATCGACCTGTTCGTGCTGCATCAGGCCAATGCCCGGATCATCGAGGGCGTTCGTGAATCCCT
>JBILKZ010000173.1:0-6354 GCA_044376405.1 Pirellulales bacterium
CGGCTCCAGGCATGTGTCTTCGTGGTCATGGCTTTGAGTGTTTCGGCGCGGAACCGGAGCAGAATCCACGCCTCGCGGCAAAGGCTCAGCGAGAAGCCTGTGGCAGCCTATGAATGCGTCACAGCGGGCAAGACGGGCAGGCTGTGCCGCGCTCAAGTCCGCGGGCCGGCACGCTGCGGTGGTTCTCACCGTAGCTATACTGCCAGCTCAACTGACATCTCACCGAGGCCACGGGCCACGGTTCCGACGAGAGACGCTTTGGAGAGCAGGCCCATGGATACCAACGCGACGTGGTTTGTCTGGGCGCTGCTTTCCGCGGTGTTCGCAGCGATGACGGCCATCTTTGCGAAGGTCGGTCTCGCAGGGGTTGATTCCGATCTCGCGACCCTGGTGCGGACCGGGATCATCGCTGTGGTTTTGGCTGCCTTCGTGATCGCGACGGGGAAGTGGGCCAACCCGATGACACTTCCCGCGAAGACACTCTGGTTTCTGCTGCTGTCGGGCCTCGCAACCGGCGCGTCGTGGGTCTGCTACTTCCGGGCGTTGAAGGTAGGGGATGCTTCAAAAGTAGCCCCGGTCGACAAACTCAGCCTCGTGCTGGTGGCGGTCTTTGCAGTGCTGTTCCTCCACGAGCGGCCATCAGGCCGTGAATGGCTGGGGATACTCATGGTCGGCGTCGGCGTGCTGGTGTTGGCTCTGAAACGTTGATCCTCCGTTTACTTCACCTCGCCGCAGTCGGTGATCACCACCTTGGCGCTCGTCTTCCCGCTGCCGGAACCCGCCTTCTCGATCGCCTTGACGACGTCCATTCCTTCGACGACGTTCCCGAACACGACATGCTTGCCGTCGAGCCACGGCGTGGGGACGGTGCAGAGGAAGAACTGCGAGCCGTTGGTGTTGGGGCCGGCATTGGCCATGCTCAGCACGCCGGCGCCTGTGTGCTTGAGTTGGAAATTCTCGTCGGCGAACTTCTCCCCGTAGATCGATTTTCCGCCGGTGCCGTTGTGGTTGGTGAAGTCACCGCCCTGACACATGAACTCGGTGATCACGCGGTGGAACGACGAGCCCTTGTAGCCGAATCCCTTCTCGCCGGTGCACAGGGCGCGGAAGTTCTCCGCCGTCTTTGGCACCACGTCGGCCCGGAGTTCGATGACCACGCGGCCGGCAGGCTTGTCGCCGATGCTGATGTCCATGAAGCAACGCGGGTTCTTGTTGTCGGCAGCGGTCACGTGAGATCCTCCAAATCCAAGGTGTGTCAGGGCAAGGGTGGCACCGGCCATCGACAGGATGGTCCGTCGGGAGAGCATGTGCGTGTGAACGATCATGGCAGAACATTCCCGTAGGTATCTTGCAGGACGCATGGCAGCGGTCTCTAGGCAGGAAGCACCTGCCCGTCCGCGGAAGCCAATCGCCGGCAGGGGATTATGAGTGAATCTCCTGCCGGCGAAAAGTGCTGTCGCTTTTCCAGGTGCCTCGGCGACCGGAGATCAGAGCGTGACCGGCTCCGAAGCACCGATCACGTCCTGCAGGTCGACCGGGCTTTCGACCGGTTCCTGTAGCGTTGCGAGCACCTCGCGATACCGCTCGAGGTGCTCCTTCATCTCCCGCACGAGCACCGGATCGGACCGCATTGCGGGAGTCGCGTCGCAGACGGCCCGCCAGGCCCGGAAGCCCTCCTCGTAGGCATCCTTCGCGAGGCTGAACTGGGCAAGCTTCACATCGTAGTCGGCCCGCCAGATCGCGGCGTGCGCCTGCAACCCCGTCGGGCTCGCTCCGACGGCACACGCCGCCTTCCAGTGGTCGTAGCCCACGATGTCGCGGTACGTCCCGATGAGGGCCGCCGCTTTGCGGGCGTCCTCCCGGAGCATGCAGAGGTTGAACGCCTGTTCGCGGATGTCGGCGGGAGCATCGTCCACCACCGCGAACCAGGTGACCGCGGGAAGCGATTCATCGAGGGAGGGATCGGCTGCCACCGCAGCGCGACGCTGCTCCTCGAGAGCGGCAAACCTGCCGGGCAGCAATTCCTCCAGGAAGTCTTCGATGGCGACGACCCGTTCCTCCTCGCTTTCACGCATCCAGAGCCGGATGACGTGGCCATCGCTCGTCGCGATCGGGAGCAGTGAGAGCTTCCGGATTTCGTCGCCCGCAGCCTGCCACGCGGCACGGGTCGATTCGTTGAACGCACCACGGGCCTCGCGTTTCTGGGCGTGGTGGATGGCACGCATCATCGGCTGGCTCGCGGTTATCAGCGGGACTCCCGCGCTGGCACTTGGCCGGGGCGAGAGCGAAGCCTTCAGCTTGTGCACCGTTGCCGTGGCTGCAGGCGGCATGATCGGCTTCGGCAGCCACGCGAACAGATAGAGACATCCTGCGGCGACGACCGCCATCGCAAGGATCGATTCTTCAGCCAACAGGATCCGGCTGGGATGATGCCAGGAGCGATCAGTCTGGGATGTGACACGCGACATGGGAGATTCCTTTCAAGCCAGAATGGAGATCAGGACGGAGTGAAAGAACCAATTTGGTGGGGCCAACAGGTCGAAGGGTCCATCAGGCGCACGGCGCCGAAGGAGAGATGAGGAGAGAGGGGGGAAAGGTGGGAGGGAGCGACGCCCGTGCATCCCGCGGGACCGCGGATGGTCGCTTCATGACGACTGTGGCGGGCGGGCAGCAAGCCCCGAGAAAGTGCTGCCTGAGCTCGTCGACGGGAAGAGTACGCGGCTCGCGTGCGTTTGGTTCGCGCTCCGTTTGTCAGCCGGATGATCACGCTTCAACCAACCTGAAAAACCAGCGTGACATCCGCGCAGAAATTGGAATCCACGGCAAGATGAGATCGCACGCGGGCGTCGGGCTGCAACGGGACAGTTGGTATGGCCGTCCGAAGGGGCCGTCGCCTGCGGCTACTCGCCGATCAGCTTGACGAGCACGCGCTTCGGCCGGCTGTCGGTGCATGGAGCAGGCGGGTATCATGCTCGCGTCGGTCGCGGGATGATGCCGGAGGCATTCGCCGGCGTCACGCTTTCACGAGAGGACAACCCATGCCAGTGCCGCACTCCTCGCGACGCGAGTTCCTCCTCCAGTCGGCGGGCGGCATCGGCGCCATCACGACGGCACAGTCAGCCGCGGGCGCCGCGGGTGATGGTGCGGTCAAGCCAACCCCGGCCGCAAACGCAGCCCCGAACTCGCCTTCAATCGCAGCCCCGGAGTCCGACGGCCCGGTGCCGGTGGTCGTGCCCGTGCCGGGCGAGGCATTCGTCCATGCGGGGCCGCTCGTCGGGCATGTCGGCGACACCGCGGCCCGACTCTGGGTGAAGGCTTCAAACGCATGCGGCCTCGGCTTCCGGATCGGCGAGGATCCTTCGCTCGCCGACGGGCGGATCATCGACGGCCCAAAACTTGCCGAGGCCGAGTCGTTCACCGGGCAGGTGGAGGTTCGCGAGTTGCGGCCGGCAACCCGCTACCACTACTGCCCGCAGCTCGACGGTCGGCCAGCGCTCACGCGGCCCTACCCGTCGTTCGTCACCGCCCCGGTGGCCGGCACCCGCGGGCGGCAGCGGGTGGCGTTTGGTTCGTGCGTGGGGCGACGGGCTGTTTATGCCGCCGCTGCGTTCGGCGAGATGGCCGCGCGGAAAAATTTCGACATGCTGCTGATGCTGGGCGACAACCACTATGGCGACACGACCGATCCGGCGAAGCTCCGTGACTATTACCACATGATGCGGACGGTCGACGGCTTCACGCGGCTCATCCGCGAGGTCCCGACCTACGCCGTCTGGGATGACCACGACTACGGCCCCAACAACTCCGATGGCACGCAGCCGGGCAAGGAAGACTCGCTGCGGGTCTTCGGGCAGTGGTGGGCCAACCCTTCAGCCGGCGAGCCGGGGAATCCCGGCTGCTACTATCGTTTCCAGCGGGGTGACGTCGAGTTCTTCATGCTCGATGTGCGGTATTACCGGACCCCCAACGACGCGCCTGACGGCCCCACCAAGACCATGCTCGGCGCGAGGCAACTCGCCTGGCTGCTCGACGGACTGGCCGGATCGTCGGCTCCCTTCAAGGTCGTCGCCGGTGGGAGCGAGTGGCAGACGCTCACGCAGCCCGACTGCTGGTCGTCCTTCGCCTGCGAACGGCAGCAGATCTTCGATTTCATCACGCGCCGCGGCATCGAGGGCGTCGTGCTGCTCTCCGGCGACCGGCACTTCACCGCCGGCTACCAGGTGCAGGGCAGGCACCTCGAGTTCACCAGCGGCCCGATCGGCAGTGGCAACATCACGCTCAAGCCCAACCCCGAGCGGTTCACCGGAGTCGACGAGGGAAAGCTCTGGACCGTGCTCGAACTCGACACGGCCGGCAGCCCGCCCCGGCTGACCTACGAGATCTGGCAGGCCGGAGGCGGACTGCTCGAACGCCGGGAACTGACCTATGCACAGGTCTGCGGCAGGGAGACGATCTCGCCGTCGCCATATCCCTTGCTGCCGTTCAGGATAGAGGCGAAGCAGGGCCGCTGAGTTGCCATGCATCCGTGCGAGAGGCAGGCTACTTCGAAGCGTCTGCTTTGGCGTCGCTTTCCGAGGAAACTTCAAACCTCGGCCGGAGTCCTTCTTGTGACCCGCTCTTCAAGCCGCCCTTCGGCACCGCGTGCTGGAGCGGCGAGGTCGCGGGCGAGTCGTAGGATTTTGGAATCCAACCAGGCCCCTTCGGTGGATTTTCCAGGAATTTCGTCTCTTTCGCCAGGCGTTCCGCCCAGCCCATCGGCGCCAGCATTCGCTTCGTGTCGTCGGTTGGCTCGCTGGTCGGCGCGGGCTCTTTCCGGATCGAGTCGAGCGAATTTCGGAGCACGACCTTGTAGAGGCCGGCCATGGCGCCAGGCTTGCCGACCGTCTTCATGACGACCTTGCCATCCTCCGCGACGAACCCAGTCGCCTCCCGGGTGTTGCCCTGCGGGATGAAGACCACTTCGACACCGGTCATCGCGGGCTTTCCGTCGACGATCACCGTGCCGACCACTGGTCGCAGCCGGTTGCCATCGCAGCCCACGAGGCCCGCCGTGAGCAGCAGCAGGAAGGCCACCAGACTGCAGCGCCCAGGAGACTGGAAGCCTGATTCAGCGGGCATGTGCGTCATTGAGGCGTGTCGTTGTTGCTCCATGCGATCATGCTCAGTTGACTGACAAGTCCCGCGACTGGCCGTCGCTGGGATGGCCGAGCATTTGGAACACGTCCATGTTGACCGTTTCTTTCACGTAGCGGACGGTGCCGTCGCCGAAGGCAAAGTTGACTCCCCCGACGTGTCGCGATTTGAAGCCGGTTGCGGTGCCCCAGTTCTGCACGTACAGATTATCGTCAGCGGTGCAATCGCCGGGCTTGACCATCGTGTTGATCGGAATCACGGTGACCATCGGGTAATTGCCCCACGCCTGATAGGCGTTGCCTTCCATCACCCGCAGCTGGGCAGGGAGGGTTTCCCCAAGCATGATCGTCTTCGCGGTGCCGTCTTTCATGTCCTTGGTCGTCATTCTCCACAACGACCAGTTTGCATAGAGAATGGGCTGGAACATGCCACGGATATTGGAGCGGTTTAAGGTGGCGGCGGAGGCCCTCCCATTCGCAGTCCGGCCATCGATGTAGGTTCCTGCGTTCCAGCCCAGGTCGGGCCGGTTCGTGTAGGCCGACCAGTTCGCTGTGCAGAGGCCGTTACCCTGCGCGTAGTTGCATGGCCCACGGCATGCCGTGTAGTTGGTCGAGGCCTTGTTGCCCGCGAGCACGTCAGTGTCACTCGGGCACCGTAGATGCGGGGTCGCGTCGTTCCGCAGACGGTAAGCACGCTGGGCGGCCACATCGGTCTCTCCCGTCTGAACGCCGCCCCTCGTGAAGACGTCGATCTGCTCGATGTAGGGCGATATGAAGTAATGCCAAGAAGCTGAGTTGGACCCGCGTTGGCCGCTTATCTCCGCGGCGTACTCTATGGAGCCTTGTGGATACTCCCGAAGGGCGCCCCCTCATGCTGCAGCACAGCGAGGGCCATCTGCTTGAGCTTATTGGCGCACATCGACGATCGGGCCGACTCACGGGCCGACTGCACTGCTGGCAGGAGCAGGCCAACGAGGGTGCCGATGATGGCGATCACCACGAGCAGTTCGACCAGCGTAAAGCCCGCGCGGAGGGCCGGAACTGCGGCGTATGAGCCGGTCCGCTGACGATAACGAGGCCGTGACAGAGTGCGTGCTAGATGAGCCATGTTCCTAGTCCCCTCCGCTGTTTGGCGACGCGGTCGCGGCCGCAGCTTATAAACACCAAAAGAACATAACCACGCCTGTCTGTCATGACAAGGTAGATGTTGTTTGATGATGTT